>CAZLDN010000083.1:0-22352 GCA_964558355.1 uncultured Candidatus Solibacter sp.
AATCCTGATCGCCATCAGATTGGAATCAGTGATCGGCTTCGCTGGAATACGCATGGTATAAGGACTTCGGCTCATTCATCCTCTGCGGCAGCGGCCAGTTTCCCAAGACGGTTCTTGAGAAGGGCATGAAACCGTTCGGCGATCCGATCGAGTGATTGGACATTGACTGTGCTAAGTGAGAAATAGTGGCAACTGCGCCGAGACCTCGACCTCAAACTCCGGTGGATGGGCCCGCTCGAAGCGCTCCCCCGGAAACTGGGCTACGGGCAATTCGGCTCAGCTGATGAGTTGCATCGGTGGGTAGTCTTGAACGGCGCACTGGATCCCAACGCCGGAATGAGTTCCCGACTGGCGGTCGAGCCGGAGAAACCGTTACCGACCACCAGGAACCCGAGATTGCCTCAGTTCCGCAGCACCGCGATGGTGTTCAGACAGGACCATCCGGTGTTTGGTTTAGCATCCAAGGAAAGTCGACTATCCTACCCTGCCGCTTGTCGGCTTCAGATTCGCGCACACGTTCGTTGACTGCGGCTTCAAATTCTCCCACAAGAGCGCTGAACCCCACCAACCAGCCCTCCGTGTGCTTGTCGAGCCAATATGGGATGTCCTTGGGGCACTTAGGTCGCAGAAAACGCGGATCCATGACCTTCAGAAACTCACCCCATGTCCGGCGCATCAGCTCCACTGTTCCGTGAAGATGTGTCGGCCCGTCAAAACAGGCGTGGCTCATGGACGCTGGATCCCTTGAATAAGTCATGTGAGACAGTGTTTTGTTGACGGCCTTGATCAGATTTTTGTCGTAGCCGAAAGCTTCTGGTTGCCACCCGACCGAATGACAGAAGTCCACGGCATAGATGTTGTCTCGGGGCCGCTCAGGCGGTTTCTGCTCCTTCTTGAACTCTGCTACTCCTTCACGAAAGAACTCCGCCAGGTTCCGCACGTGGCCAAGAAATGCCTCCTGGATAAAATGTCGCGTCGGTGAATCGTGAGGCTTCGTCATTTCCAGCGCTGATCCGAGAAGCATGACGTATTCCCACGCCACGTGCTCGGACGCGCACTTGATCTTGTCGGGGCAAGGTCCAGGAACCAACTTCCTTTTGCTCGTGAACCATGGCTCCGCCTCGAGTCTAGAGCGCAAAGGTGTTTTCACGAAGGCCGGAGCACGCCAGACGTACTCTGCGGCCTTGGCCTTGGCATCCGGCACAAGCTCCTTGATGTGCGATACGGCGGCCTCCACCGTGAACGACTTCATCTTCTCCCTCGTGAAGTTGCTCTTCAATGCTGTCCAGACAACGGCATCGAGCCCCTTGGACTGTGCCCAGACAAGGATCGGATCACCAACCGCTCCAGGAGCTACGAACTCCGCCCCCCCAGAGACAAGCCTCCGCCCAATATTCTCCACTGTCGTGCCTTCACGGCACCGCAGGTCGCATATGGCATCGTCCATAGAGGTGCGCTTGCTGCGGCACCATGCCACCGTTGTTGAGGCTCCACGCTCCTCGTCAATTACCAACGTAAGAGCACCGAGACGTGTCTTTGAGATGCGTGAAAACTCGAGTTTCAGCGTAGGTCCGTCGAACTCCCATTGACCATGCCGTTGATCGAACTCCGGACCTCCCTCCCACAAAAGGGATCCCCAACCGAGAATTCCAATCTTCATTGGCGTTCCTTTCCGACTTGCACGGGCGGCTAATCGATCCACGTCACTCAAGCGAGGACACAACGATTATAGGCAGTCGAGCATTTCAGACACCGGAGTGTAGACGGGGCGGGATCAGGGGACTTGAGCTACCGGAAGCTGGCATGCGGCATCCGGCGCGCAACCGCAAGTCATACGAACAGGCGATCTCCGCGGTCCGCCGGTCCGGCTCCCTGCTTGTCCGGACTGCAGCCGCAGCCTTGTCGGCGCGCGGCCGATGCTTTTCAACGCACTGAGCGATTGCCGCGCCCCCTCACCGCGCGAAAAACAGGATATGCCCGCAGTCGTCGCAGACCATGGCGCGCGACTCGCGGTTGGCCCAATCGAGTCCGATGAAGGTCATGCCCCGGCTGTTGAGCAGGACCTTCTTCTCCCAGAACCATTCGTGGTTGCAGAGGGGGCAGCGGACTGCCCTGCCCTTGACGATCAACTGGGCCGTCTCGCGATTTTTCTTCTTCGACGCTTCGGGCATGCTGTCGACGGTGTGAGGCGTGGTGGTGGGCATCGTTCAGGTCCTTAATGTAAACAGACGCATCACCCGGCGCTGGCGTTCGGAAAACCGGACGCGGCTCAGTCGAGCGACGATCCGTCCCACTTGTGGCCGGAATCGGGATAGAAGCAGATGCCGCTCTGTTGGAGCTTCACCAGCCAGCCTCCCGGCACCCTGGCCCGTTGGAGAGCGCCATGGTTGGTCGTGATCTGCTGCCAGACAAACCCGTCGGCGGCGGCCGGCGTCTCGACCACAGCCTCCTCCATCCCGGCATTCTCGCCGGCCTCGCCGGACGACGACTGGACCACGTTCTCCTCGATCTTCTCGATGGCCGACTTCATCACCTTCTGCGGGCACTGATACGGTAGCCCCAGGTAATAAAAGCGGTAGAAGTCTCGCTCGAGAGTAAGCCCTTCGAGGATCGCCGTGAACGGCAACTGGAGCGGCGGCTCGCTCAAAGGGATGAGGCTCTTGGGGTGAAGCTTACGAGCCTCCACCATTTTCGTCACGCGGTACTTCGGGCCGGGTTTGCTGAATGCCATGCTGTCCTCCGCAACGGCAGGAACCTTCATGAGTGTACACCCGCTCGGACCTGGTTGAGCAATGCGCCTGCTCATCTGCCCCACCCACTGCTGTCCAAGACGCGATGGCCAGTACGCCGCGTGGCGGCAGAGCCTCTTTCAGTTTCTTCTCATTGGCGGAATGGAGCTACGGCCTAGTCCGTGTACTTATCCCAATAGAAGGTGGCCGGCACGTTGAGGGAGCGAGGCGGAGTGCGGGCGCTCTTCAGGAAAGCCTCCATCCGGGCGAGGATCTTCGGCTCTCTGGCGGCGAGATCCTTGCGTTCCTGACGGTCGGTGCGCAGATTGTATAGTTCGAGCGGGGCGCCGGGTTTCGGACGAACCGCCTTCCAGTCGCCGTTCCGCGCTGCCTGCATGGGAATCTCGTCCGCGAAGCGCGACTCCTTGGCGACCCAGCGGGGCAGTTCCCAATAGAGCCATTCAGGTGTGCGGCGCTGCTGGCGCCCGAGCAGTGTGGGCTCCATGCTGATGCCGTCGATGCCTTTGGGCGCGGCCACGCCGGCGATGTCAGTCAACGTCGGAAGCATGTCGCAGAAACTCCACTGGAGCGAACTCGTCGCGCCCACGGGCACGCGCCCCGGCCACCGTGCGATCATCGGCGTCCGGATGCCGCCTTCGTAGAGATTCTGCTTGTGTCCCCGGAAGCCGGCGCTCGAATTGAAGTAGTGCTCGTCGATGATGCCGAGCGCATTGCCGTTGTCGCTGGTGAACACAAAGAGCGTGTTCTTTTCCTGGCCCACTTTTCGGACCATGTCCACGACCCGGCCCACCTCACGATCAAGTCGCGTCACCATCGCGGCATAGGCGGCCCGCATCTCGGGCTGATCCGCGTAGCGGGTTTTGGGCATCGAGAAGCCTTTCTCCGGGAACTTGCCACGGTACTCGGCGAACGAATCCTCGGGCACGAGCAACTCCCAATGGGGAATGGTGGAGGGCATATAGCAGAAGAACGGCTGCTTGGCGTTTCGCTCGATGAACGTCAGCGTCTTCTCGGAGATCACGTCCTGGGAATAAGTGACGCGCTTGCCGCCCGTATTGCCCGGAAGCCGAACCACATCCTCGTTGTGGACCAGCACTGGCGTGTAATAGTTATGCGCGTGCGCCTGGTTGAGGTAGCCGAAAAACTCGTCAAACCCCTTCTTGGGCGGCGCTCCGGGCGTCCCTATGTCGCCCAGACCCCACTTGCCGTAACCGCCGGTGGCATAGCCGGCCTGCTTGAGCAGCATCGGCAGCGTGACGTCGCCCTCCGACAGCGACTGCCCGCCGGTGTTGTTGCGGACCGAGGAGTGGCCCATGTGATAGCCGGTCATCAGCACGCTGCGGGAGGGCGCGCAGACCGTGCAGCCCGCGTAGGCATCGGTGAAGCGAAGGCCCTCGGCGGCGAGTCGGTCGATGTTGGGCGTGCGGATCTGCTTTTGTCCGTAACAGCCCAGGTCGCCGATCCCCAGGTCGTCGGCAACGATCAAAACGATGTTGGGCGGACGCGTGCCCTGCGCCCCGTCAAGCGCCGGGATCGTGGACGTCCCCGCCAGAAGTGCTGCATGGTTGAGGAAGTTGCGCCGTGAGATGGATGACATGAGAAGATCGTACTACTTCCCGCGCACGCAGCCCACATCAATCAAACCTGGAAACAGCCCTTACTCCTGCCCGATCTCCACGCTCAGCGACTCCCACTCCGCCAGCGCCTCTTCAAGCCGCGCCCGCTTGACATCGAGCAGTTGCATTTGACGCGCCGTCTCCGATGCGTTCACAAACGATTGCAGGCCCGCCTCCAACTCACCGATTTCGGTCTCCAACCTCACCGATGCGGCCTCCAACTTCGTCACCCGGTCTTCCATCTGCTTCACCTTGATCGGGTTCAACCTTTTTGCCGGCTTCGCCTCCTCCTGCTCCTGTTGCTCGACCGCGGCCGCCGCCTCAGCGGCCATCTGTTCGATCGCGCCGCTGGCCTCCCGCTGTTTCCGCCACAGGTAATCTTCATAATTGCCCGGATAGACCCTCACCTCGCCGCCGGCGATCTCGAAGACCTTGGTCGCCAGACGGTCGATGAAGTACCGGTCGTGACTCACGAAAACCACCGTGCCTGTAAACTCCTGTAGGCTCTCCAGTAGCACGTCCTTTGCCCGCAGATCCAGGTGGTTTGTCGGCTCGTCCAACAGCAGGAAGTTCGCCGGATTCAGCAACATCCTCGCCAGGGCGTACCGGTTCCGCTCGCCGCCCGACAACACTCCAATCGGCTTGAACACATCGTCTTCACTGAACAGGAAGCACCCCAGCAACGACCTCAACTCCGTCATCGTCTTCCCATTCGATACCGTAAACAAATCGTCCAGCAGTTTCGACTCCGGATCCAGCACCTTGTATTGGTCCTGCGCAAAGTAATCCGGCGTCACGTTGTGCCCGATCACATACTCGCCCCGCGTCAACGGCTCATCCGCCGCCAGCAATTTGATCAATGTCGACTTGCCCGCGCCATTCACTCCCACCAGCGCCACCCGATCGCCCCGCTCGATCGCGAAACTCACATCTTCCAACACCACCTTCGCCCCATACGCCTTCGTCACGCCCTTGAACTCCGCCACAATCCGCCCCGACGCCTTCGGTTGCGGGAACGAGAAGTGAATTGTCTTCTCTTCGTTCGGGATCTCGATCCGCTCGATCTTCTCCAGTTCCTTGATCCGCGACTGCACCTGCTTGGCCTTCGTCGCCTGGAACCGGAAGCGGTTGATGAACGCCTCCAGTTGCTCGATCCGGTCCTTCTGGTTCTTATGCGACGCGATCAGAGTCGCTCGCCGCTCGTCCTTCTGCTTCAGGTACTGAGCGTAATTGCCCGCGTAGAAATGAACCCCTTTGTTCCACAGTTCGGCGATCTTCTTCACCGTGACATCCAGGAAGTACCGGTCGTGCGAGATCAGCACGAACGCGCCGGGATAGTTCGTCAAATACTCCTCAAGCCAGTTGCGCGCTTCCAGGTCCAAATGGTTCGTCGGCTCGTCCAGCAGCAAAAGGTCCGGCTGCTCCAGCAGCAACTTGCCCAGCGCAATCCTCATCTGCCAGCCGCCGGAGAACTCCTCGGTCGCCCGCGTCCAATCCTCTTTCGCGAAGCCTAACCCGGCCAGTACCGCACCCACCTTGGCCTCCAGCGCGTACCCGTCGCGATTGCGGAACTGCCCATCCAACCGCCCATACCGGTCCGCCGCGAATTCATACTCCTCGGACGACGGATCCACCTCGCCCATCCGGTGCGCCAACTCCTCCATCTCGCGTTCCATCGACTTCAGATTCTCGAAGACCGACATGCACTCGGCAAACACCGTCCGCCCCCGCAGACTCAACCCATCCTGCGGCAGATACCCGGCCTGCAAGCCTTTCGGACGCGTCACCTCGCCCAGGTCCGGCTGTTCCATGCCGGCCAGCATTTTCAGCAGGGTCGTTTTGCCGGTGCCGTTCGCCCCGACCAAACCAACACGGTCCCGCGGCGTAATCATCCAGTCAATGCGGTCGAACAGTTCACGCGGCCCAAACCGCTTACCCGCGCCAACAAGCGAAATCATTGTGCCGCTACCGTCCCCGGTCCGCGCAATACTTGGCCCGCCCGTACCTCCATCAACTGACCTCCCTGGACGACAATGCCGCCATTCACCAGCACGTAATCAAATCCCACCGAGAACTGGTGCGGATTCGTATACGTCGCCCTGTCCTCGACCTTAGCCGGATCGAACACCAACAGATCGGCCGCCATCCCTTCGCGGATCATCCCCCGGTCCTTGAATCCGAACGTCCGCGCCGGCAACGACGTCATCCGTCTCACCGCATCCTCGAGCGTCAACCACCCGCGCTTCCGCACATGCTCGGCCAGCACGCGCGCATTGGTCCCGTAGCTGCGCGGATGCGGCATCCCCAAGTCAAACTCTCTCACGCCCCCATCGCTCGCCACCGCCGTATGCGGCCACTTCGCAATCCGCTCGACGTCTTCCTCGCCCATCGAGTGATAGACCATCTGCGCGCCGCCTTCGAGCGTGATCTCGAAAATCAATTCGATCTGTTCGTCGAGCGTCGCCTCTTTCCCCTGCGCCTTCACGATTTCGGCAATCGTCTTGCCCTCAAACTCGCGGTTCTTCACGTAACCCGCTACCATCGCATACCCGTAATCCTCCAGCCCCCGGTCCGCCAGCATCTGTTTCATTTCGCCCGCGATCCGCGCCCGCGTCTCTTTCGATTCCAGCCGTTCCTTGATGGCCTTCGAGCCATCGGCCAGCGCCCATGTCGGCAAAGTGATCCCCAAATTCGTCGAACTGCGGTCGTACGGATACTGATCGATAACCACATCCACGCCCTTCTTCCTGAACTCTTCCACCAAGGCCAGCGACTTGGTCGAGTTCCCCCACAGCTTGCGGTTATCGATCTTGAAGTGTGACAACTCGACCCTCATGCCTGTCTCGGCCCCAACGTGCGCGGCTTCGGTGATGGCCTCGAGAACCTGAGCGCCTTCGTCCCGCATGTGGCTGGCATAGACGCCGCCATACTTCGCCGCCGCCCGCGCCACCTCGACCACTTCCCGGGTATCCGCATAGGTCCCTGGGATGTAGATCAAACCGGTAGAAAACCCCACCGCCCCCTCGCGCATCGCGGCATCGACCAGCGCCTGCATCTTCGCGATTTCATCGTCGGTCGCCTCCCGGTTCGCCGACCCCATCACCTCCCGCCGGACCGAGTTATGCCCGATAAGCGAAGCGACGTTCAACCCCAACCCCGGTTTCTCCAGAGAAGCGAACCACTCGCCCATCTTGACCATCGACCCGCCGCAGTTCCCCGTGACGACAGTCGTCACGCCATCCAGCAGGTAGTTGTCCCCTCGCGGAACCTTCTCGACGGCCCCCTCGATATGAGTATGGACATCAATGAACCCCGGAGCGACAACCCGCCCCTTCGCATCGATGATCCTGTCCGCACTCTTCCCCGCCAGCCGCCCCACCGCGACAATCCGGCCCTTCGAGATCCCCACATCGCCGGCGAACCACGAGTTCCCCGTCCCATCCACAATCCGCCCGTTCTTGATGAGGACGTCGAAATCCGCCCCCGACGCGCACAACCCCGGCAGGAAGGCCAAAGCAGCGGCAAGCCACATGAAACGCATACAACCATTCTGAATGAAAACATGCTGCAACCTTGTGCCTTCCGGCCTGCGAGGGTGCCAGACGGCCGATCAGGGCGATTGGTCGGAATGGCAGCTTTCGCCTGGTTGGAGGATGACAAGGTGATTTGGAGCCCGATGCTGTGCCCTCGATTTGCTGAATCAAATGGCTGCGCGGCGGCGAAAGCATATGCCCCACGATGTTGGCAAGAACTGGAGGTGTGAATCTTGGATGGACCTGTGGTCCAAGACGGCGGAGGAGCGGAAAACACATGGTTTGTCCGCATTGCCGCGCCGGCTTCAGGGAATCATGGAAACTGAGCTCGATTGCGAACGGTCCAGATGGCAAGTGGTGGGTTGTGATCCACGGCTGCGCCCTTCGCCCAATCCGCCAATTGCCAGGCTGATGAAAAGCTTTGATCGGCCGTCAGCCGCGCCCGTTTGGGGCTGCGGGTTCCGTTTTTCGATAGCGGGTCTCACGGCGCGACCTCCAACAAAGCAGGCCTCCACGCGCCGATTGCCGCTCAGGAATCCGCGCCTCGCTTATTGTCTGGCGGCCACGTGCAACTGTTGACGGCCCGGTTCGCCGTCCACCATGACCGTAACCGGGATGGCATCGCCCTCGACGCCTTCCGGCACGACGACGCTCAGTTGATAGATGCCGACCGCGCCTTGCGCCAAGCCTGCATAGCGGACCTCGGCGCGCGACTCGCCGAACAGGACTTCGACCCGCCGGACGAGCGAATTCTCTTTGCCCACCAGTTCGCCGGCGCCAATGTCGGGCGTGACCGCTCCGAATCCGATTCCATGGAAGGTCAGCGTTTCCCCTGGCTTGGCTGGGCGCGTCGAGGCGGCTTCGACGGCGCCTTCAGGCAGGGCATAGGTCTGGCCATCGTCAAGGACCGCCGAGGCGTATTGCGTGCCGGCCAGGAGGAACTTGACGGGGGCATTGAGCGCTGGACGGCTCTCCTCGATGTCAACTGTGTAAGTCTCGCTGCGGCCCAGCGCAGTCTCAACGACGACCTCCTTGCGGCCGGGTTGTATGCCGCCCGGCAAGAGGACACGGACCGTTTCCGGGCTGACATAAGCGGTATAGGCGTCCACGCCGTCCACGATTACACGGGTCCCGGCAAGGACAGTCGGAGCGATGCCGCCGTTGAAGTCCTCGGGCTGCCAGGAGCGTTCAGCCGCCGCCAGCCGAATGCCCCGGATCTCCATCCAGGCCCCGGGGGCAAATGCCGTTGACGCGCCGAACTCAGCCGGGGTCGAGATGCCATGGAGGCTGATAATCGGCCGGTCTTCCTGGGTCGGGTCAACCGTGGTTGGCGTGAGCACGCGGAGCTTGTTGTTCTGGGTGTCGCTGATGTACACCTTGCCGTCGGCGGCCACGGCCACCGCGTTGGGGAAGCGTAACTCGGCATAGCGGGAGTCGCCGCCGTCGCCGTTGCCCCCATAGCGCCCGTTCCCGGCGATGCTGGAGATTATACCGTCGGCGGCAACCACCCTGATCCTGCTGTTGAAGGTGTCGGCGATGTAGAGTTTGCCGTCGGGGCCGATGTGGGCGCCCTTGGGATAGAACAGGCGCGCGCTGACGGCCTGCCCGTTGTCGCCCGAGAAACCGGGAGTACCGCGCCCGGCTACTGTAGTAATTGTGCCGTCAACCGCGATCTTGCGGATACGGTGGTTGAAGGCGTCGGCGATGTAAAGATTGCCGGCCGGGTCGAGCGAAAGGCCCATCGGGTAGTTGAGTTTGGCTTCGGTCGCTTTGCCGCCGTCTCCACTCCAGCCGGCGGTGCCTGTGCCGGCGACCGTGAGGATGTGCTTATTAGCGTCCACCTTGCGGATGCGGTGGTTCTTGGTGTCCGCGATGTACATGGTCCCGTCGGAGGTCACGGCAATGCCGATGGGGTAGCTCAGATAGGCGTTGGGGGCTTCGACCGCGGTGTAATCGGAGTCTTTGGAATTGACCACGCCGTCGCTGTCGGCGTCGCCGTCCGGATTGTAATCGTTGGCCTCTGCATAGCCGGCTGTGCCGTTTCCGGCCACGCGGCTGATCTTGCCGTCGGTGCCGACCTTCCGGATGCAATTGTTGTTGGTGTCAACGATGTACAGGTTTCCGGAGGAATCGTACACGACCGATGTCGGGAAGGTCATGGTGGCATCGGTGGCCGTGGTGGTCTCGTCGCTGGACAGGCCGGCAGTGCCTTTGCCGGCGATGGTGGTGATGGTTCCGCTGGCGATCTTACGGATGCGGTGGTTGATCTGGTCGGCGAAGACGACGGAGCCGTCCTTGTTCACGGTGATGCCAAACGGGCTGTTGATTTCCGCGCTGGTAGCCGTGGCTGAATCGCCTGAATAGGTGGGTCTTCCGGTGCCGGCGAAAGTCGAGATCGTGTAACGCTGTTGCGCATAGGCGCCCGCCGCCGAACTCAAAACCGCCGCCGCCAGCACGCCGCGCACCGCGCCCCTCATCCAACATGACTTCAACATTTTGATTGGCTGCCTCAAAATCTAGACTGATCCGTGCCTGCCGCCCCGTGGCCGCCCACACGAACTCCATTCTCATCAGACGGATGACACGCCTTGCCGGTTTACCGGTTTCTTGGCGCGCCAGATCATAAACACTTAGGTTAGCATCCCTGGCCATGAGGGCAGCCGGCCCAATTGCCGTGAGATTCCATCGCTGCCGCCGCCACTTTCCTGTTATGGACTCCGTATTGCGGCCCGCGCCGATCCCCCTTCGTTCAGACACGGACTCGTTGCATTGGCTTGCCCTGGTGCTGACGCCGGGTCTGGGAGCGCGCAAGTCCGCCGACCTGATCGAGGCCTACCGCTCGCCTACCGCACTGTTTCGCGCCTCGGCCTCCGAGCTACGCGGCTGCGGATTGTCCGCCGCCGCCGCCCAGGCTATCGCGAGTGGCTGCGCTTTCGACACAGCCATCCGCTTGCAGGAGCGGATGAAGGCCGACGGCATCGGCCTGCTCTCGCTTCTCGATCCGCAATACCCGCCGCTACTTCGCCATATCTTCGATCCCCCGGTATGCCTGTTCTTCAAAGGCGACCTGGAATGCCTTGCGCTGACGGCCATCGCCATCGTCGGCACGCGCCGTCCCACGCCTTACGGAACGGCGGTCGCCACCCGCTTCGGACGCGACTTCGCTCAGGCCGGCGCCTGCGTGGTGAGCGGCATGGCCCGTGGCATCGACACGGCGGCCCACCGTGGAGCCCTCGACGCGGGCGGGGTAACGATCGCTGTCTTCGGCTGCGGTGTCGATATTATCTATCCAACTGAAAACAAACAACTGGCCAAACTGATCGCTGGCCGCGGCCTCGTCTTGAGCGAGTTTCCTCCCGGTTCGCCCGCCTATCCGCAGAACTTCCCGATCCGCAACCGCGTCATAGCCGGGCTTTCATCGGGCGTGGTTGTCGTGGAAGGGAAGGAGTTCAGCGGGTCCTCAATTACAGCCCGGCTCGCTCTGGATCAGGGCCGGGAAGTCTTCGCAGTACCCGGCAACATCACCAGCGCGATGAGCCTCGGACCCAACACATTAATCAAGCAGGGAGCCCAGCCGGCGCTTTCGGCCGAGGATGTTCTCGTCAACCTCCCCTTGACGGCCCGGCAGGGCCTGACCGCCGGAAGGCAGGCGGCCTTATCCAGCCAACCGTTGTCGCCGATGGCCGGTCTTGCCGCGCAACTCATTGAAATCATTCCAGTTGACTCGGCCATTCAACTGGATGCCATCCTTGACCTCCTGCCCGACCAATCCTCCTCCGAGATCATCGCCGCCCTGTTCGATCTGGAACTGCAAGGACAGATCCGGCAACTTGCCGGAAGAACATTTGCTAAAGTATGGACGTGAATGCCGGGCGGCTGGGGGTGCGCTAATACTCCAGTCCAGTCTCCGGCATCTGAGTTGGTCCACTGAAAGCAAATATGTCGAAGTCTCTCGTCATCGTCGAATCGCCGGCCAAGGCCAAAACGATCGGCAAGTACCTGGGTAAGAATTTCACCGTCAAGGCCTCCCTCGGCCACGTCAAGGATCTGCCAAAGAACGACATCGCCGTCGATGTCGAACGCAATTTCCGCCCCACCTATGTCGTCATCGAGGGCAAGAAGAAGTTGATTGACGAACTGAAGAAGGCCGCCAAGGACGTTGACGCCATCTATCTGGCGGCTGACCCTGACCGCGAAGGCGAGGCCATCTGCGCTCATTTGCAGGAAGAGCTTCAGCCCAAGCGCGGCTCCGCCACCAAAATTCTCCGCGTCACGTTCAACGAGATCACGGCCTCGGCCGTCAAACGGGCCTTCGACCACCCGCGGCCGGTCAATACGCATCTTGTCGACGCCCAGCAGGCCCGCCGCATCCTCGATCGCCTGGTCGGGTACAAGATCTCGCCCCTGCTTTGGGATAAGGTCCGCCGCGGCTTGTCGGCCGGCCGCGTCCAGACCGTCGCGTTGCGCCTGATCGTCGACCGCGAAAACGACATTCGCCGGTTCAAGAAGGAAGAGTACTGGTCGATTGACGTTCACCTGAACGCCAAGAAAGCGCCCGTCCTGAAGGCGGCCATCGTCAAACGGGACGAGAAGAACCTCGAGATCCCGGACCAGGCCGCATCCGATGCGATCGTCGCGGCGCTGGACGGGACCACCTATTCAGTTCGTTCGGTTGTCACCAAGGAAAAGCGGCGTCACGCCGTCCCTCCATTCATCACGTCCACGCTCCAGCAGGAAGCCGCCCGCAAGCTCCGCTTCTCCGTGAAGCGGTCCATGATCATCGCCCAGCGCCTCTATGAAGGCGTCGAACTGGGCGCGGAAGGCTCCGTCGGCCTCATTACTTATATGAGGACCGATTCGACGCGCGTCTCCGACGAAGCCTTGGCCGATGTCCGGGCTTTGATCAAGGACCGCTACGGCGATCAGTACCTGCCCGAGTCGCCGAACTACTACAAGACGAAAAAAGGCGCCCAGGACGCCCACGAGGCGATCCGGCCGACCGCGGCGATGCGCGCTCCCGAGACGGTGGCGAAGTACCTTGGCGAAGACGAACTGAAGGTCTACCGCCTGATCTGGATGCGCTTTGTCGCTTCGCAGATGACCTCGGCCGTCTTTGACCAGACGACGATTGAAGTCGATGCGCCGGGTTCGGATAAGTCGAACTACCTGCTGCGCGCCACTGGGTCCGTGCCGAAGTTTGACGGCTTCCTGGCGGTCTACGAAGAAGGCAAGGACCAGAAGGATACCGAGGACGACGAGCTGAAGAACCGTCTGCCGCATGTTGAGGAAGGCGAGAGGCTCAAGCTCAAGTCGATCCACCCCGAACAGCACTTCACCGAGCCGCCGCCGCGATTTACCGAAGCCACGCTGGTGAAGGAACTCGAAGCCGATGGCGTCGGGCGCCCGTCGACGTATGCGGCGATTCTCTCGACGATCCAGGAGCGCGAGTACGCCACCAAGACCGGCGGCAAGTTCCAGCCGACCGAACTGGGTGAGATCGTGACCGAGCTGCTTGTCGAGAGTTTCGACGACATCTTTGATGTGCGCTACACGGCGCGGATGGAAGAGGAACTCGACGAGATCGAGGAAGGCAAACTCGATTGGGTCGAGGCGATGACCGAATTTTACGTGCGCCTCAGCAAGGACATCGCGGAAGCCGAACGCAGCATGCGCGACATCAAGCGCATGGAAGAGCCCACCGACGAGAAGTGCCAGAAGTGCGAAAAGCCGATGGTGATCAAATGGGGCAAGCACGGGCGGTTCCTCGCTTGCACCGGCTATCCGGAATGCACCGGGACGCGCGAATTGCCCAAGGCTCCGGGCGAGAACGGGGAAGGCGGGGTCGAACTTTCCGAGGAGGGCGCGGAGGAGTATTGCGTCAATTGCGGACGCCCGATGGTGCTGAAAAAGGGCCGGTTCGGTACGTTTTACGCCTGCTCGGGCTACCCCGACTGCAAGACCACGCGCCAGCTCGGCCAGGCCGAGAAGAAGCCCGACGTGGCGCTCGAAGAAAAGTGCCCGCTGTGTGACCACCACCTGGCGCTGAAGCAGGGGCGTTTCGGCGAGTTCACCGCCTGTTCAAACTACCCGAAGTGCCGCTACATCAAGCAGCAGACCATCGGCGTCACCTGCCCGCAGTGCGGCCAAGCGGAGCTTTCGGCGCGGCGGTCCAAACGCGGTAAGACGTTTTACGGCTGCACCCGCTACCCGGATTGCGACTTCGTCGCCTGGGCCAAGCCGATCAACGAGAAGTGCCCGGATTGCGGCCACGCCTACCTGGTGGATAAGGTCCTCAAGAGCGGCCACTTCGCCGAATGCCCGAACAAGGGCTGCAAGTACAAGCGGGAACTCGAGCCGGTACCGGCGGGGGATTGACCACAGGGAATTTTTGTAGGCGGTTAAGCCTTATTGTTTCTGCCTTTGGACTGGCGTTTCCGGGGCATGCTGGATTTCATCCCGTTGCATTCAGTGGGGGTACCCCATAGAATGGCGTCATGCGAATCCGGAACATTGAGATAGCCAACTACCGCAGCATTAAGCACCTCAAGCTGATGTGCGAGCCATTGGTAGTTTTGCTCGGGCCCAACAACCACGGCAAATCCAACATTCTTGGAGCACTGGAATTCGCGCTAACCAGCACTACGAAGCCTACCGCGACCGACTTCAACGCCGGTCGCGGGGAGGATGACTCCCTGTGGGTTGAACTCGAGTTCGATGGGCTGACGGAACAAGAGAAAAGAACTTGGCAGAAGTACCTTAGACATGATGAGAGCTTCCGGTTCAGGAAGACAGCCGTCATCGCGTCGAATGACAGCGTTGAGGTTGGATACTGCGGCTATGTGGTGGAACCGACTGAGTGGTGGCTCAAGAACGATAGCGTCAAGCCCCTGAGTTCATCCCGTGAGGAAGTCGGCCGGACGCCTCTTCGGGACTTGGTTCCTGCGAGCGGAAGGCTGACTCAGGCCATGATTACTGAAGCACAGCAACAATTCATCACCCAGAATCAGTCCGAGTTGAAATTCGAGATAAAACTTGAGAGCGGTCCGCTTCTGGGGCAGAAGAATGTGGTATCAGGTGTGCTCCCTGACTTCTATCTGGTGCCAGCGGTCCGGGAACTCTCAGAGGAGATGAAAATCAAGAACACGACCGTATTCGGCAAGTTGCTGAACCGGGCCGTGAAGGAGATGGCTGAGCGGGATCCTAAATTCCGAGAAGTGAAAACAGGATTGGATGAACTCGTCAACTCTTTGAACCGATCGGGCGGCGGACCAGATTCGAGGCCTTCGCAACTGCGTGTCGTAGAAGCTGGCATTCAATCCGAATTGGAAGACTGGGGCGTGAAGGTAGAGATCGAAGTGGTTCCGCCCATGTTGGAGAGGCTGTTTGAGCTTGGGACAACTCTTCACCTGGACGATGGAATCAGAACCCTTGCTGCGGAGAAAGGCCACGGACTCCAGCGCGCCGTTATTTTCGCCCTGCTCAGGGCTTGGGCGAAGACCCTACGCTCAGCCGATTTCGGCGAGAAGGAGGTGTCACCTAGGGCCGCTTCAGAAACCGTCATCTTTGCAATGGAGGAACCCGAGTTGTTCCTCCATCCACATGCGCAGCGAAGATTGTCGCGTGCGCTAGATGACATCGCCGCGAGCGCAGACCATCAGGTATTCGTTTGCAGTCATTCCACCCATTTCGTGGACCTGAACAAGTACAAGAGCATTTGTCTTGTCTCCAAGCCGACGGCGGACCAGGGAACGACAGTCCGACAAGCGACCGAAGATCTCTTTGAGGGGGATGGATCACGGGATCGCAAGGACCGCTTCCACATGGCGCACTGGGTGAATCCGGACAGGGGGGAGATGTTCTTCGCCAAGAAGGTTGTCTTCGTAGAGGGCGAGACCGAAAAGACGATAATCCCGTACTTGGCGGATAGACTTGGCTGTTTTGATCATGAAGTCTCATTAGTCGACTGTGGATCGAAGTTCAACCTGCCTCTATACATGGCCATCGCCAACGCCTTCTGCCTCGAGTATCTAGTCATCCACGATGAGGACCCGCTGCCGAACCCAATCCCAGATGAATGGAATGAAGACAGGATCAAGGACAAGGAAACCACCAACGCGTTCAACTCACGGATTGCCACCGCCTGCGACAGCCAATACGGATCTATCCGTGTGCTAAGCCCAGATTTTGAGCGCTTTGCAGGCGTGTCCAAGACACAAGGCAAAGAGAAGGGCAAGCCGATTGCCGCGCTGGATTACTTCAAGGATCTAGAGAGCATTCCATCTGATGTTGAGAACCTCGCCAGGAGCGTTTATGCAACAGAGATTCGAGCGGCTGCCTCGAATCGAGTTCCCGAGTAGCGCTTCTTGGGTTGTTGATTCCCACAGCCTTCACTCCCCGGCGGTGAAGTAAGCACAGTCGGGGTGGTGGAAAACAAGGGCGCTGACTGAGGCTTCGGGCTCCATCATCATGCCTTCGGTTAAGCTGACGCCGATCTCTTCAGGGCGGAGCAGTTTGAAGATGCCCTGCTGGTCGTCGAGGTTCGGGCAGGCCGGGTAACCAAACGAATAGCGCTTGCCGCGGTAACGCGACGTAAAGCGCTCCTGCATGGTCATCGTCGGCGGGTCGGGGCAGCCCCAGTCTTCCCGCAGGCGGCGGTGGAGCCATTCGGCGCAACCTTCGGCGGATTCAATCGCCAGCGCCTGGATGGCGTGGGCCTTGAAGAACTCGCCCTTCTGCTTGGCATCCTCCGAACGTTCCCGGACGCCCTCGCCGGCCGTGACGACGAACAGGGCGATCTGGTCGCGGCGGCCCGATTCATCGGCGTCGAGGATGTAGTCGCTCAGACAGAGGCCGTCGTCCTTCACCTGGCGGCCGAAGTCGAAGCGGTGCGCTTCGGTCTCGGAGCCGGCCTCGAAGAGCCGGATGGCGTTGCCGTCGCGCTCGGCTTCGAAGAACTGCCAGACGGCGCGGACCTTCATCCACGCGAGCGCGCCGCGTTTCACCTCTTCGACGTTGTGGAACAGTTCGAGCGCCTTCGGGTCGCGCTCATGCACGGCCTTTTCGAAGTTGCTCTTGAAGCCGAGGTGGCGGCCGTAGAGCATGAACGGGTTGATGTAGCTCCAGATTTCGGCGAGGTCTGGCACGGTGCGGACCTTGCGCTCGGCGTAAGGCAGGGCAAGGACGGGGATGTCGAGCCGCACCTTCGGGCTGCGCACAGTGGAGAGATTCGGCCCCGCCGCGGTTTCCACGACGGGCGCATCAACGGCGGCGGCGGGGACGTGCGCGGCCAGGATCGCTTCGCGCTGCTCGGGGTCGGTGAGGCCGTTCATCAGCCGCAGACCGGTCATGGCGTCTTTCGCATAGAGCGTGGCCGAGCCGTAGGCAGGCGCGATCTTGTTGCGCGTGTACTTTTCCGACAGCGCCGCGCCACCCACAAGCAGCGGAATACTGATACCGGCGTCCTTCAAGTCCTCGCCGGTGATGACCATCTGTTGCGCGCTTTTGACGAGCAGGCCGGACAATCCGACGGCGTCGGGGGCATGGCGGAGACAGGCCTTGATGATCTCCTCGGGCGGGATCTTGATGCCGAGGTTGACGACCTCATAGCCGTTGTTCGAGAGGATGATCTCGACCAGGTTCTTTCCGATGTCGTGCACGTCGCCCTTCACCGTCGCCAAGACAATCTTGCCGCGCCGGGACCCTTCAGACTTCTCCATGAAGCCTTCCAGATGCCCGACCGCCGCTTTCATCGCCTCGGCCGACTGCAGCACCTCGGCGACGATCAGTTCGTTGTTGTTGAACAGGCGGCCGACCTCGGCCATGCCCGCCATCAGCGGTCCATTGATGATGTCGAGCGGACGGGCGCCTTCAGTGAGTTTCAGGTTCAGGTCGCCGATCAGACCGTCCTTGGTCCCCTCGATGATGTAGCGCGAAAGCCGCTGGTCGAGGGGCAAGCCGGCGACAGTCTGTTTCACCCTGGCCGTCGCGCCTCGGAAGTGTTCAGCGACGGCGGCGATATTGTGTTGATTGACGGCCGCGCGCTCCTCTTTCGACTGTTCACGCCAGTCTTCCGGCACGCCTGGGAACACGTCGGGCGAAGGGGTGTTGAAGAGAAGATGTTCGGCCAGGCGGCGCTCGTGTTCTGAAATCGAGGCGAAGCGTTCCAGCTTTTCAGCGTTGACGATGGCGAGGTCGAGACCGGCCTTGGTCGCGTAGTAAAGGAAGACCGAATTGACCACTTCGCGCGCAGCCGCGGGCAGTCCGAAACTGACGTTCGAAACGCCGAGGATCGTCTTGACGTAAGGGATCTGTCCCTTGATGAGCCGGATCGCTTCGATGGTTTCGACAGCGCCGCCAATGTAGTTTTCATCGCCGGTGGCGCAGGGGAAAACCAGCGGATCGATTACGAGGTCCTCGGGCTTCATGCCGTACTTGGCAGTGAGCAGTTCGACGCTGCGCCGGGCGACGGCGAGTTTGCGTTCGCGGGTGAAGGCCTGGGCCTGGACGGGGTCTTCGTCGATGGTTCCGACGATGAGCGCGGCCCCGTAGGATCGGGCCACGGGGCACAGCGACAAGAACTTCTCCTCGCCGTCTTCGAGGTTGACGGAGTTGATGATCGCCTTGCCTTGGCAGTAGGTGAGCGAGAGTTCGACGGCCTTGGGATCGGTGGTATCCACCATGATCGGGGCCTTGATCTTCTGGATCAGTTTTTCGTAGAACAACGGGATGTCGGCGATCTCTTCACGGTCGCTCGATTGAAGGCAGACATCCACGATATGCGCGCCGTTGCGGACCTGGCGGCGTGCGATCTCGCTGGCCTCTTCCCATTTCTCATCGGCGATCAGGTTCTTGAACAGGCGCGACCCGATGACGTTGGTGCGTTCGCCAACCAGCAGCGGACGATTCGAATCTTCCGCCTCGACCAGATCGATGCCGGAGTAATACGAGCGGTGCTTCGACGCTGGCCGCACCCGCGGGCGCCTGCCTTCGACCATGTGCGCGATGGCTTGGATGTGAGCGGGCGTCGTTCCGCAGCAGCCGCCGACGACGTTCAGCCAGCCGTGGTCGGCGAACTTCTCAAGTTGGCGGGCAAGCGATTCGGGCGTCTCTTCGTATTGGCCGTCTTCGTTTGGCAACCCGGCATTCGGATAGCAGGACACAAACGAACCGGCCATCTCGTGGATGGTCCGGATATGGTCGGTCATGAACTCGGGTCCCGTGGCGCAGTTCAGTCCGATCGAGAGCAGGTCTGCATGAGAAACCGACGAGTAAAAGGCGTCCGCCGTCTGGCCGGCCAGCATCGTCCCCATGGGTTCGATCGTGCCGGAGACCATCACCGGGATGCGCACGCCATACTCCTTGGCGAGCGATTCGATGGCCAGCAGCGCCGCCTTGACGTTGCGCGTATCCTGGCAGGTCTCGACCAGCAGCACGTCCGCGCCGCCGTCGATAAGACCCTTGGCCTGCTTGTGGTAGCCGTCACGGAGTTCGGCGAAGGTGATGCCGCCGGTGACCGAAATCGCCTTCGTTGTCGGACCCATTGAGCCGGCGACGAAACGCAGGCGGCCGGGTTGGGCGAATTCATCCGCCGCTTGCCGCGCCAGTTCCGCGGCGATCCGGTTCACTTCGTGCCACTTGTCTTCGAGGCCGAACTCGGCCAGCGTGACGGTGTGTCCGCCGAAGGAGTTGGTTTCGACCATATCAGCGCCGGCGGCATAGTAGGCGCGGTGAACGTCCTTGATCCACTCCGGACGGGTGAACAGCAGGTTCTCCGAACAGTTTTCGAACGCGGCGCCGCCCCAGTCGTCGATGGTCGGATCCTTCTGCTGGAGCATGGTTCCCATGGCCCCGTCGAGCACGAGGATACGGGTATTGAGCGCTTCGAGGAGCGCCTGCTGGCGGATCTCAAATGAATTCATGCGGGGGAAATTCAAGTTTAGCGCGATTGCAGAAGCAGCCTCACCGCATCGGCGCAGAGTACGGCGGCATGGCGGGACGTTGGCGGGAGTCCGTCCAACTCCTCTTCCACCGCCTGTCTCACCGCGGCGTCTCCCGCCTTCGCAACTTCTTCGATCCCCATTCCGGTCAGCCACACCGTCAGCGCGGATCCGGCGGCGATCGACGCGGTGCACCCCTTGGCCAGGAAACGGACCTCGGCGAAACGCCCTTCGACCAAACGAACCGAGAGCCTGAGCCGGTCGCCGCAGGCCGGGTTCTCCGCATCCACGACGACGGCTGAACCGGCAAGTTCGCCGGCGTTTTGGGGCGACTGGAAGTGCGCCAACAATCGCTCACTGTACAATAGGTTCACCGGCGGAACTCGCGCCGCCGCCTCCAGCATCCATTCTAAGGCTCATGCAGAAAACGCTCATCGTCGTCGCCGGTGTTCTGTGCCGGGAAGGCAAGTTATTGATCGGACAACGGCTGTCAAACGACCGGCATGGCCTGAAGTGGGAGTTCCCAGGCGGCAAGGTCGAGCCGGGCGAGACTCCCAAGGAAGCGCTGGCCAGGGAACTGCGCGAGGAACTCGGCATCGAGGCCACGATCGGCCGCGAACTGGCTCGCTACGAACACGTCACCAAGGGCAAGGGTCCGCTGCTGCTGCTCTTCATGCAGGTGGAGAGATGCGAAGGTGAACCGCGGGCGGAAGCATTCGAACAGATCCGTTGGGAAGCGCCCGCGTCGCTGATCGAGTACGACTTCCTGGATGGCGATCTCGACATCGTGCGGCGGCTTTCGCGCGGCAGCCTCCGCCCCACCGTCACTTCTTAAGATCGAATTCGCCGAATTACCCTGCCTGATCGAAAGATAGGCCGCCGGTTTCACCTGCCGGAAAGATAGTGTAATCCCAGGTCAGGACGCGTCGTCAGTCTCAGATGAGGGATCAGTACTGGGCGTGCCCGTCAGCCACCCTCCACTTGTGTTCCGCGATCGAGGTCTCTCTTGCCGGCAGATCTGAAGGGGTCGATGACAGCGTCGTTCCGGGATCCATCAGGGTTCATGGTGGAGGATCGCGGCGTTTTTAAGCGTGTCGTCACCTCATTGGGAGCGGCGGACTACGACTTCCTCATGGAATCGGGTTTGGCCCGATCCCTGTTCCACGACGCAATGCTGCTCGAACACGAAGAGGTGCCCGCCGGCGCATCCGACTGGCCGGACGCCCATCGCGTCCTGCTCCCCACTCAACTTGACTTTGTTTCCTACCCCTACGAGTGGTCATTCTCCCAATTAAAGGACGCGGCGCTGCTCACCCTGGCCCTTCAGGAGCGCGCGCTGGAACACGGCATGTCGTTGAAAGACGCCTCGGCGTTCAACGTCCAATTCCACCGCGGGCGGCCGGTATTCATCGACACGCTGTCGTTCGAACGCGACGATGGCCGGCCGTGGGTGGCCTATGAGCAGTTTTGCCGGCACTTTCTGGCTCCACTGCTCCTGATGCAGTCGCGGTCGCTCGAAATGGGCAGGCTGCTTTGCGCGAATCTTGATGGGATTCCGATTGAACTCGCATCCAAGCTGCTCGGCTGGCGATCCTACTTGCGGCCGGGCGCGCTGATTCACCTGCATCTCCATGCGCGGGCGCAGCGGCGTTCAGCCGGGCCAGCCGCCGGGCCAGCAGATGGTCGCGTGGCGCAGATATCGTCCGGAGCTCGGCTGGAACTGATCCATTCATTGCGCCGTACGGTGAAGGGGATACGGCTAAGCGTCGCCACCTCGACATGGAGCGCGTATGAGAGCCAGTCGACGCATTACTCGCATGAGGCGCAGTCGTCGAAGATGAGCTTCGTTCGGAAGGTGTTTGGGGACACCCCGGCGGGGCTGGTCTATGACGTGGGCGGCAACACCGGACTCTACAGCCGGCTGGCGGCCGAGTACGGCAATTTCTGCGTGCTCTACGATGCCGACGCGCTCTGTGTGGAGCGGGCCTACCTCAGGGAAAAGCAGACCGGCGGCAGCCGCGTCTTGCCGCTCCGCCTGGACCTGAGCAACCCGACGCCCGCGCTTGGCGTGAACCTCCGCGAACGCGCAAGCGTGCTCGACCGGCGCAGGGGGAGTCTGGTGATGGCTCTGGCGCTGGTCCATCATCTCCGCCTGAGAGAGAACATCCCGTTCGAGATGATGGCCGACTTCTTCGCCCGGCTGGGCGACCGGCTTCTGATCGAATGGGTTGGCCCGCGCGATGAGATGGCGCGGCCCATGCTGGCTGCAAAGAAGTCCCCGCCGCCGGACTACGATCTTGGATCGTTTCTCTCGGCCTTCTCGAAACGGTTCTGGCTGCGCGGGCAGGCACAGGTGACGGGCATGGACAGGACAATGCTGGTACTCGAATGCCGGAACTCGACAACTTCCTGAGTCCGGCGGCATGGCGCGGCCGGGCGGCCGTGTTCGCATGTCTGATCGCCTTTCCTTTTCTCGGATTTGTGGCGCGGCAGCAGTATCCGCTACTCAGCCCGGAG
>CAZLDN010000084.1:0-22345 GCA_964558355.1 uncultured Candidatus Solibacter sp.
CTCCCCAGTCTCAGCCGGCGGCAGAGCCGGGTGAGTTCACGCGTCTCTTCGCCTCGCCCAGTTCGGCCCCAGCCCCCCCTCCGCAAGCCGATTGTCCGCCGGCGGCGTCTTTCGGCCAACAGCCGCCCTCGTCTAGTGAGCCCGGCGAATTCACTCGCCTGTTCGCGTCGCCCGCCGCTGCGTCCGCTCCTCCCCAGGCATCCGCGCCCTCGCCGGAGTTCGCACCGCAGCAGCAGCCCTTCGCTCCGCCGCCCATGCCCGCCGCCCCTCCGCCCGGCTCCGGCTTCACCGAACTGTTCGGCGGTCCCGTTCAGCCCCCATCCTCTCCCTCCGCCGGCGCTGGCCCGGCGTTTGGCACGCCTCCGCAGTCCTATGGCGCCCCCCAGTCCCCTCAGGCCCAGCCGAAAGAAAGTGAGTTCGAAAAGTTCTTTGCCAGCCCCTTCGGCGCCAGCCCCATGCCGATCGAGCAGATCGAACAGGGCCGAATGGCGCCGCCGTCGCCCGCGCCATCGGCAAAACCGTTCCGTGGTCCCGGCGAATTCACGCTTCAATTCGGACGCGACGCCGTCCAGCCGCAGCAGCCCTCCGGACCGGAGCTGTCCTACTCCCCTCCCCCAACACCGCAGGCCCGCATGTCATCAGGCGCGACGGGACTGTTCTCCTCCCCCACTCCCGACTACGGCCCCGCCGGCGGTGGCCCTGCCGAACGATCGGGACCAGGCGAATTCACCCGTATCATCCAGGGTCCGCCCAAGTCGGGCGATTCCTCCGCTGCATCCGGTTCGCCCTATTCCTCGCCTCACCCCTCGGCCGTTGCAGCGCCCGCGCCTCAAAGCAAGAGCAAACTGCTCCCCATCGCCATTGCTCTGCTTTCGGTTGTGGTGATCGCCCTGGTGATCACCGTCGTGATCCTGGTCCTCAAGAAGTAGGCAGCAGGATGATCAGTTCGATCTGCGGATTCGGGAAGTCGCCCGGCACGTAAGCGGCGATGTTGCGCGCCCGTTCGATGGCCTCCCACGCCAATCCCGACTGGTTCAAACTGAAGTACTGATGGTTGAGCTTGATAGGGATGGAACTTGGCGGCGACGACTGATGCAGCATCGTCACCCCCGGCAGCGCCTGGCGTACCAGGTGTTCGACATGCGTCGCCGAACAGACCTTGATCAGGTGCGGGCCTTTCTGAATCAGTTCGACCTCTTCCACCCCCGCCGACACCGCCAGGTACATCCTTGTGTTCTTCATGTATCGGTCCTCGTTCAGCGTGGCCGCATAGATCGACGGCCTCGCCAGCTTCAGCGGGATCGAGATGAAGTTGCTCGGAACCACGGTCTCCAGCAGGTGAAGGAGTTTCTCCTCCAACTCCGCGAACCGCTGTCCCAAGTCATCGTGGTCGTATACCGGCAAATCGCGCGGCTGCACTTCCATCGAGAAGGTCGTCAGCACCGACGCCAGCGAAGTCATCACGCTCCACAGTTCTTCCGGATGCCCGCCCCGCGATTCGTAAATATGCCGCACCAGCGGCAGATGCGCGTTCACCGAGTAGAGCAGCCAGAAGTTGGCAATATCCCCGGTCGTGAACTCAGCCAGGCTCTGGTTCTTCTGCCGCCGCAGCGCCGCCAGCATCGAACTCTTCGCCGACAGGATCTCGAGCAGCCTCCGCGCCATGCGCGTCAATGCGTCGCTGGCCTTCACATTCAAGACCGCCGGAACCGCCGCCGGGTCAAACTCGAACGTCTCGGCCTCCGTCTTGCGAATCCGCGCCATTCTCAATAGCACGTTGCCCTGGCGGTTTTCGCCTTCCACCAGGATCCTCAGGTTTCGCCTGGCCACCTGCACTGGCCGCTCAACGACTCCATTGTTCTCGTCACGCCAGTTCTTGATCTCGGCGACATAGCGTGCGTCGGCCGTCGTGCCCGGCGCCGTCACGTTCAACGTGTTCTGCCGGTACTCGGGAATCGACAGGTAGACATCCACAGATGTCTGGCCTTGCGCAAAAAACTCCGCCAGCGGACGCGCTTTCGGCGCTTCGTCGGATTCGGGGATCTCAAACGGAGTGCCGTCGGGGAATAGGCCCGTTGCGGATTTCACCCCCGCCATGCCTCCGTCCAATGCCTCGTGGTCGAGCGACAGACTGGTGAATCCCCAGGGCCGGAAGTTCAGCGACTCGACCCGGAATTGAAGCAGACTCTCGATGAAACGGTCCTGAGCCTGCAAGTGCTGCGGCGTCAGGAACGTCCCCTTGGACCATAAAACCGGTTGCAGCACCCTCATGCGAACAAACCTTACCACACCCGCGCGCCGGATGCCTGGCCCCCTGTCTTCGTGATATCCTCCAACCAATATGAGTCGGGCTGCGTGAGCCTGCTCCCCCCTGTCCAGGACTTGATGCTCGTATGGACGCCCCAGACAAAACGGTCGAACTGCTCCGCCGCTGGAACACCGGCGACTCGAACGCCCGCGACACCCTCATCGAACAGTTCTATGACGAGTTGCGCATCCTCGCCCGCCGCGCCCTCATGAGGGAACGCCAGGATCACACCCTCCAGGCCACCGCGCTTGTCCACGAACTCTATGTCCGCCTGTTCGGACAGTCCGATATCGAAATCAAGGACCGCGGCCACTTCTTCGCCCTCGCCGCCACCGTGATGCGGCGGATCCTTGTCGATCATGCCCGCGCCCGCCTGGCCGATCGCCGCGGCGGCGGCGCGGCCAAAACTACTCTGAAGGACGTTTCCGCCGCCACCCATCCCGACATCGACATCATTGCCATCGACCAGGCGCTTCACCGCCTCGAAGAGGTCGATGCCCGCAAGGCCCGCGTCGTCGAATTGAAGTTCTTTGTCGGTCTCACCGAGTCCGAGATCGCCGATACCCTTGGCGTCGGCCGCGCCACCGTTGAACGCGATTGGTGCTTCGCCAAGAGCTGGCTTCAACTCCAGCTTGGAAATCCCCACGATCCTCGTCACCGGCAATGAGCGACCCCCGCTGGCTTCGAGTCGAAGAGCTTTTCCACCAGGCCCGCGCCCTGCCGCCTGAGAAGCGCCGCCAGTTCGTCGAACTCGAGTGTCCAAACGAACCGAGAATCCGCGACGCCGTCCTCCAACTGCTCGACGTCTCGCCTGACGCCGACCGCCGCTTCGAAAAACCGATCGACCCGCCGGCATTTCTGCTCGACCCCAAGTCGCCATCCCCCTCCGTCTCATCTCTTCAAGGCGCCCTCCTCGGCCCGTGGCGTCTCCTCAAACCCCTCGCCGCCGGCGGCATGGGAGCCGTCTGGATCGCAGAGCGCGCCGACGGCCAGTTCACCATGGCCGCGGCAATCAAGCTTCTCCGCCGCGGCTTCGATACCGATGACGCGCGCCGCCGGTTCATGGCCGAGCGCCAGATTCTCGCTTCTCTCCAGCACCCATCCATCGCCCGCCTTCTCGATGGCGGCATCGCGGCCGACGGCCTGCCCTACCTCGTCATGGAACTCATCGACGGCAGGCCTCTCGACGCCCATTGCGCCGCGCTTCGCCTCGACGTCACCGCCCGCCTCGTTCTCTTCCGCAAGGTCTGCGAAGCCGTCCGGTTCGCCCACTCCCACCTCATCGTTCACCGCGATCTCAAGCCGCCGAACATCCTTGTCACCGCCAAAGGCGACGTCAAACTCCTCGACTTCGGCATCGCCAAACTCCTTGATCAGGAACTCTCCGCCGATCGGACTTCCGCGACCAACGTCATGCTCACGCCGCGCTACGCCAGCCCTGAGCAGGCGTTGGGCCTCTCCATCTCCACCCAGTCCGATGTGTACTCCCTCGGCGTCATCCTCTACGAACTCCTGACCGGCGTGAGCCCCTACACTTCCACCCAGCGCACCGCCGCCGAATGGTTCACGGCCATCAACAACGAGGAACCGCCGCCGCCAAGCCGAAAAGCCGCCGACCCGGCTCTCTCCCGGGCCTTGGCGGGCGACCTCGATTCGATCGTTCAGAAGGCGATGGAGAAGAGCCCCGCCGACCGCTACCGTTCCGTCGAGCAACTCGATTCCGACATCGCCCGCTACCTCGCCGGCCAGCCCATCACTGCCCGTCCCCAGACGCTGGTCTATCGCGCCCAGAAGTTCGCCCGCCGCCACTGGCTGCCCGTCGCCGCGACGGCCTCCGCCATCATCCTTCTGTTCGCGGCCTTCGCTATCACCTTCTTCCAGTACCGCGTTGCCTCCCGCGAACGCGAACTCGCCCAGCGGCGCTTCACCCAGGCCCGCGAACTCGCCCGTCTCAGCCTCTTCGACCTCTACGACATTATTCAACAGACCCCCGGCACCACCAACGCCCAGCGCCTCCTCGTCTCCAAGACCCTCGAACACTACAAACGCCTCGCCTCGCAGTCCCAAGGCGACCCCGAACTGCTCGCCGAGGTTGCCAGCGGCTTCTGCCGCCTGGGCGACCTCCAGGGCAACCCCTACCTGCCCAACCTCGGCGACCCCGCGGCTGCAATGGAAACCTACCGCCAGGGCCTTTCACTCCTTACCTCCATCGCCGAGGGCGCCGGTCCCGCCCATCTCGAACTCGCCCGCGCCCGGCTCCTCGGTAGTCTCGGCGACGTCATTTCGCTCTCCGGGGCCATCCCGGACTCCCTCAAATACCAGCGCCACGCCGAGACCATCCTCGAATCCGCGCGCAAGTCCGCCCCTAACGACACAGCAGTTTACGTCGAACTCTGCTCCCGCCGCGGCTCCATCGCCGATCGTCTCGCCGGCGTCGCCACCGGCGTTACGATTGATGAAAAGGAAGCCATCCGTTTCTATGAAGCCGCTCGCGCCGGTTGGCTGGATCTGCTCTCATGGCCCAACCTGCCTGACGACATCCGCGCCCGCGCAGCCCGCGCTGATGCCGTCGTGCTGATGCAACTGGGCAATGTTGATATGGGCAAGCAGCGTTACGATCAGGCCGTCGCCCGGTACCGCGACGCCCGCACCGCCATCTCCAAACTCGACCGGGCCACGCGCGAGTCCCTCACCACAATCCGCACTCAGGGCATGATCCTTAGGGGCGAGGGCTACGCCTTGCTTTGGTCCGGCAAGCCGGCTGAAGCGCTGCCGATCTTCGCCGAAGGTCTCGCCCTGAACCGGCAACTTCTCGCCGGCGATCCCCAAAACGAACAAAACCAGTCCGGCCTCCTGATCCTGCTCTCCGCTTACGGCGATGCGCTCAAGGAGACCAACAAGCTCGCCGAAGCCTCCGCATCCTGGCGCGAGGCGGAACAGATCGGCCTCGCATTACTGGCGAAGAACCCAACCAACGCCGTCGCCAAGACCCGCCTCGAAACCATCCGCTCCAAACTCGCCGTCAAGTAGCCGGCCGCGTCGCTGTACGATGGTTCGCAGAGGCTCAACTTGATGACCATCCCCCGCCGCCAACTCCTCGCAATCGCCGCCGCCCCGTTCCTCAACCCCCTGCGCGCCCAATCCGCCGATTGGAAACCGCTCTTCGACGGTTCCACCCTCGACGGCTGGACCATCGTCGACGGCCCCGAATCGCTCTACTACGTCGAAGACGGCGCCATCTGTGTCTCCGATTTCGCCTCCTTCCCCGCCTGGCTTCGCTCGGCCCGCGAGTACGAGAACTTTGAACTCGAAGGCGAATTCTTTATCAAAGGCTGGACCGACTCCGGCATATACCTCCATGCTCCCGAACATGGCCGCCCCACCCAGTCCGGCTTCCAGATCAAGGTTTTCCACCAATTGAGCGATCCGCCCACGCCATACTCCATGGGCGCCATTTTCCCCACCGTCGCGCCTTCAAAGATCAACGTCCACTCCGGTTGGAATTCGCTCCGTGTTGTCATGGACTGGCCGACGCTCAAAGTCTGGACGAACAACGAACCCGTCCAGGACATTAATCTCGACGCCCGCCCCGAGCTGAAAGACCGTCTCCGCCGCGGCTATCTCGGCATCGCGGCCGCATCCACACCCTGCCGTTTCCGTGCCCTGCGCATCCGCGAACTGCCCTCGAAGCAGTCCTGGAGTTCCCTCTATGAGTCGCCCGCCGATCTGGCCGCCAACTGGCAAGTCAGCGAAGGCAAACCCGAGTTTGTCGCGCTCGGGACGGTGCTCCGCGCCGCTGGACTCGGCCATCTCGCCACCAAAACCAAATACCGCGACTTCCAGTTCCAGATGTATGCCCGCACATCGGCCCAGAACAATGGCGGCGTCATCTTCCGCTCATCAGGACGCGGCAACCCGAAGCCTGTCAGTTACGAGATCCAACTCCACAACGTCGAGGAAGCGCACTTCCCCACCGGCTCGCTCTACCACCACAAACGCGCCACCTACCCGCGCATCGAGGACGGGAAGTGGTTCTTTTTCGAACTCGGCGTCCGGGGCAAATCGGCAGTGGTCCGCATCAACGGCGACCCCGTCATGGAATACGATCACCTCGAACACCTCGATGAAGGCTTCGTCGAACTTCAGGCCCACCGCCGCGGCTACTGGGCTGAATACAAACACATCCGCATCCGGCCCATCTGATCACACCGCCTGGAACCCCGAACGAAGAGAGCGGGTCGCGTCACCTGAGGCCGCGAACGAAGAGAGCGGGTCGCGTCACCTGAGGCCGCGAACGAAGAGAGCGGGTTTCCACGTGCGACTTTCGAGGAAGTAGCTACGCTTGCGACGCTTCGAGCGCCTGATTCAGATCCCAGATCAAGTCGTCGACATCCTCCAAGCCAACCGACAAACGAATCATGTCGCCTGTGACGCCCGCAGCCGCCTGCTGTTCGGCGTTCAACTGCTGATGGGTGGTCGATGCAGGGTGTATGACGAGCGACCGCGCGTCGCCGACGTTGGCCAGGTGAGAAAACACCTTGAGCGAGTCAACGAACTTCTTGCCCGCCTCATAGCCGCCCTTGAGCCCGAAGCTGAACACCGCGCCGGCGCCCTTCGGCAGGTACTTCTGCGCCAGGGTGTTGTAAGGACTGGTAGCGAGTCCGGGATGGCGCACCCAACTCACCAGCGAGTGGCTCTCCAGATGCTTGGCCACGGCGACGGCGTTGGCCACATGGCGGTCCATCCTCATGCCCAGCGTCTCGATCCCTTGCAGGAACAGGAATGCGTTGAACGGGCTCAGGCACGGCCCCATGTCGCGCAACCCTTCCACCCGCGCCCGAATGATGAACGCTATCGCGCCGAACGTCTCGGCGAAGTTCATCCCGTGATAGGCGGGCGACGGCTGGTTCAGTTGCCGGTGGGCGCTCTTCGACCAATCGAACTTGCCTGCGTCGACAATAATGCCGCCGATCGATGTCCCATGGCCGCCGATGAACTTGGTCAACGAGTGAACAACGATGTCAGCCCCATGTTCGATCGGCCGGTTCAGATACGGCGAGGCGAACGTGTTGTCGATCACCAGAGGCAGGTTGGCGTCATGCGCCACCTTGGCGACGGCGGCGATGTCGAGCACGTTGCCGCGCGGGTTCGAGATCGTCTCGCCGTAGATCGCCTTCGTCTTCGGGGTAATAGCTTTGCGGAAGTTTTCTGGATCGTCCGGCTCAACGAACGTGACGTCATAGCCGAACTTGCGGAAGCTGACGTCAAACTGCGTATAGGTCCCGCCATACAGCGTGCTGGACGCCACCAGGTGGTCGCCGTTTTCGAGCAGCGAACTGATGGCCAGGAATTGCGCCGCCTGGCCCGAGGCCACCGCCAGCGCCGCCACCCCGCCTTCGAGCGACGCCACGCGCTGTTCAAGCACGTCCGTCGTCGGATTCATGATGCGCGTGTAAATGTTGCCGAACTGCTGAAGCCCGAACAACGCCGCCGCATGAGCCGAATCGTCGAAGGTGAACGATGTCGTCTGATAGATCGGAACGGCCCGCGCATGGGTCGACGGGTCGGAGTCATAACCGGCATGAAGGGCCCGGGTGTTGAAGCCCAGGGGACGTTCGAGATCTTTGAGTTTCGACATATTCCCTAAAGTCTATCGGGTAGAGTGTGATTTGTCCAGGGCCAAGATGAACCCCCCTTCTAGGAGGCGTACGGAATCGTAGGGGATCCAGCCGGGCGATGGTACACTCAAGTGATTCCGGGCTCGATCCGGAATTCACTGGACACTCATGAGAGCATTCGAGCGCTGGCAGTACGTGTCGCGGGCCCCCCGGATTGTATGGGATCTTGCGGTGCGCAACCGCTACTCCTTTCATTTCGACCAGATGCCGATGGTCGTGCGCGGGATGTCGCCGGTCGCGCGTCTCAACATGTTACGGGCCGGGCTGAATCTGGCCTACCGCCGTTCGGGCGGTTGGAGCTGGCCGCTGAACATGCAGATGGAATTGACCAGCTACTGCAACATCCGTTGCCCAGTCTGCCCGGTCGGCACGAAGGAACTGACCCGCCCCGCGCAGGCCATGGACGTTGAACTTTTCGAGCGAATCCTCGACGAGGCGGGACCCTATCTGCTCACCCTGGCACTCTGGGGATGGGGCGAGCCGCTGCTGCACCCGCAACTGGCTCATGTCCTGAAGATCGCCAGACGGCATCCCGCCGTCACGATGCTCTCGACGAACGGCCAAACGCTCAACCGCGACGAAGTCCAAGGCCCGCTTCGCGAGTCGCCGCCGCACTACCTCATAGTCGCGATCGATGGACTTTGTGATGAAACCAATTCCGTCTACCGCGTTGGCGCAAAATTGCAGCCGGCCCTGGACGGCGTCCGCGCGCTCGCGGAATGGAAGAGACGCACCGGGGCGAAGTTGCCTGTCCTGCATTTCCGGTTCATCGCCATGAAACACAATGAACATGAAGTGCCTCAAGTGCGGGAGTTCGCCGCCGCGCAGGGCTTCGACATGGTCTCGATCCGTGGATTGTCCATATTCGATTCGGCGAAGGCCAGCCACGGTTCGCTCGTCCCGATCACCGATGGTCTGCGCGCCTACGGATACGAGAACGGAACGCGGCAGACTAGAAGCGACTTCATCTGCCAGTACGCCTTTTCCTATCCAACCGTTTTGGCCGATGGCACGGTCGTCGCCTGCGACCAGGACTACAACGGCAAGGCCCCCTACGGGACGGTCTCGCGGGACCGCTCATTCGCCGATGTCTGGTTTGGTGAACAGGCCGCAGCGGTTCGCAGGACGGTCCGCGACTCACCCCACGACCTGAATTTCTGCCGTTCTTGCGCTTACGCCGACCGCGAAATCAGCAGTTGCAGCATGGACGGCTATCAGTTGCGGCCGATCGAACTCTGAGATCCCGCTGCTGACGTGGAAGCGGAGAGTCGTTCCGCGAGGAATCCCAACGTGCTGGCAACCTGTGAGACGATCACCAGTCCGGCGAGGAGTGTGGCCCGGGGCCAGCGCGCGCAATGGAAAGGGTAGGTGAGAAGCCGCCAGTAGAACGATTGTGGCTCCAGCCGGACCTGCGTGGCTGAATCGATGGCGTCCAGCGCACGGAATCTGTACGCCCCCTTCCCGTAATGGAAATGACGCCGGACGAAACCACCAAACCCGGATTTCTGGCGGTGCTCGACGACAGCTCCCGGCACGTAAATCATTCGCCAGCCGCGGAGAACCCATCGACGGCAGAACTCGCGATCCTCCGAAGTCCGGAACGCCTCGTTGAAGCCACCTATTTCGGCGAACCGCTTCGCTGGCACGGCGAAGTTCGCCGCCCCCATGAATTGAGCGTGCTTCGAATCGCAGTTGTAGTGGCTGTACACGACGTCGAGGATCGCGTGGCTGGCGGAGGTGTAAAGGCAACTGAACTTCCCGGCCACAAACGGCCCGCCGCATGCCGCTTCCGGATCGTCGCCGAAGGCCTCCTGCAGGCGCCTGAGCCAATCGCGCGCAGGCGTGCAATCGTCATCCGTAAAAGCAAGGTATTCGCCGTTCGCGGCCCGCGCGCCCAGGTTCCGAGCGGCGGCGGGTCCGAGATTAAAAGGGGTCCGGAGGATCCGGCCGTTCGACTGCAAGTTTTCTGGGAGAATCGCCGGATCGACAGGCTGCTGGCCGCCATCATCCACTACGATCACTTCAAACCCACCTTCTGGGGCCGCCAAACGGCCGATGGCATCCAGACATCGCCAAAGGGAGTCGGCGCGGTCGCGGGTCGGTACGATCACGGAAAATTGCGGCATGAGTCAAAACTGTCCTGCGGTCTTCTGGACGTTCCAGCAGACGCACCAGAGTCTAGACTAGCAACTCGATCAGGCGTTGCTGGTGACCGTAGCTCAACCGCCGGAGTTGCTCCACGCCGTCGAAGCTGAACTCGCGGACGAATTTTTCAAGCCGCTCTTTGTGCCTGAGCATGGAGACCATTTCCTGGAAGCGATCCCTGCCATAGTACAACTCCGGTCTCCCGATCTCCTCCAGCATGAGACGCGTCTTCCCTTCGGCGGCGAATGAAACCGCCGGGACGCCGTATCCGAGCGCCACCATCAAGGTATGCAGGCGCGACGATATCAGCATGTCAAGCGATGCGATCATGCGCAAGTCCTTGAATATGTCGCAGAACTGGTAGGGCTGACAGTTGACGCCCTGCAGAGCCCTTCCCAGGCCGCGATATGACCGGCGCCGGCTGCTGGTGTTGTCGATAAGAATGAACTCCGCGTCCTTCCTTTCCCTCACCACGCCGTGCAGATCGAACAGCGCATCCAGGCCACCGTGCCGGATGAGACTGCGGAAATAGAGGTCGATCCCAATTCGCACTGCGCCTCGCCTTACGGGTTCTGCCGGGAACCGTTCCGCCGTCTGCCAGACGATGTCCGGGAAAAAATCGCAACGGATTCCGAACCGCCGCAACGTCTCCAAGTCGCTCCGATTCCGCGTGCTTGCGTACTCCATCCCTTCGACAAACGCCTGCTTGTATGCCGGGCTGAGTTTGCCGGCGACTGTCCCGTCGCCGCCGACCGAGATCGCCGCTTTGCGCAATCGCCTTCTTTTGATGCCTGAGAGCAGATCGTCGCAATTCGCGGCGAATCCCCCGTACAGCAGCCTGTACATGAGGGGATTCCACGGAACCAGCAATCCCCCCCCACCCCAGACCACGATGCCGGCGTCCTCCAGCAGATGTTCAACGCTTCTGGCAGCGGACAAGCCGAAATCGCGAGCGGTCTCGCCGTCCAGGCCGAATGTGGTGCAGCGCACGCCAGCCTCTTTGAGCGAAAGGCCCAGCAGGACCGCCATCAAATCGTCGCCGAAGTTGCCGGCGTCGTAGAAACCGAACATCGCTACATTTTGCATGGACTTACCTTGCAGGCCGCGCTACTGTCCCTTCACCCATTCCTAGTTGAACACCGCGTGGTTCACAATTGTCCGTCCTTTCGTCGTGAGGACGAGGTGGATCATGCCGTCCGGCACAGGGACACGGAGCCAGGCCGCCCCACTTGCATTTCACTTGCATTTTGCGTGGTCAGACTCCACCGTCATCCATCGCATCACATCATAGCGAAGCCCGATAGATCCCCTTCGTCCGATTGCCCTGATTGCCGAAGCACGGGCATTCAACAACCGCGGCTTGTGACAGACTCGGTGCGTATGCAAGCCGCCACCCCGAGGACAACCTAAGAACACACATGGGAGTAACTCAATGAACCAACCCGCGTCCGGTTTCCGGCACGCCCAGCGAGTCCATGGCAGCATCCTTGCCCAGGGCGAGAAGAGACTGCTGATCTGGCTCGCCGAGCGCGCCCCAAAGTGGCTCAATTCAGATCATTTAACCGGTCTCGGCCTATTCGCCATGGCGCTCGCGGGCACGGCATATGCCCTCTCCTCCCGTTCCACGGCCCTGCTCTGGGTGGTGAATCTGGCGCTTGTCTTGAACTGGCTCGGCGACAGCCTGGATGGAACGATGGCCCGCGTCCGCGACGCCCAGCGCCCGCGCTATGGCTTCTACGTGGACCATGTGGTTGACGCCATCTGCGCCACCATGATGCTGATAGGATTGGGTTTGTCGCCCTGGATGTCGTTTCCCGTAGCGGTGGCGCTGCTCATCGCTTACCTGCTGCTGGCGGTCGAAAGCTACCTGGCAACGTACACGATCGGCGACTTTCACATCTCCCACTTCGGCTTTGGGCCCACCGAACTGCGCATCCTGCTCATCACCGGCAACCTGGTCCTGATGGGACGAGGCGGATGGTCCAACATCCTGGGTCAGCGCTTTCTTATGTTTGACGTCGGCGGGGCGATCGGGGCAGCGGCGATGGGGGTTACGTTCCTAATCACCGCCGGCCGCAACACGCTGCGTCTTTATAGGGAGGAGACCCGGCGTTGAACCAATCGCCCACGCTCGGGGCCCGGTTCCTGCGATTCAACGCTGTCGGGGCGGTGGGCATCGGCGTCCAGTTGGCCGCCCTTGCCTTGCTGAAGAGCGGCTTTGGCATCCACTACATGTTGGCGACCGCGCTGGCGGTGGAGGCGGCCGTCCTCCACAACTTCTTCTGGCACGTGAAATGGACCTGGCGCGACCGCTCCCGCGGTGCCACGATCAGCGATAACCTCAATCGCTTGTGGAAGTTCCACCTTGGCAACGGGGTGGTGTCCCTGTTGGTCAACCTGGCTCTGATGCGGCTCCTGGTAGGTTCGTTTGGCATGAACTACCTGGCCGCGAACATCCTCGCCATCGCCGCCGGCGGCGTGGCGAACTTCCTGGTCAGTGAACGGCTGGTCTTCCTTGCCGGCCGCACCGGTAGAGCATAGAATCCAGCCGCGCCCGTGAGGTTCGTTTGGTTTGAGTCTTACTTCTTCTTGCCGGGGCCGCACTTCACCCAGGCGCGCTTCTTGTTCGATTCGATGACGGCTTCGAGCAGTTGCATGCCGCGCAGGCCGTCGGCGAAAGTCGGGTATTCAACCGGCAGCGACGGATCGGCGACTTTGGCCCAGAAGCGCTTGAAGAGTTGCTTGTGGGCGTCGGGATAGCCTTCCGCGTGACCGCCGGGGTAATCGGCGTAGCTGGCCGCCTTGGGCGCCAGCATCGACGGGTCCTTCAGGATCAGTTTGTTTGGTTCGTTGCGGTTGCCGATCCAGATCTCGTTCGGATTCTCCTGGTTCCAGGCGGCCGAGCACTTCGAGCCGCAGACCATGAATTCGAATCGGTTCTTGCAGCCCGCCGCCACCTGGCTCACGGTGAAGGCGCCGCGGCAGGACTTACCCATATGCAGCAGGCACATGCCGAAGTCCTCGGTGTCGATCTTGACTTCGTTGTAGTCCTCAGGCTGAAGCGTCTTGCCGGCGAAGGTCTCGATGGCCACCTTGGGCTGTTTGCGGGTCTTGTGGATGATGGCCAGGTCGGCGCAAAGCTCGGTGATGGCCAGTCCGGTGACATGTTGGATGGTGTCCATCCAATGCGAACCGATATCGCCCATGACGCGCAGCGGGCCATTGGCCTTCCTCTGGATGCGCCAGTTGAAATCGGTGTCGTAGAGCAGCCAGTCCTGCGAGTAGGCGCCCTGGACGGTGAGGATCTCGCCCAGTTCGCCAGCCTCGATCATGCGGCGAATCTGCTGGACCATGGGGTAGTAGCGCAGGTTATGGTTGGTGGCGTTGCAGAGCTTATTCTTGGCGGCCAGCTCCACCATCTGCTTGGCCTCGGCGGCGGACATGGCGAGCGGCTTCTCGCAAAGGACATGCTTGCCGGCCTTGAGGGCGTCCAGGGCGATGGGCGCGTGGGTGGCGTTGGGGGTGCAGATGTGCACGCCGTCGATTTCGGGGTCGGCCAGGATCGCCTTGTAATCGGGAGCCGCGACGGGGATGCCCTGGGCGGCGGCGAAACTCTGAGCCTCCTCGGGAGAGACACCGGCGACGGCGGCGACTTCCACCGTGCCAAGGCGGCGCAAGGCCTCCACATGGGTCTTGCCCATGAATCCCGCGCCGATGACTGCTGCTTTCATTTTCCGCATAAAGTTGAAATCCTGTGGTGCCGATAGCAAGTTCGAAGGGGTGAAAAACCCTTTCCACTCTATCGCAAGACGCAGGGTGGCAGAAAGAGGCGGAGACCCTAGCCGATGAAGGTGAGAGTCAAGTTCAGGCGTTGGGATGCGGACTACCCCGCGGCGGGAGCCGCGTTGCGCAAACCCGTGATCGAGGACCCCTTGCAGGCAGAACGCTGGCAGTACCCGCCACGGTATGAAGTGAACAGCCCGGCAAAGTCCGAGCGGCCGGAAAAAGTGGTGGCCATCCGCGAACAACCGCAGGTTCAATTGGCCGAAGTCCTGCCGATCCGGCCGGGTATGCCCGGTGGAGCAAAGGACGAGGATCTTACGCCGGCCGAACTCGTCCAGGGACTGACTCATATTCTGAACCCGGCATCGGTCTTCTCTCTCGCCCTCGGCCTGTGGCGGCTGGGCGCGGATCTGGGCCTCACCAACCCGTTCGCACTTTCCGATGGACCCTTTTCGCACTGGCAGGTATGGATGGTGGTGGCCGGCGGCTTACAAGCCATAGGTTTCGCCTTGCGTAAGCGGTGCGGCTCCAAATCCGCCGCCTGATCAAGCCGCTTGGAACGAATCGGCGGAACGCCTCATCGTAGAGTGGTAGACAGACTCATATGATGAAGGCGACCTTCTGGATCCTCGCTCTGACGGCCCTGCCGGCCGGCGCGCAGACCGTCTGCGGCCCGACACCGCTCTACGGCCGGTGCGACATCGTGTTCGACCTGCCCGCCGATGCGGTGAAGTCGCACCCGAACCCTTACGAGACCGTGGACCTCTGGGCCGAGATCCGTTCGCCCGGCTTCTCGACCTACAAGATTTACGGCTTCTGGGACGGCGGCGCGAAGTTCGTCTTCCGCTTCTCGCCCAACGAGGCGGGCGCCTGGACATTCCGCGTGACGTCGAACGTCGCGGCGATGGACGGCAAGACCGGGTCATTCCAGGCCACCCCGTCGGATGCTCCGGGCTTCATCCGCCGCGCCAACCTGCATCACTGGCAGTACACCGAGAAGTTCAAACCGCATCTTTGGATGGGCGACACCTGTTACCGCTGTGCAACGATGGACCGCCCGTTTTTCGACCAACTCATCTCGAAGCGGGCCGGGCAGAAGTTCAACCATATCCGCATGGCCGTCATCGGCTGGGATGCCGACGAGAAACTCGCCTTCCCCGATACGTCCAGGCCCAACCCCGCCTACTTCCTGGAACTCGACAATCGCCTGGCCGAAATGAACGGCAAGGGCATCATCGCCGACCTGATCCTGGGGACTGACAGCAACCGTCTCGCTGACATGTTCCCCGACGCGGCACAGTTGCGGCGCTATCTGAAATACATCACCGCCCGTTACGCAGCCTACAACGTTGCGTGGCAGATGGTGCAGGAGATTGAGGAGTACCGGAACCCGCGGGAGTTCGTCAAGCAGATGGGTCTGGCGGTAAAGGAATTCGATCCCTACTCGCACCCCCGCACGACGCATACTCTCGAAACCTCGTCGGCCTATCTCGGCGACGGCTGGATGGACCACATCCTCTATCAGTCGTCACGCGACGACGTGGGCGCGATCGAACATCAAGCGTATGGCGCGCCGCAGGTGAACTCGGAATTCGGCTACGAAGACTCCGGCGCGGGCAAGACCCACTCGCACCATGTCGATTCCGAAACCTTTCGCAAGCGGCTTTGGAATGCGACGATGAACGGCCAGTACCCGACCTTCGGCAACACCGGCACATACGGTTCGCGCCGCATCGCTCAGGACGCAAAGTATCTCGATTCGCCCGGTTCAAAAGCCATGTCCGCCTGGTTCGACTTCTTCTCCCGCACCCGCTGGTTTGAACTCGAACCCTACTTCGACGTGGATGGGGCGCGCGCCTTGGCCACGCCCGACGTCGAGTATGTCGTCTACATCGAGAAACCCGGCCCGGTCGAAATCAAGGTGGTCAAGCGCAGCTACCAAGTCTATTGGTTCAATCCCATCTCGGGCGAGATTGTGAAGGAAAAGAAGGACTGGAAGGGTCAGGAAACCGAGGACGAGAAGGAGCGGCGGCGCAACATTTCGGCCCTGGATGAAGATGATGCACCGACGATGGTGCTCTGGAAGGGCCAGCCGCCAGACAATTCGCATGACTGGGTTCTGCACCTTTCACGCGACGGCCGCAAAGAGGGGCTCTATCGCGGCTACAAGTTCGAGTCGCGCCGGAACATTCTCCAGGAGCCTGAACTGGCGCCGCTGAAGATGCCCTTCGACCTCGTCACCCCCACGAAGGACGCCGTTCTGACAGCCGGCCAGGACCTGCCCTATGAGATCCGGCTGAAGCGCGAGACGCTCGGCACGCGCCGCATGTACTACATCATCAAAGGCGAGATCGCCCGCGACGGCGAAGGCCAGCGCCTGCTTGCCGCCGGCCCCAAGGGGACGCTGCGGATTCCAGTGGGCCTGTTGAAACAGGATCTAGGGACGCTCATGCTGCGCGTTTCCGCGCTGAACGCGTTCGGCAAGCTCTACTCGGTGGACCTGTTCCTCCAAACTCGCCAACCCGCCGCGGCGAAGTGACCGGCGCTTGAAACCGGCTTTGATAAGATGATCTCGCGGTGATGCGAACTATCCGATTCATCTACATCGGTCTCATCTGCCTCTCGTTGGCGGCGCTTGCGCAGCGCAACAAGAAAGACGAAGAGCCCATAACCCAGACGCTCGCCGTGCTGCCGGATCCGCCTGCGTCGCTCACCGCCGAGACTGCCCGTCTGACGTTCGCCGTCGCGCCGATGAGCGCCAAGGGTCTGCTGTCGCAGCAGGTGCGTGATCAGGTGAAATGGATCTTGTCGCGGTTTAGGAAAGACCGCGTGATCAAGATCCGCGCATTCGTCGCCGGGTCGGGCGACTTGAGGCGCGTACAGTCGGTCGTATCCGAAATGTTTAGCGAAAGGCGCATGTCGCTGCCTGTGCTGAGCGTCGTGCTGGTGGGAGCGCTGCCAATGACCGGCGCCCAGGTGCAGATGGAGGTTACGGCGGAAGGGCGCAAGCCGGTGAACCCGCATGGACTCGCCTTCATTGCCGGCCAGCTCTTCGAAGGCGAGCAAGGCTCCGCCAAGCCGGCGGTGCTGGTACGTGAATCCCTTGCTCGCGTGAAGACAGCGATCGAAGCCGCCGGAGCGCCGGCCTCCGCGGCGCGCCGCGTGACCTGTTTCCTGAGTGGTATCGAGGCTGCGACTGAGATTCAACAGGCCGCCTCGTCGATCTTCCCGCAGACGCCATTCGCCTTCGTTCAGTCCCAGCGCGCCTACACCAAACCGCTGGCCGAGTGCGAGGCCGTGGCCACGCTGACCCGTGCGCCACGCGAAGCCACTGTGCGCATGAATCCGCCCGGACTGGCCCCGACCACAAGGTACTCGCACATCGTCGCCACGAATGCGCCGCGCCTGGTCTTCGCCGGCGCGCAACTGGCGTTCAACTATACCGGCGCCGATGCCCGCCTGGCATTCGAACGCCTGGAGAAGACGCTCGCATCCGCCGGGTCGAGTCTGAAGTGGACGGTCATGATTGACGCCTACCCGCTTTCGCCCGTGCTCGCCGGTCTTGTGAGGGAGTTCTGGTTCGAGTTCCTTGATCAGGGCGCGCCGCCGGCCAGCACGTTGATGGTGCTGGAAGGACTTCCGTCGATGGACGCGGCGTTCGCTCTTGAAGCCGTTGCGCTGCCGGGCGAGGCGGCGCAGGCGCGTTAGAGACAAGTCGAAGGAGAGTTCCTATGTCATCATCCAAACCCGTTGTGACGTTCGGCGAGATTATGCTGAGGCTCGCGCCTCCAGGCTACGAGCGCTTTCTGATGTCGCCCATGCTGGTGGCGACCTTCGGCGGCGGCGAGGCCAACGTGGCCGTGTCGGTAGCCAACTACGGGCAGAGCGCCCGTTACGTGACCGTGTTGCCGCCAAATAATCCGATAGCCGACGCCTTCATCGGCCAGATGCGCAGCTTCGGTATCGACACCAATTTCATCAAGCGCCAGGCCGGCCGTTTCGGCATCTACTTCGTCGAGCCCGGCGCAAATCAGCGTCCCTCGAAAGTCGTCTACGACCGCGCCAACTCCTCCATCGCGCTCGCCAAGCCCGGCGATCTCGATTGGGAAGAGATCTTCGCCAACGCCGGCTGGTTCCACATCACCGGCATCACGCCGGCGTTGTCGCAGTCCTGCGCCGACCTGTCGATCGAATCCGTCCAAGTGGCCCGCGACATGGGTCTGACCGTCTCCTGCGATTTGAACTATCGCAAGAACCTGTGGAAGTACGGCAAATCAGCGCCCGAGGTGATGAGCGAGTTGACCAAGTATGTCGATGTCGCGATCGCCAACGAGGAGGACTGCCAGAAGGCGCTCGGCATCGAGGCCGGCGTCGATGTCCGTTCCGGCGAACTCGACCGGAACAAGTATCAGGCGCTGGCCGGGAAGGTGCTTGAAGCCTACCCGAACCTGAAGTTGATCGCGATTACGTTGCGCGAGTCCAGGAGCGCGTCGCATAACGGCTGGTCGGCATGCCTGCATGACCGCAAGGAGTTCATCCTCAGCCGCCATTACGACATCACGCATATCGTCGACCGTGTCGGCGGCGGCGACGCCTTCGGAGGCGGGCTGATCTACGGTCTGATCAATCTGCCGACTGCCCAGGACGCGCTCGAATTCGCCGTCGCGGCGTCGTGCCTGAAACACTCGATCCCCGGCGACTTCAACCGCTTCACGCGCGCCGAAGTCGAAGCGCTGCTCAAGGAGGGCGGCTCGGGCAGGGTGCAGAGGTAGGCAACCCGGACGCCTGTTTCGCCGCCGTTGTGCCACACTGTTCGAAGGAACGCATCGGGCAATGACGCAGACATCCGAACAACTCGTCGAACAGGTCGTGAGCGTCATTGTCGAGGCCGCAAAACCGAGGAGGATAATCCTGTTCGGATCGAGGGCGCGCGGCGAGGCCAAGCCGGACAGCGACTTCGACGTCATGGTGATCGAGGACAAGCCGGTGAAGCGCTTCGACGAAATGGTCCGGCTGAATCGTTTGTTGCGTCCGTTCGATATCTCCGTCGATCTGCTGGTGGTTAGCGAGGAGAAGTTCCAGTATTGGCGCGAGACCCCGGGTAACGTCTACTACGAGGCCGCCTCAGCAGGAATAGTGCTCTATGAAGCGGCGTGAACAGGCACTTCTGTTGCTCGGCAAGGCAGCTCAGGATGAAGCGCTGCTGGATGAAGTCCTGGATTCCCGAAACATCTCCGATGAAGTGATTGGATTCCATTGCCAGCAGGCCGCTGAGAAGTTGCTGAAGGCTCTATTGTCGGATCTTGGCGTGGCCTTCAGAAAGACCCACGAGTTGGGCGGACTCATGGAAGAGCTTCAAAGAGCAGGCGCCTCGTTGCCCCCGGATTTTGACGCCCTGGACATGCTCACTCCTTTCAGCGCCGTTTACCGTTACGAAGACTACGATGCGGATGCGCCACTCGACAGAGTGCAGGCCAGGGCGATGCTACGTTCCCTTCGCGGCTGGATTGAGCGCAAGCTGGAAACTCGGCCGTTCGAGAGTTGATTCGGCCTGCTTGACCTACATCTCTCTCCGTGGGAGCGAGGATTCCCAGGTTTCTAGGTCAGTCCTCCAGCAGCGGGAACCCCTTCGACGCCGGCCCCAACAGCCCCGCCTTCGCGTAGACAAACAGCTTGTCTCGCGAATCGGTGATATCCAGATTCCGCATCGTCAACTGGCCGATCCGGTCCTGCGGCGTGAACGCCCCTTCGCCTTTTTCCATGGTCAGGCGCTCGGGACGATACGTCAGATTCGGACTGCGGGTGTCGAGGATCGAATAGTCGTTGCCGCGGCGGAGTTCGAGCACCACTTCGCCCGTGATCGCCTTCGCCACCCAGCGCTGCAACGTCTCGCGAATCATCATCGACTGCGGATCGAACCACCGTCCTTCATAGAGCAACCGGCCCAGCCTGCGGCCCATGTCGCGGTATTGCTCGATGGTGCCTTCGTTGTGGATGCCCGTGATCAGCCGTTCGTATGCGGCATAGAGCAGCGCCATCCCCGGACCCTCATAGACGCCGCGGCTCTTGGCCTCGATGATACGGTTCTCGATCTGGTCCGACATGCCGAGTCCGTGACGTCCGCCAATCACATTGGCTTCCATCACCAGATCGACAGCCGACTCGAACGTCTTGCCGTTCAGCGCCACCGGCAGTCCGGCATCAAAGGTGACCGTCACCTCTTCCGCCGCGATCTCGACTTCCGGCTTCCAAAACGCCACGCCCATGATGGGTTCGACGATTTTCATGCCCTTGTTGAGGAACTCAAGATCCTTGGCTTCGTGCGTCGCGCCCCAGATGTTTGAGTCGGTTGAATAGGCCTTCTCCCTGGGCATCTTGTAAGCCAGGCCCGCTTTTTCGAGAAGATCGGACATCTCCTTGCGGCCACCGAGTTCATCGATGAAAAGCTGATCGAGCCAGGGCTTGTAGATCTTCAGATCCGGGTTCACCAGCAACCCATAGCGGTAGAACCGCTCGATGTCGTTGCCCTTGTACGTCGACCCGTCGCCCCAGATGTTCACGCCGTCCTCGCGCATCGCCTGGACAAGCAGCGTCCCGGTGACGGCGCGCCCGATAGGCGTGGTGTTGAAATACGCCACGCCGGCCGTGGAGATGTGGAATGCGCCGCACTGCAAGGCCGCGATCCCTTCGTGGACAAGCTGCTTGCGGCAGTCGAGCAGACGCGCCTTTTCGGCGCCGCACTCGATGGCCCGGCGGGGAATGGCGTCGTAATCGGGTTCGTCCGGCTGGCCGAGATTGGCCGTGTAGCAGTAAGGGACGGCGCCCTTCTGGCGCATCCAATAGATGGCGGCCGAGGTGTCGAGTCCGCCGGAAAAGGCGATGCCGACGTTCTCGCCGGTCGGAAGCGATTCGAGGATGTTGCCCATGGCTGTTAAACACCCAGGATAGCGTTGAAGCCGCCGCGAATGCGAAACCCCCTGAATTCAAAACGGCCGGACGTCGCCGCCCGGCCGTAAGGTCACTTTGTCGTGGGAGCCTGCTAGACCTTGGGGGCCTTGTCGGTCATCTTGAAATTGCGTTCGTCGAAATACAGCACCTTGCCCTGGCGGTAAGAGTGGACGGCCATGGTGATCACCACCTGCGCGCGGGCGGCGGTTTCGACATCGAGCGTCGGCTTCTGGCGGCTGCGCACGCAGTCGAGGAAGTTGCCGATGTGGGTGTCCATCGTGTCCTTGCTTTCCACCGCGATCTTGATCGGCTCTTCGCCAAACTTCGCCTTGTACTCGGCGCTGATCACGCGCTTCTCCGGCTTCACCGTGATGTTCGGGGCAAAGCCTTCAAACTGGCCGTGCTCCACCATCACGATCGTGCCCTCGTGGCCGCGAATCGTGCCGGGAACATGCTCGGAGTTCGCCATTGAAGAGCTCAGCACCACCGAATAGCCCTTGGCGTATTCCGCCATGAAGTGGAACGTGTCCGGCACTTCGCGCTCATCCTTGAACTGGTAAATGCCGCCCGAACCGGCCACCCGGTGCGGGAACTGCGGTTCGCCCCAGCAGATGTTCATCGGCGCCATGACGTGGAAGAACAGGTCGGTCGCGATGCCGCCCGAATAGTCCCAATACTTGCGGAAACGGAAGTAGCGGTCGGCGTCGTAAGGACGCTTCGGGTTGGCGGAAGCGGCCGTGTACGTCTTCCAGTCGATGTAGTCGTCGCCCTTGCCATTCGGACCGGCGTCAGGATCGATCTTCCAGTTCCACTCGCCCCCCACCGAGTTGCGGTGATACGACCCCTGGCTCATCAACTGCGTCCCGATCATGCCGTCGGCGATCGCCTTGCGCGCCTTCCACCACTGGTCGCCCGACGTCGTCTGCGAACCCACCTGCACGATCCGCTTGGACTCGCGCACCGTGTCGATCAGCGCCTTCACCTCTTCGATGGTGTGGCACATGGGCTTTTCGAGATACACGTCCTTGCCCTTGTCCATCGCTTCCAGCGCGATCTTGGCATGCCAGTGGTCGGGCGTGGCCACGATCACCGCATCGACGTCGCTGCGGCTCAGGATCTCGCGGTAATCCAGGGTGCCCGCGCACTTGAACCGCTCCTTGCCCGCCGTGACGCGCTTCTGATACACGTCGCATGTGCCCACGATCTGGCAGGCGTTGGCTTTGATGCTGTTGTACTTGTCAAACTTGTCGGCCACATAGAAACCGCGGCCGCCCGTGCCGATCACGGCCACGTTGATGCGGTCGTTTGCGCCGATCACTCGGCCCTGGTTCGCGCTTCCGGCCTTCGCCGCCGAAGCCAGGCTCAGGGCTGCGGCGCCGGCGACAAACTGCCTGCGGCTGGACTGTATAGACATGATGGTTCGCTTTCCTCGGTGGGTGGATTCCGCCTCCACTATATCCCAATTGCCCAGCCGCTTGAAGGC
>CAZLDN010000085.1:0-21957 GCA_964558355.1 uncultured Candidatus Solibacter sp.
GCTCGGGCGCGGTCTCGATGCTCGCGGCGGGGGGCGCTTCTGAAGCCGTCTCAGCAGGTGTCTGTTCGTTTTCGAATTCGCTCATCTCGGTACCTCGGGTGGGCCGTTCCGGCACTGGGCTGGATTGGCTCAAATCTCCATGCTCACGTCTCCACGGACAGGCGCGCCCATTCCAGGGCGACGCGGCCGGAAGGCTTGAGCCGCAGTTGCGCCTGGTTGCGCTGGACAAACTCCGATATCAGGCGGTCGCGCGCTTTCAGATAGTCGCGGCGGTGGTCCGGACCTTCCAACATCCTAGTTAATCGGCTGTGGAGCCGCCAGGGCCGGGACTGCCGCTCGGTACGCGCCCGTGAGGAGCGCGCCGGCAGGACGCGGTCGCTCTCGCGGTAATAGCCTGCCAACTCGCCCAGGTAGGACGGGGAACAGCCGTACTCCTCGACCAAACGAATCATGGCGTTCTTGATCTCGGCGGCCTCGGCGAGTTGCTTCCAATCGAGGGCGCGGCCAAGCAGGGCGATGCCGTCGTTGCGGGCGGACTTGGCAATCTCAAGCTGCCGGCCGGCCTCGGCATACACGACGGCCGGCGCCGATCCGGCAGGCGCGAGAGCGAGGCCCATGGAAATGGTCTTGCCTTCGGGGCCGGGCAGGTCCTTCAGGAATTCCTCGGCGGTCTGCTTGAAGATCCGCTCCATTTCGCGGGCGAAGGGGATGAGTACGTCCCAGGCGCCGGCGATGGCGAAGTCGTCGCCACCGGTGTACAGGATGGTGACCTTCTGCCAAAACTCGGCCTGGGCGCAGAGGACCTGAACCTCGCCGGCGAAGAAGTTCCGGAAGAAAAGCGAACACTCGAGCGACTCGTCGATCGTCTGAGCGCGGCGCAGCCGGGGTGAAAACTGGTCGACGTCGGAGCGCAGGATGCCCCAAAGTGGACGCCCGGCGGCCTTTGCGGCGAGTGCGGCCGTGCCTGCCTGGCGGCCGTCATTTCCAGGCGTGTCGTCGGGGGCGGCGTGACGGGCGAGCGGGAGTTCTTCATTGGCCGGGGCGAGGAGAAGCGGCTGGCTCAGGTCAAAACGGACCGACAGCGACGCCGGGATGGCGCGGAAGAGATCGGCGAAAGGGTCGTTGACGGCGAGGGGTTGGGGGACGAATGGTTCGAAAACGCCTTCAGGCTCGAAGGCGTCGAGGCCTCGCCAACGGGCGATCTGATCGGCGAGGCGCTTGCGGATGCCGGTCCAGTCGCCCAGATTCTCAGTGGCGGCCCAGGCGAGGCGGAGAGTTCCGCCGGAGATCGAGGCAAGGGCGCGCGTGGCCTGGGCAAGGAAGTTGTGTGCCTCGGGGACGCTTTCAATCGTCAGCATGACCAGGAACTGGCCGCCACCGGTGGAGCCGATGAGTTGCCGGGAGAGACCGAGGTGGTCGAGCAGAGCTCTGGGCAGCGTCTCGGAGATGAGACTGGCATAGAGGCAGCGCCCGCCGAGAGAATCGAGATCGCCCGCGGCTGCGCCGGCGAACGCTTCGATACCGAGCAATTTGGCTTGTAGAAAAACCTGCACGCGACTAGGCCTCAGGCGAGAATCATCCCTGAATCTAACACAGGAGGCAGGGGCCGCGCCCATCCCGGGCTATGTGCTTGACGCCGATCGGGTGCGCCGGCCGGATTTGCGCAGCGGACGCCGCTCGCGTGTGTTATAGTGTAAGGAGTCTTTGCTAGCATTTGACCTATTAGTTAGTGCCCTCTGGCCGCCGCTACCCGAACCCTCCTTTGGATCCGGTAACTCCGCGCAGTCCGACAGAGACAATTCAACACAGACAGGAATAGACCATGACAAACATCTTTGTCGGTAATCTCAGTTTTCAGACGACGCAGGACGACCTGCAAGCGGCATTCGCCAACTACGGCGCCGTGGAGCGGGTCAGCATCGTCACGGACAAGTTTTCGGGCCAGAGCCGCGGCTTCGGGTTCGTCGAAATGACGAACGCGGGCGAAGCGGAATCGGCCATCGGCGCGCTGAACGGCGCCGAGATGAACGGCCGCGCGCTGAACGTGAACGAAGCTCGTCCGCGTCCCGCGGGCGGCGGCGGCGGCTTCGGTGGTGACCGTGGCGGCCGTGGCGCTGGCGGCGGCGGCGGACGCGGCGGCAACGGCGGCGGCAGTGGCCGTGGCGGTGGCGGTTCGCGCTGGTAAGATCCGTACCCCAACAAGACACACAGCCAAAGCCGGTTCCTGGAAACAGGGCCGGCTTTGGCGTCAACCGCCCGCTTCCATCCTTCTCCCCGATAGACCCCGAACAATCGAACTGAATGAATCACTTCTCCGAACTTCCCTTGTGCGCCCGGCTGGCCGACAACCTGGCGAAAAATCACTTCACCCAACCGACGCCGGTCCAGGCCGAAGCGATCCCGGCAGCGCTGGCCGGACGCGACGTGGTCGCGACAGCGCAGACAGGCACCGGCAAGACGCTTGCCTTTGTCCTGCCGCTCGTTGAACGGCTGCTCGCCCGCGGCCTGAGCCAGGGCGTGGCGGCAGTTGTGCTGTCGCCGACCCGCGAACTGGCGATGCAGACCAGCGAGACCTTCCGCATCGTGGCCGAAGGGACGGGCTTGCGCGCGTCGGTGGTTGTTGGCGGGTTGAGTGAGAATCCGCAGTTGCAGGCGATCCGCAGAGGGGCGCAGGTCCTCATCGCGACGCCTGGACGGCTGTGCGATTTCCTGGAACGCAGACTGGTGAAGTTGGACAAGGTGAACGTGCTCGTGCTCGACGAGGGCGACCGGATGCTCGACATGGGCTTCCAGCCCGACATCGAGCGCATTGTGTCGCAAATGACCGGTGAGCGGCAGACGATGTTCTTCTCGGCGACGATTGAAGCCGAAGGGGCCCGGCTGATCTCGAAGTATCTGAAGGATCCGGTGCGGGTGGAGATTGGAAGTTCGACGCAGCCGGTGGACTGCGTCGAACTGCACCATTACGAGATGGAGCAGAGCGAGAAGCTGTCGGTTCTCGAACAGTTGCTCAGCCGGAGCCAGGGTGCTTTTCTCGTCTTTGCGCGGACCCGGAGCCGGGCCGACAAGATCGCCACCCAGCTTTCAGCGGCCGGCGTCAAAACGGTCAGAATTCATGGCGACCGGACGCAGGCGCAGCGCAGCCAGGCGCTGAAGCAGTTCCAACAGGGCTACTGCCGCGTCATGGTGGCGACCGATGTGGCGGCGCGCGGCATTCATGTGGACGGGATCGAGCACGTGGTGAATTTCGATCTGCCGCAGGCTCCCGAGGATTTCATCCACCGCGTGGGGCGAACGGGCCGTATGGGCGCGCGTGGCGTGGCATCCACGTTCGCCACGCGTAGCGAGCGCGGCGAGATCCGGCGGATCGAGCGGACGCTGAAGACCCGGCTGACTCAAAAGCATGCTGGACGGACGCCGAGAGCGGAAGTGGCCGCGGATTCGGCCGCCGCCCTTGAGAAGGCTGTGGAGACGGTCATTGCGCCGGTCCTGCGGATCGACGAAGTGAAGGCTGCACGGCCTGCAGTTAGGTTCGACCGCAAGCCTGAGCCAAGAGGCGGCAGGTTTGAAGCGAGCGACCGCCGCGAGCGTCCGTCAGGACGGCCGGAAACCGCGGCGAGGAGACCGGAAGCTGGAGCGGGGAGAAACGATGGGCCTCCGCGGCGAAGCAGCGCTCCTCAATGGGAATACCTGACCGGACCGGACGCGATGAAGGAAGATACGGTTTCAGCCGGTCGGCCCATGCGCCCGCAAGGCGACGCCGGCAAGGGTCCGATGGGACCGTTCAAGCCGAAGTGGGAATCCAAGCCACGCACTGAATCGAAAGCGCCGGCAGCCGGCACATTCAAACCGAAATGGGAATCGAGGCCGAGAACGGACTCGCAGGCTCCCGCAGCCGGCTCGTTCAGGCCCAAATGGGAAGCGAAGCCCAAGTGGGAAGGCAAGCCCAACAGGGACGGGCGTCCGGCGCGGACGTTCGACAATTCCACCGTCGGCGACTATAGACCCAAGTGGGCGGCCAAGTCCGGCGACCGGCAGGTAAGCGATGCACGGTCCGCGAGCGACGGCCGGCCGGCGAGGCGCAGCGCTGAGCGCCCGGCCGATTTCGGGCCGGGACCGAAGCCCCGGAAAGACCCGCCGTGGAAGAACGGTCCGGGCATGAGCGCCGACACGCGAAAGCCGTCCTGGAAGGGCGAGTCCTCCGCGTCGCCGTCGAGGCCCGCGCTCAAGGGATCATCCAGGAAGAAGGTCATCCTGAAGCCTGCGCCGAGACGGAATCCGGGTGAAGCGGTCTTCCCGTGGCAGGGTTCGGGCATGTCGAAACTCAAGCGGCAGGCGTAGGCCGGCCAGGCGATTCGTTTGGTCAGAGACGGCGGGATCGGGTTCAACCCGACTCCCGCCGTTTTCCTATTTAGGGCGGCTCGCGGTTGGCTCAACCGGTCATCTTCTGGCCCATGGAGATGGCGTTGACGGTGAGCAGGAGGTCGCGCAGGGTGGCGTCGTCCGGTTCGGCGCGCCACTGGCCGAGGAGATTCACCTGGTGCTGGTGGATCAGCATAAGGGCGTTGTGACGGAGTTCGATGGCTTTGACCAGGCGCGGGCGGCGGCGTTCGGCGTGTCCGCCGAGCAGGGCGCTGACCGTGCCTCGCGCCAGTTCGTATTCAGAAACGATAGCCTTCATGACGCGGCCGCGAAGCTCATCATCCGGCACGAGTGATGCATACAGCGACATGACGTCGCGGTTGGCCATCAGGAGGCTGGCCTCGACGTTATGGAGGATGTAGACGAGGAAGGGCCAGGAGCGGAGGTCGTGGACCAGTCGTTCCCAATGAGCGGGTTCGTTTGTGCGCAGGTGATCGAGCGCCGCGCCGACGCCGAACCAGCCGGGCAGGTGGAACCGGGCCTGGCTCCAGGAGAAGACCCAGGGGATGGCGCGCAGGTCGTCGAGCGTGGCGCGGCCGGTGCGGCGCGCTGGGCGCGAGCCGATGCGGGCGTGTTCGATGGCGTCGATGGGCGTGGCGCCGCGGAAGAATTCGACGAAGCCCTCGGATTCGACAAGCTGGCGGTACGCCTCATAGGAGCGCTGGACGACGGAAGGCCAAAGCGGTTCCAGAGGATGGCTCGAATAGGGCGGACGGGAGTGGATCAGTGAAGTGCGGGTGACGCCGGCGAGCAGGCGTTCGAGGTGGAATGTCGCGGTAAGGCGGTTGGCGTATTTCTGGGCGATGACTTCGCCCTGCTCGGTGACTCGCATCCCGCCCATTTGGGAACCGGCGGGCAGGGCGTCGAGGAAGACATGCGTGGGCCCTGCGCCGCGTCCGATGGTTCCGCCACGGCCGTGGAAATAGTCGATGCGGACTTTGTGGCGGCGGGCGGCGGCGGCGAGGCGGCGCTGGGCCTGGAGCAGGCCCCAGTTCGAGGCGAGGATGCCGCCGTCCTTGTTTGAATCGCTGTAGCCCAGCATGACGACGATGCGGGGCTGATCGAGACCGTCGCGGATCTGAAGGTGGTTCAGCGACCGGCGGGTGACGGGATGCGAAAGCCATGCATCGAGAATCGCGTCGCAGTTCTCCAGATCGGCGATGGTTTCAAACAGGGGCGAGACGGGCAGTTCGCAATACGGCCCATCTCCGTCATCCAGCAGCAATCCGGCTTCGCGCGCCAGAAGGTAAACGGCCAGCAGGTCAGAGGGGCAACGGGTCATGGAGACGATCACGTTGCCGATGCCGCTGGGGCCATGGAGGTCGATGTGCGCACGCAGGCGGCGGAAGAGATCGACGATCGTGTGCGCCTCCTCCGGCAGATCCATGCGCTGGCCGGCGAAGGGACGAAGCGAGACGAGTTCGCGGTTGAGGAAGTCCAGTTTGGCGCCCGGCGTCCAGTCCGCATAACCGGCCGTGCTGGCGCCGGAGGCCGTGAGGAGTCCGTCGATGGCGCGGTCGAAGTAGGAACTGTTCTGGCGGATGTCGAGAGCGGCGAGATGGAAACCGAAGGCGCGCACCTGCGCGGCGAAGGGGCGGACGTCGAGATCCGCGACGGTGGCGGCGCCGGTCAGGCGGAGCGACGAATCGAGGACGTCGAGATCGTCGAGAAGTTCGGCCGGGTTCGAGTAGGGGTGAGGACCATGGCCGGCGGCCGCCGAGTTGAGGCGGATGGTCATGAGGTTGACCAACTGGCGCCAAGGCTCGCCGGGGTTGCGGGCGATGGCGGAATCAGCCTCCGGACCGACATCAGTGCACAGCAGGTGGATTCGGTCCATGAGACTGGGCGGCGCATCGGGTGAGCCGGACAGGCTGAGTTTGGATCCCAACTGGCGCAGCCCGTCAAGCAGGAGGGCGAGGGCGGATTCGCGCAGGCTGACGAGAGTTTTGGCGGTGAGATCGGGCGTGACGAAGGGGTGGCCGTCGCGGTCGCCTCCTACCCAACTGCCAAACGTCAGGCGGGGCAACGGCGGCGGATCGGAAGTGAAGGTGGACGACCAGGCGAACTGAAAGCGTAGATCGAGTAGCTCGACGGCTTCCGGAAAAACGTTGCGTAGATAGTGGAGGCTGTTGCGAACTTCGCTATCGACGTCGGGACGTTCAAGGAATATCTCGCCGGTGCGCCAGAGGCGTTCAAGGGCGGCGCGGAGGCGGCGGTTGAAGAGAGCAAGCTCAAGGTCGGTGAAGTTGGACTTGTCGCGCTCGACCAGCAGCACGTAAATGGCGCGGTGGTGTTCGAGGACCGTAGCGCGTTTGGCTTCGGTGGGATGAGCGGTCAGGACGGGTTCGACACGGACCGACGGCAGGAAGGCGCGGATCTCGTCTTCCGGGAACCCAAGCTGGCGGAGTTCGTTCAGGTAGTAGAGCCACAGTCCAGGCTCGGATTCGCCGCGGCGGGGATCCTCGGCGCGGCGGCGGGTTTGATTGGCCGTGTTCTCCTCGACGATGTCGAGAAGTTGGAAGACGATGGAGAGGGCTTGCAGACGACGGTAATTAAGTTCGGTCCGTGAGGGGACGCCGTCGAAACAGCCTTCGATGAAGGCCGCTGTGTCATGGTCGGCTTCAGAGTGGAGAACGTCGGCGAAGGCGCGGCGCATGAATTGAAAGTCGGAGATCCACTTGAGGAAGCCCTCGTGGAGGAGGATTGCAGCATCGCTCATACCTCGATTGTCTCGCAAGGGAGGGCGGAACTCGGACCAGGCAAGGGAGTGGTAGGATCGTGCACATGGCGCTGACTCCACTGGGCGTGATGGCTGCGATGTTGATCGCCGGCGGCGGGGCGAATGCCCAGACCGCGGGAGGCGGTCCGCGCTGGCCTGAAGGCAAACGCGTTGCGGTGAGTTTTTCCTTCGATGACGCGAGGGCAAGCCAGGTGGACGCCGGCGTGCCGCTGTTCGACAAGTACGGCGCGAAGGTCACTTTCTATGTGAATCCGAAAAACATGGAAAAGCGCCTCGATGCCTGGAAGAGCGCGGCGAAGAAGGGCTACGAGATCGGCAACCATTCGGATCAGCATCCATGCACGGGCAACTTCCCGTGGTCGCGGCAGAGAAGCCTGGAAGAGTACACGCTGGCAAAGATGCGTAGCGAACTGACTGCCGCCAGCGCCGACATCGAACGCATGGCAGGCGTGAAGCCGGCGACGTTCGCCTACCCTTGCGGTCAGAAGTTCGTCGGGCGGGGCGTCGAGACGAAAAGCTACGTGCCGGTGATTGCCGAGCTGTTTCTCGCAGGGCGCGGATTCAGGGATGAAGTGGCGAACGATCCGGCCTTCTGCGACCTGGCGCAGACGATGGGGATTGACTCAGATGGACTGAGCTTCGAAGAGATGAAGAGTCTTGTCGAGGCGGCACGGGAACGGGGCGCATGGGTGGTGTTTGCCGGACATGACATCGGGAGCAAGGGCCGCCAGGTGACCGAAGCGGCCGCGCTCGAGCAGTTCTTGAAGTACGCCCAGGATCCGGCAAACGGCGTGTGGCTGGACACCATCGAGCAGATCGCCAAGCATATCCAGGCGCAACGGAGCCGCTGACGCCGCCTATTGGGCGGGTTTGAGAAGGCCCTGGACATCGAGCCAGTCGCGCAGCCGGTCTGTCCAAGCATCGACGGGCAAGTTCTTCTTCCTCATGCCGAAACCGTGACCGCCCTTGGAATAGATGTGCAACTCGGCGGACAGTTTGGCGTCCTTATAGGCGTTGTAGAGGCGGACGCTTGTCTTGGACGGTGGAACCGTTGTGTCGTCGTCGGCGTGGACGAGGAACAGCGGCGGCGCGGCGGCGGGAACCGTGAATTCGGGCGGGACTGCCGGGTAGATGGGGGCGGAGAAGTCGGGGCGGGCCGACGCGCCGTTCGTGAGTGTGACGCCCACGGTGACATATCCGCCGGCCGAGAAGCCCATGATGCCGACCCGGTGGGGATTGATCTTCCATTCGGCAGCGCGGCGGCGAACCATGCGGACGGCTTCCTCGCCATCGGCCACACCCATCGCCACAGCCGTCTTGCGGCGCCCGGCCATGACTGCGGCGTCTTTTGAGGCATCGTCGCCGGTCTGCATCACGCGGTACTTCAGGACAAACGCCGCGACCCCAAGCGAGTTCAGCCAGCGGGCGACTTCGTGACCTTCATGGTCGATGGCGAGAATGCGAAACCCGCCCCCAGGGCAAACGATGACAGCCGTGCCATTGGCCTTGTCAGCGGGCGGCAGATGGGGGATCAGCACGGGTTTGACGACGTTGCTGACGCGGCGGATGTCGTCCTTCGGCCCGACAACTTCGGATTCAACATGAGTCCAGGATTCCGATCCCGGCGCGGTACCGGGATAGAGCGGGATGGCCGCAGGCTGTGCGGCGAGCGTGGCGGCGGAGGCGATCAAGATGGCGATGAGCTTCATGACGAGAGCGATTCTACCACCCCGCGGCGGCCAGAGAGGCTAGCCGCCTCGGAAGGAGACGGAGACGCGTATATCCAGTAGACACCGTGTCGCGTGTTGAACCGGATACAGGCGCGCGGGCGGAGGCTGCTAAAATGTCAGCTTCCGTCATGAAAAGCAGGATACTCACCGCCGCCGCGGCAATCGCGCTTCTTCCAGGCTTGTATGCGCAGAAGCCACCGGCGTCGAAGATGCCGGCCAGCGAGAAGCGCCTGGTCGAGGGGATCTCGGCCGATTCGATGCGCGGAGACGTTTCGTTTCTTGCCTCGGACTTACTTGAAGGACGCGACACGCCATCGCGTGGACTCGACATCGCGGCTGAGTATCTGGCCTCGCAGTTTCGCGCGCTTGGCTTGAAGGCAGCGGGCACGGATGGCTACTTCCAGATGGCTGATTACGCGTTGGTCCAGCCGGCAACGACCGGCTTCGTTCTTACGCTGGAATCGGTGGGCGAGAAGTTCGAGGTGAAAGCGGAACGCGTGATGGTGACGGCCTGGAAGGCGGCGGAGGGGGCATTGCTCGACGTGGTTGCCGTCGATCTGGCCGGCGAATTGCCAGCGCGCCCGGCGGTCGAAGGAAAGGTCGTGTTACTCAAGTCCGCGGGACGGATGTCGATGGCTTCCAGTTCGAAGCGCGAGCAGATCCGGGCCATGGGCGCGGCGGCGGTCATGTCATTCACGCCGTTTCTTTCGCGAAGGCCCCAGCTCAGGGAAGCAAGCGCGGCTTCGGAATCGCTGGCGCCGGCGATCACGATCCAGGATGCCGAATTGCAGACGAAACTCGATGCGGCGGGCGCGCTGAAGGCGAGCTTCAATTTCCCGGCCCCGGTGGTCGAGAAGTTGAAACTGAAGAATGTCGTGGCCGTGATCGAGGGTTCCGATCCGGCAATGAAGAATACCTACATCGTCCTGAGCGGCCATTACGACCACACCGGCGTGAACGCGCGCGGCGACGGCGACCGCATCAACAATGGCGCCAATGACGATGCCAGCGGAACCTCCGTCGTACTCGAAATCGCCCGCGCATTTCAGAGGACCGGGTTGAAGTCGAAACGCTCGATCGTCTTCGCACTTTGGTTCGGCGAGGAGAAGGGACTTTTCGGGTCCACCTACTACGCCGCGCATCCGCCGTTTCCGCTCAAGAGTACCGTCGCGATGCTGAACTTCGAGCATATGGGCCGGACCGACGACAACGAAGGGTCCACCAAGGGTCGCATGTCCATGACCGGCTTCGACTACACCGGGATTGGCCAGATCATGGCCGAGGCCGGCAAGACGGTGGGCATCGACGTCTTCAAGCACGAAAAGAACAGCGACGTGTTCTTCGGCAGCAGCGACAACCAGGCGTTCGCCGACGCTGGCGTGCCGGCTCACGCGGTTCTGGGCTGCTATATCTTCCCCGATTACCATCGCCCCGGCGACGAGTGGCAGAAGTTGGATTACGACAACATGGCGCAGTTGACGCGCGTCTCCGCCATCGCAGCATGGCGGATGGCCAACAACGAGAAAGCGCCGGCCTGGAACCAAACGAACCCCAAAGCGGCTCAGTACGTGAAGGCCGCCCAGGCGTTGAACGGCACAAAGTAGGAGCGCCTGTATCAGGGACGCTCGCGGCCCAGGTGCTAACCTTATTGGTTAGCACCCCTCAATCGATTCGAAATGCGTCAACTCCAGTACACGACACCCTCCGGCATCGTCATCACCCGGACCGTGTCGCGCCTCTCATTCAAGCGCGGCCTGAAGCACCTGCTGCGCAAACTCGATCAGCGCCGCGGCATCTACCTCTCGTCGGGTTATGAGTACCCGGAACGCTATTCGCGATGGGATGTCGCCAGCCTCAATCCGCCGATGGAGATCGTCGCCCGCGGCCGCCAGGTGGACTTCAATGCTCTCAATCCGCGCGGCGGGATGATCGTGCGGATGATGCACAACGTACTCGGCAACCACCCGCATTGGGAGAAGATCGAGGCCCGCGGTGGCGGATTCTCGGGCACGCTCAAGCCGCTGCCGGCGCTGTTCCCTGAAGAGGAGCGCAGCAAACAGCCGTCGGTCTTTTCAATCCTGAGAGCGCTGGTCCAGGAGTTCTCGAATCCCGCGGACGGGCGACTGGGACTCGTCGGCGCATTCGGCTACGACCTGCTGTTCCAGTTCGACCCGATCACTCTGAAACTGCCGCGCGGCGATCAAAAAGACCTCCACCTGTTCCTCTGCGACGACATTCATTTCATGGATCGCAAACGCGAGGTCATCGAACGCTTCCAATACGACTTCGACCTCGAAGAAACCTCCACCCTTGGCCTGGCCCGTGAAACAGTGCCGGTCCCAACGCAGCCAAAAGCCGCAGCGCCCCGCGAAATCGTCTCCGATCACACGCCGGAAGAGTACATGGCCAAGGTGGAAAAGGTCCGCGCCGGGATGAAGGTGGGCGACTATTACGAAGTCGTGCTGCGGCAGAGTTTCTCGGCCGGCTTTTCGGGCAGCGTGTCGAAGCTGTTTGAACGCGTTCAGACGCAGAGCCCGAGCCCATACGAGTTTCTGCTCCAGTTCGGCGATGAACAACTTGTCGGCGCGTCGCCGGAGATGTTCGTCCGCGTCGAGGGCCGGCGCGTGGAGACATGTCCCATCTCGGGCACGGCGCGCCGCACGGGCGATCCGATGCGCGACCACGATGCGATTCGCGATCTGTTGAACTCGCCCAAGGAAGAGTCCGAACTCACGATGTGCACGGACGTGGACCGCAACGACAAGTCGCGGGTCTGCGTTCCTGGATCGGTGAAGGTGATCGGGCGAAGGCTGATCGAGCGTTACGCCGGATTGTTTCATACCGTCGATCATGTCGAGGGGATTCTCGAGGAAGGCTTCGATTCGCTGGACGCCTTTCTGTCGCACATGTGGGCGGTGACCCTTATCGGCGCGCCCAAAAAGGCCGCGGCGCAGACGGTCGAGGATCTGGAGAAGGACGCCCGCGGCTGGTACGGGGGGGCCGTCGGGATGTTGTCCCTGAGCGGCGATATCAACACGGGAATCCTGATCCGCACGGTTCACTTGAAGGACGGGCTGGCCCGCTATCCGGCGGGTGCGACGCTGCTCTACGATTCCGACCCGGCCAGCGAAGAGGCCGAGACGCGGCTCAAAGCGACGGGCTTTTTCCGCTCGCTGTATCCCGGCAAGGCCGCCGCCCCCGGCGCTGATAGCGCCAGTCAGCCGGGCAAGGGTGTCAAACTGCTCCTGGTCGACAACGACGATTGCTTCATCCAGACGCTGGCCAACTATGTCCGCCAAACCGGCGCCGAAGTGGTGACCTATCGCGCCGGATTCCCGCTGGAGATGATCAAGGAGATTCGGCCGGACATCATCCTGATCTCGCCGGGCCCAGGGCGGCCAGCCGATTTCGGAGTCCCTGAACTGGCAAGATACGCCGCATCGGCGGGCATCCCGGTCTTCGGCGTCTGTCTTGGACTGCAGGGCATCGTCGAGGCGTTTGGAGGCGAGCTTGGCGTACTCGGATACCCGGTGCACGGCAAGCCGTCGCGCATTATCCACCAGGGCGCCGGCGTTTTTCGCGGGCTGCCGGACCGCGTGAAAGCTGGCCGCTACCATTCGCTCTACGCCATCCGCGAAAAACTGCCCGAATGCCTCGAGATCACGGCGGAAAGCGAAGATGGCATCATTATGGGCGTCAGGCATCGCGAACTGCCGGTCGAGGCGGTTCAGTTCCATCCCGAATCGCTGCTGTCCGAGGACAGCGGCCACGGGCAACTGTTGGTCCGCAACATGGTGGAGCAGTTCGGTCGTTGGAAGGCCCGCGAATAAGTTCGAATAGGGGGAATCCCCCGAGTACTGGTACGAAGTGTCCATTGCGTGCTAAGCACGCAGCCTGAATAATGAAAGGACCGATGGAACTGTCAGACGTCATCTACATCCTGTTTCTCCTGATCGTGGTCTGGATTGCCCTCAACTGGGACTCCGACATTGGGGGAGGCAAGAGGATGCGCGCTCCGGCAGCCTGCTGAGGCATGGCCCGCATAGTCGTCATCGGCGGAGGGTTGGCCGGACTGGCCACCGCGGCGGCTTTGGGCGGTGACGGGCACGAGGTCGAGGTACTGGAAGCGCGGCCGTATCCAGGCGGCCGGGCGGCTTCTTACGAGGTCCCGGGCGTAACCGCGGGACAGTCCATCGACAACTGCCAGCACATTCTGCTGCGCTGCTGCGTGAACCTGCTCGATTTCTACCGGCGGATGGGCGCTGAACGGGCGATCGAGTTCCATAAACAGTATTCCTTCATCGAACCAGGCGGGCGCGTCTCGGTGATGAAGGCCGGTCTCTTGCCTGCGCCGCTGCATTTCGCCGAATCGTTCGTCACGCTCCGGTTCCTTTCTTTGATGGACAAACTCGCCGTGGGCCGTGCGCTGCTGGCGTTGCGAAGAGAACGGCTCACCCGCACGGATCTGGACCGGATGACGATGCTCGAATGGCTTAAGGAGAAGCGCCAGACGCCGCGGGCCATAGAGCGGTTTTGGCGGCAGATCCTGGTCAGCGCGATCAACGAGGAACTGGACCGGATGGCCGCCAGCCACGGCTTCCAGGTCTTTTGGCTGGGTTTTCTGGCCTCCGGCGACAACTTTCAAATGGGGATTCCAAAGGTCCCGCTTGGCGATCTGTACAGCGCGCGAAGGTGGGCGGCGCTGCCGGGTGTGCGGTTCAAATTCAGGACCCCGGTGACGGCCATCCGCAACGACGGCGTCAAGGTGGTTGGGCTGGAAGCCGGCTCCGCGCTGATCGAAGCCGATCATTACATCTCCGCATTGCCGCTCGATCGACTGTCGTTCCTGGCCCCGGACCTCGACGTGCGATTCGACGAATTCGAGTATTCGCCGATCACCGGCATCCACCTTTGGTTCGACCGCCCTGTGACGGAACTTCCGCACGGCGCTCTGCTCGACAGCCCGATCCAGTGGTTTTTCAACAAGAAGGACGGCGAGTATCTGCAATTGGTGGTCAGCGCATCCAGGCAGTTGACCTCGATGGGCAAGAACGGCGTGGTGGCGCTGGCGCTGAGGGAATTGGCCCGGTTCCTGCCACGGACTCGGGATGCGCGGCTGCTGGACGCGCATGTCGTGAAAGAGATGAAGGCGACATTCTCGGCGCGACCGGGACTGAAAAGGTACCGTCCCGGTCCCGAGACCCGATATGCCAACCTGTCGCTGGCGGGCGACTGGACGCGCTCCGGTTGGCCCGCAACGATGGAGGGCGCCGTCCGCAGCGGCTACATCGCCGCCGGACATGCGTCCGCGCGGCTCGGCCAGCCGCGCAGCTACCTCCTCCCCGATATCGCTTAAACTGAAGGTATGCGCATGCGACTGATGGCGTTGCTGATTCCCTTCGTCTTCGCGGCGCCGGTATTCGGCGACCCGCCCATGACCACGCTGCGGATCGAAGTGAAGACCCTCGGCGATAAGCCGATCGACCGCGCCAGCGTCATCGTGCGCTTCGTCGAAGGCCGGTCGAAGCTGAAGTTCGGCAAGAAGATCATCACCACTTACCAGTTGAAGACCAACCAGGATGGCGTTGCCAAGATCCCGCCGCTGCCCCAGGGCAAGCTGCTGGTGCAGGTGATCGCCAAGGGCTATCAGACCTTCGGCGAGACCTTCGAAATCGAAGAAGCCGAGCGAGTGGTAGAGGTCAAACTCAACCCGCCGCAGCCGCAGTTCTCCGTCCATCAGTAGCCGGAGATCGTCCGTCCCGCCACGCCAAGAATGGTGGATGGAGAAGCACAGGCATGATTGACTTGAAGTACTCGCTCGTCATCGAGGCGACGGACGATCCGGCGTTCTTCAGCTTCTACTCTCCCGATCTTTCGGGCTTCAGCGGAGTCGGCCACTCCGTCGAGGACTGCCTGTATCAAACGAAGTGGGGAGTGGAAGAACACCTGGCGCTGCTGCGCGAGCAGGGATTAAGCGCGCCGAAGCCAAGCCGCAATCCAAGAGTGACGATCCAGAATGCAAAGCCTCTGCGCAAGGCGGGTTGACGCGCTTAGTCCTCCGGGACGTTGAACTTGTCGCCGGTGTCGGCCGCCCACTGTTTCACGCGCGCCGTCAGTTTCCTGCGTTCGGCGCGGAACCGGCTGTTATGGGCCAGGTTCACCTGCTCGTACGGGTCTTCATTGAGATTGAACATCACATACGAGACGCCGTCGAAGCAGACATACTTCCAACCGTCCTTCGTCACCACGCCGCGATATGGCTTGTTCACGGAGTTGCCATGGCCCGTCGGCACGACGGTCTGCAAGTACGCCGAATCGGGCTGCGACGGCAACGGCCCCGTTCCCGTCCTGAACGCCGAATAGTCCGACCCTTCCATCCACGACGGCTTCTTAATCCCGCAGAGACCAAGCGTCGTCGGGGCGATGTCGGGCGCGTTCAAAAGGACGGGGAAACGGCCGGTTCGATTGCCGTAGCGCGGCGTCGAGCCAGAGATGATGAACGGGATCCGGATCGACTCCTCATAAGGGTTCATCTTCCGGTACATCCCATGCGAGCCATGCATGTCGCCGTGGTCGGAGAAGAACGCTATATGCGTGTTGAAAGCGAGTCCGGTCTCGGCCAGCGCGGCGCGGATGCGGGCAATGTTGTCGTCCCAGTTCTCGATCATGGCGTAGTAGCCGGCCAGTTCGCGCCGTGCCAGGTCCTGGACCTCTGGCGTATTCGGCACGTTGGGCCTCATCTCGAGCTTCGCCGGCGAGAATCGCCGCATGTATTCAGCCGGTGCGACGTAGGGATCATGCGGCGGCTGAACGGAAAGCGAGGCGAAGAACGGTTTCCTGTCGGCGCCCCGCTCGCGGAGGTATTTGATGAACAGGCTGGTCAGTTCATCGGTTTCGTAGCCGGGTAGACGGTGATGAAAGGCGTCCTTTCCTTCCCCGCCATGGACCCAGGAATCCCACTGCGAGTTGTTGTTGTCGTAACCCGCCCATTCGTCGAAGCCGCCGCGCTGCGCCGGCGTCGAGATGTAATGCGCCGCGCGGCCGTTACGCTCGTGCCAGCCGCAGAGATGCCATTTGCCGAACCAGGCGGTGTGATATCCGGCTTCCTTGAAGGGTTGGGCGATGGTCGGCTGACCCGCCGGAAGCGGATACTCGTGGCCCACGACGCAGTTGTTCGGGTAACGGCCCGTGAGTAGAGACCCGCGAAACGGGCAGCACAGCGGGAACCCGGCAACCGCCGCGGTGAAGTGGACGCCATCGGCGGACATGCGGTCGATGTTAGGCGTTCGCACGTTGGGGTCGTGGTTGCACGATAGAGCCTGGGCGCGGTGCTGATCGCCAAATAGCCAGATGACGTTGGGCCGGGCTGCCGTCGCACCGCCTGGAGTGACCATCGCGCCCGTCGTCTGAAAGTCCTGGGGCGCGAGCACGCCGGTGGTGGATGCGGAAAGAAAATCGCGGCGGTTCATTTGAGGATCCTCACTTCCCAGTTGCCCGGCTTCGGGGCGCGGGGCGTGAAGTTCGCGCGCATAGTGCGAAGGGTATAGGCGATCTCGCCGGTGTCCTTATTCACAATCTGGATGACCGTTCCCGCCGCCGGCACGGGTTTGAGCGCAGGGCCGGATTTGGGGAATCCGTTGTCAAGCTGATTGATCGTGACCGGCCAGCCCGGATAGGGTTTGGCGCTGGGCTTGGTGGCGTCGATCCAGCGGGGCCAGTTGGCTATTGTGATGTTGCGCGTGGCCCGGTCGAAGGTGACGATGCCGTATCCGGGCGCGCGGCGGAAAAGAGCTTTTGGCTCGACATCGACTTCGTGCGGGTTGGAGACGGCATGAACCGTGACCTTATTGCCGAAGCCTTCGATGAACTGGCCGGTGTAGTTGGGCGCACCGGGCTTTCTATTTTCGCCCGGCGTCTCCGGGAACCAGCGGCGCGGCCAGACGTTGGCGACGGAAGGGACGCAAAGGGCCCAGCCGCCGTCATCCCAGGTGTCGAGGCCGTATTGGATCGTTGAACCGAGATGTTGGTCGCCGGCGATATGGAAGGCCAAGGCGCGGCGCATGGACTTGAGCGCACGAAGCCGCGGGGTCTGCGGCCAGCCGTTGGAGTCGTGGTCGGCGACGGGCGCTTCGTTGGGCGCGTAACCGCCTGGGGCCACGACGACGAGTTTCGGCGTAATGGCGTCGGAGACCGAACCCTTTGGCAACGTGGCGACGTTCGCAAAGATGGTTTGCGAAAGGACGACCTTCATCCATGCGCCGCCGGACCAATCCTTCGCCCAATCATCGAGGAACTTTTCCTGGCGCGCGCCAAGCAGTTCAGCGCCGGGGACGTCGCCGTCCCGGGCTGCGTTGTAGGCACGGTTCTGGGCCCAGCCGTTGATGATGTTGGCGGACGGGATGGCGGGTTTGGGCGCGGACTTCCATTTGCGATCCTCGATGACGGCGAAGGAAATGCCGCCATAGAGAAGCGGACCATAGTACACCGAGATATCCTGCTCGACGGGCGTGGGGTCGTAGGGATCGGGGTGGTGTGAGGTCTGGGTACGCTGGACCGCGTTGACCCAAGCGGCGGGCATCACATAGCCGCCGCGATCCTGTCCTTCGTAGCCTTCGCCCCAGGACCGCTTGCCGCCGGCGCCCCACAGATTACCGTGGTAGACATCGTGGTCATCGGGGAGCGCGCGCGCGGGGATGTCCTTGAGCAGTTGGCCGTATTCCCATCCGAAGAGGTACCACTTCCGCAGGTAGTCCACCGTGGCGGATTCGACCGGCGCGCGTTGGATGCCATATTCGCCAACGCGTTCATAGATGTTGTCGCCGGAGAAGAAGAGCAGGTCGGGCTTGAAGTGGGAGACGTTGCGAACGATGTCGGCGTGAGGAAAGCCAAGGTCGTTGTTGCCGGTGAAGGCGGCGACTGTGATTTTGGACTTGTTGACCGGATCGCGGCGGATGGCGCCCTCGAATGTGAATTCAACGCCATCCATGCGGTAAAGGACGCGGTAGGGCGTGTCGGCGCGGTCGTTCCAATTCTGGATTCGGAAGGTGGCAGTGCGGGCCATGGGGTCGATGGTGGCGGTGGCGGCGGTTTTCCAGGGCGCGGCCATTGAACTCCGAGTCTGAAGCAGGACGTCCTTGGGCCCGTCGTCGACCGGCGCCATCTGCGCCGTGAGCTTCAGGACGCCGCGTGAGAGCGAATGCATCGCGAACAGGATGGGCCCAAAAGCGCGCTCGGGGTGGGCGGCGACCTTTCCGCCCGAAACGATCCAATCGCGGAACCAGAATCGGAGCGTGCCGCCGCGGGCGGTGCCGCGCCGTTCGGCGAATCCTTCCAGGAGTTCCGGATCGGGAGGAGACGGACGGATCTCGCCTGAGTGGCAGACCAGCGCGAGTCCACCGGTCAACCACTTGCCTGGCGCCTCCTCACGCACCGTGGACAGGACCACCTTGCCGTCAGAATCCAGAAGGGAGAGCGTGAGCCGGTAGGCCGTATCGGAGGTCGGCGCAGCTTCCAGGCGCAGGGTCATGTCGTAAGGGCGCCCGGAGAAAACGGCGCCGTCCTGGGGGACAGTGCCGATAAAGAGCCGGCCGCTGGATGTGAGCCCGGCTTCGAGACCGTCACCGCGGACGGCCGAATCCCTGTAATCGTTGAACGCGCCACGAATCCCGACACGGAAGCCGACGAAACCCTCTTTGAGCGGCGGTTGATCGCTTTCGAGACGGCCCAGCCTGACACTGGTGGAAAAGGAAGCCTTTGCGGGAGTGAGTTCGCGCGTGAGAAGGAAGACGTTGCGGTCGCCGCCGGATACGGCACACTCCAGGCGTCCGTCCTTCATGCGCCAGTCCTGCATGGGGTTGGCCCAGTAGTCCGCGCCAGCCCACGGGCGGGCCGCGCTGGCAGGCCACTGGCTCTTGAAGTCAGCGGCCAACACAGACGTACAGAGCAGGATGAGGAGCAACGCGATTCGTCGGGTCATGACAAGGCCATTGAACCACACAGCGTCCTGTGGAAGCTGTTCAAGCAGCGCTGGGATAGAAGTACCGGGCGAGGAAGAGAGCGGCCGGCAGGTAGACAAGCCTGTTGATCGAACGGCAGCGTCCGGCGGCGCTCTAAAGAAGTGTCCAGCCCGTGAAGCCGAAGGCGAGTTCGTTGGCGATGATAAACGTCAACGGGATGGCGGTGGCGGCGGCCACATGCATGCCTGCTTCGCCAAGGCCCCGCCAAGACATCCCCAAGGATGGGCGGGTTGACGAAGATGATGCAGGCCATCGTGACGAACGTGGTGAACCCGGCGAGGATTTCCGTTCGCCAGTTTGTCCCAAGAGCTTTGAACTCGAAGTAGTGCTCCAGCTCCTCGCGCATTAAATTCGACAGGATATCCGGGACGGCTATTGAAGGTCTTTGATATGGGCCTGGACCCAAGCCATTTCACGGCGCAGGAGATCGAGCATCCGGTCTGTCGTGGCATCGCGCATCTCGGCCAGCAGGCGCGCCTGCTGCTGTTCGAGCAAGTGCAGACGTGTCACGCGCGCTCGCTGATCAGGATTCATGGGGCGACCTTTCGGAGAGGGCCTGTCGCGGGCGTCCTGGATGCGCGACTCCACATCCTTACTTTCCCAACCACGGGCCATACCTTCATCATAGTCCCCTGGCGCGCAGCCCGCGGAATTACATCAGTTTACGCGCGCGTTCAAAGACGGCGCGCAGCATGGTTTCAGTCAGACGGCCCGTCTGGGTGTTCTGCCGGCTGGGGTGGTAGGAACTGATCAACGCGGGCAACCCTGCCCCCGGATGATGCTCTGCATCGTGCGCGAACTCATGCCGGCCGGCGGCGCGTCCCTGGCCTCGCAGCAGCGCCAGGTAATTGTCAAAGGCCAGCCGGCCGAGCGCGACAACCACGTTGACGTCTTTCAACAATGCAATCTCACGTTCGAGGTAAGGCCTGCATTGGACAACCTCGGCCGGCGTGGGCTTGTTGGCGGGCGGCGCGCATCGCACCGACGCCGTCACCCATGCGCCTTTCAATTCCAGCCCATCGTCGCGGGAGATGGAAACAGGCTGGTTGGCGAAGCCGGTTTGGCGCATGGCGCGGTAGAGCCAGTCGCCTGACGAGTCGCCCGTGAAGACGCGGCCGGTTCGGTTGGCTCCATGCGCCCCTGGAGCCAGGCCGATGACGAGAAGGCGCGCCTTCGGGTCGCCGAAACCGGGAATGGGTTTGCCCCAGTAGGCGCAGTCCCTGTAAGCGCGGCGCTTTACGCGCGCGACCTCTTCGCACCAGCCGCGCAGCCTTGGACAAAGCCCGCAAGTGACGATCTCCTGCTTCAACACGACGAGCGAATCGGTCATCGCCTCCATTCTGATCCATTGGGGGTGTGCGACAAAAAAGTGAGGGAGGACCAGACCTGTGGAACTTATTGTGGCGCACGCGCTTTGCGTGCGGCGTCGACTCATCGCGACGTCCGGGAGCAGGACAGAGTGTTGAGCCGAAAGCCACGCGTCCCGAAGGGTCGGGACGCGGCACGAGTGCCCACGCCACGTGGTATGTCAACGTGTTAGCGATCCAGACTAGATGCGGTTGAAGATCTCGATTACCTTTGTCAGGGACCTGTGTTGTTTGATGAACGGGACCATTTTGGTCTCGCGTTCGTCGATCTCCTGAGCCTTCTCGAGGACTTCGGCCGCACGGGCCGAGGGGACGACAACGATGCCGTCTTCGCCGGCGACGATGATGTCGCCCGGGGCGACTGTCACGCCGCCGCATTGGACGGGGATGTCCTTGGCGACGCTGGCCCAGCGGCCGACCGCCGTGGCGGGCGTGATGCTGGAGGAATAGACGGGGAGGCCAAGAGAGCGCAGTTCAGCGACGTCGCGGATACCGCCGTCGATGACGATGCCAGCCATGCCTCTGGCCTTGGCGGCCGTGCCCATCAGGCCGCCGATGGCGGCGACATCGAGTCCGTCCTCCATGACGATGACACCGACTTCGCCGGGCTTGGCGGAGTCGATCATTTCGACGGAGTGCTTCACGGCGAGCGATGGCGTGGCCTTTTCAGGCGGCGCAGGTTTGACGATCGAGGTACGGGCGCGGCCGACGACTTGTCCGGCGACGGCCGGGCGCATCTGGTGGGACATGTAGCCGCGCTGTCCGATGACCGAATCGACGGCGTCGGCCACCGAGGCGACGGTGGTTTTCTTGAAGCCGGCGACGAGTGGATCGTCGATGGTGCGGACCTGCCGGGTGGCCTGGAAACCGGCGAGTGCGAGGGCGGAGAGGACGGGGATGGCGAGGAGGATGGCGCGTCTGCGGGTCATTGCTGTTTCTTCTTTCTCTCTTCGTATTGTTGCCGGAGTTCGGGGTTGAGTGGGTAGACGTCGCGGAATCGGAGTTTTTTCTGGCGGACGAGATCGCGTTCGTAGTCTTCCCGCAGGGTGAGGCCGGTAGCCCGTTTGATGACCTCGTCCACGATTTCGGCAGGGAAGAAGAGGGCCGCTTCAGAGTCCGCCACAACGACATCGCCGGGCAGGACGACCGCCGGGCCGACGCGAATGGGGACGTTCCAATCGACGCCGATTTGGGTGGCTGGACGGCGGTCGAATCCCACGGCGAGGACGGGGAAACCGGCCATGGCTTCGAGTTCAACCTTGTCGCGGGTTGAGCCGTGGAGGATCGCGCCGCGCGCGCCTCGGACCTGGGCGCCGGCGAAGATTCCACCGGTACGGGTGCGTTCGTGGAGGCGGTCGACATTGAGCGGGTCCTGGCCGATCAGGGCATTGCGGAATGAGCGGACGATTGGCGCGCCGCCGCCGACGGCGCCGGTGCCTTCGCCATGACCGAAGCTGCCCTGGTCTGTGTAGATGCGGACATGCAACTGAAGGCCGTGGCCGCAGACCTGGGCGGTACGGACATCGGTGATTTTGAGTTTCGGGCGGTTGTAAGGAGTGGTTTGGGACTGGATGGCCTGGGAGAGGGCTGGCAGGGCGAATGCCCCGCTGAGGAAGGCGCGGCGGCTACCGGGGTGTCCCATGGTTCTATGAATCATATTGCAGAGCGGGGGAGGTCTCAAT
>CAZLDN010000086.1:0-21910 GCA_964558355.1 uncultured Candidatus Solibacter sp.
TCGATTTGCCTCGTTTTCGACTCCTCCGCACCATTTACTCATCCGCACCGCCGCCCACTCAGCCAAAGCCCACGCCGCTGTCACCTCAAGCCTCCTAAGCACCGGATCGGACCCCCACTCCCCGGGCCTCCACCTCCCCGCCAACAACTTTTTTCTTTTTTTGTTTTTGCCTGAATTCCACCGGCAATCGATTGACAAAATAGACGTTACCGGCACCAGGACCCGTCTGGAACGAACTGGGAACGAACTATCCCAAGTCCCCGACTCTCCCCACTCCGCCAACTTTTTTCTTTTTGCGTTTTTGCCCGAAATCCACCGGCAAACCATTGACAAGACAGCCGTTACCGTCGCCAACACCCCTCTGGAACGAACGGGGAACGAACTCCCCTTTCTTCACTCTCCCGGCACATCCCCGCCCAGCCGTCACCCGCGCGTCTGTGGGGCAGGCCTTCCGGCCTGCAGTCGGATTTCCACCCGGCTTGAGCCGGAATCATCCGCCCTCCACCCCATCTCCACCATCCCCACTCGCCTCAATCAGTCCCTACCCCTTGCGCCACCCCTCGCCCAAACAACTGAACTCAAATCACTTAATCCCACTAGCCTCATTCGAAATGCATCCGAAACGAGTTCCCTGCCCGGTCGCCTCCAACTGTCTCATCCCAAAATCCTTAGAATCGAATCTGCACCGGAAATCCAGCTCATTGGCTTCGCCTTGTCTTCACCTCAAATTCCTCCGTTTTCGCCGCATCCGTGCACTCTACCTCACTCTGCCCTCGCTTTACTGGGAACCCTATCATGAACACTTACACCATCCGTTCCGGAGACACCCTCTCCGCCATTGCGCGCCGCTTCGGCCTCCCTCCGCACCTGCTGATCGAGGTCAACAACATCACCGATCCAAACAAGGTCAAGGTGGGCCAGATCCTCACACTCCCGACGATCACAACAGATTCCACCGACCACATCGAGCCTCCCGCTCCCGTCACGCCAAGCCCGGCCCCTATCGCGATCGACCAGGTGTCGCTCCGCCTCCCGGCCTCTGGCTACATCGAGGAACAGCACCCCAAGGACCTTATCGTTCTCCATTTCACCGCCGGTCCGAGCGCCCGCAGCGCCTTCAATACCTGGGTGGCCGCCGCCGCCCGCGTCGCCACTGCCTACATCCTTGACATTGACGGGACGATCTACGAGACCTTTGACCCTAGTTATTGGGCCTACCACCTCGGCGTCAAGGGTGCACCAGCGGCCAACCACCGCCACGACAAACGAAGCATCGGTATCGAAATCGTCAACGTCGGCCCGCTCAAGCTCTCCTCGGGCGAACTCCGTTGGTGGCTACCGCAGAACCGTTTCGAAAAGAAATGGTGCGCGCTCGCCGACAGCGGACTCTACGTCAAGAAGCCCTATCGGGGCTTCTACTACTTCGCCGCCTATACGCAACAGCAGATCCAGTCGCTTTCCCCCCTGGTCCAAATGCTCCGTCAACGCTTCGCCATCCCTAAGCGCCTGCCCGCCGTTGCGCGGCGCACCGTCGCCGATCCGGCAGGCTACTTCAAGGACTTCCGGGGCATCGCCAGCCACCAGAATTTCCGCGCCGACAAGTTCGACGTCGGACCCGCTTTCCCCTGGGACGCGATAACCCTTTGAGGCGCTTGGAGTTTTTGGCTTGCTTTTGGGGCTTTGCTGGTAAAATGGTCCACAGATGAGCTTTCTGTCTCCGAGACTTCAACTCGCGGTCAAGCAGAAGCAGATCCTGACTCCGGGTCTGGTGCAGATGGTCACCGTCCTGCAGTTAAACAAGCTTGAACTCAAGGAACTCATCAACCAGGAAATCTCCCAGAATCCTGTTCTCGAAGAGGTCGTCGAAGGCGCCGAGGAACTCACTCCCGCCGAGGTCCAGTCGCTGATCGAACGCGGCGACCCTGACCCCCACCCCGCGGACGCCGAACTCCGCGACGTCACCGCCCAAGCCTACGGCGACGCCAATGCCGGTGACGCCGGCGCCGCCGCTGAAGCCCAAAAAGCGCCCGATGCCTTCGAACAGATCGACTTCGGTTCTTATTTTGACGAGTTTATGGATCCGCCAGTCCACTCGCCGGCCGACTACGACCCCGATAAGCCAGGGTTCGAGACGTTCCTCTCCTCCCCTGTCACCCTAACCGGCTACCTCCGCGAGCAGTTGAGCCTACTCATAGTGCCCGCCGAAATTCGCGACGCCACTGAAGCCATCCTAGGCAATCTCGATGAATCCGGCTATCTTGAAGACACCATCGAGAACATCTCCGCAGCTGAAGGCCATTCCGTCGAAACTCTCGAAAAGGCCCTCGAAGAGGTCCAGACCCTCGACCCCGCCGGCGTTGGCGCACGCAGCCTCCAGGAGTGCCTCCTTCTCCAACTCGAAGATCGCGGAGCCAGGGGTAGCGTCGCCTGGCAAATCGTTGAGAGCCACCTCAAACTCGTCGAATCCAAGAGCATCAAGGAACTCGCCCGCCTACTGAAGCGGCCCATCGAACACATCCAGCTCGCCCTCGACGTCATCCTCCACCTTGACCCTAAGCCCGGCCTGAAGTACTCCGGACCCGGAGCCCGCGCCGTCGAACCCGACGTCTACATCAGCAAGGATGGCGAGGATTATGTCATCGGCCTCACCGACGAGGGCCTGCCTCAACTTCGCATCAACGGTAGCTACCGCCACTTGCTTCAACGCAGCGAGGGCGCCGATAAAGAAACCCGCAACTATATCAAGGACCGCTACGCCTCGGCCCTCCAACTCATCCGCAACATCGAACAGCGGAAACAGACCATCCTTCGCGTCTGCGAAGCCATCGTCCTCCGCCAGCGCGGCTTCCTCGAAGCCGGTATCGACGAACTGCGGCCCATGATGATCAAGGAGGTCGCCGAGGAGATCGGCGTTCACGCCTCCACCGTCAGCCGCGCCGTCGCCGGCAAGTACGCTCACACCCCCCGCGGCGTCTTTGAACTCCGGTTCTTCTTTACCGAAGCCGTTCAAGGCCCCACCGGCGGCAACCTCTCCCTGGTGAACCTCAAGCGCATGGTGAAACAGATGATTAAGGACGAAGACTCCGGGCGTCCACTCACCGACGACCATATCGCCAACATGCTCCAGAAGCAGGGCATCAAGGTCACCCGGCGCACAGTGGCTAAATACAGGGAGGACATGAAGATACCCTCCACGCACCACCGCAGGGTGAAGGATTGACTTCCCCATCACTCCGCGGCGGCGCCTGTTCGTCTCAAATCCAATAGAAAGGCACTGCTATGAACATCACCTTCACTGGGAAGCAAGACAAACTGACCTCCTCGCAGGAACGCAAGCTCGCGACACAGTTCTCCAAGCTCTCCAAATTGCTCGAAAAACGTGGGGAGAAGGTCGCGCAGGTCGCCTTACAGACAGTCCGCCATCAGCAACGCGCTGAAGTGCGGATCAATTTCCATGACCGGGCTCTCGTCGGCGTCGCGATTGCACCCGATCAATATACCGCCATCATGGACGCCGTTTCCAAGATGGAAAAACAGACCCTAAAACTCCTCTCCAAGTTCCGCGACTCCAATCGCGCAGATACCGTCCGCAAGCCCGCCGCCGAGTTAGCCCCCGCCCCATCCTCGCCCGCCAAGACGAAGGACAAGACCAGGGTTAAGAAGGAGAAATTGGCCAAAGCAGCCAAACCCGCCCGGGTCATCAAGGCCGGCGCCCGAACCACAGGCAAGCCCATGACCGCCGAGGAAGCCATCCTCACCATGGACAGCGAGAGCGACTACGCCGTCTTTACCGACTCCGAAACCGGCCGAGCCGGGATTCTCGTCCGCCGCCGCGACGGCAAAGTTGACCTCATCGAATCCTGATACGCGAATGGCCAGACAGAGGAAACCGGGAGCGGAGTCAGCCGCTCCCACAACCACCCAGCACGCAGCGCCCGAACTCGTCATCATTACTGGCTTGAGCGGATCGGGCAAAGGGACCGTCCTCAAGGCCTTCGAGGACAACGGCTTTTACTCCGTCGATAATCTCCCGGTCGATCTCATTCCTACCTTCGCCAAACTCACCAAGGACTCGCCCAACATCCACCGCGCCGCCCTCGTCGTCGACATCCGCGAAGGCGAATCGCTCAAACGGTTCCCCGCCGTCTATGCCGCCATCAAGCGCGACATCCGTTCCCGCCTGCTCTTCCTCGACGCCGGCGACGACACCCTCGTCCGCCGCTTCAGCGAGACCCGCCGTCCCCACCCCCTCGGCGGCGACCGCTCCGTCCTCGGCAACGTCCTCACCGAACGTGAACTCCTCGCCCCCATCCGCGCACTCGCCGACCACGTCCTGATGACCTCGGAAATGAACGTCCATCAACTCCGCCGTCGCATCGTCGAGGCCTTCGGTTCGCCCACCGATGTCCGGCTGTTGGTCTCGTCCATGAGTTTCGGCTTCCGCCACGGCGTCCCGGCCGATGCCGATCTGGTCTTCGACGTCCGTTTCCTGCCCAACCCCAACTACATCCCCGAGTTTAAGGTGCTCACCGGCCGCAACGTTCGCGTCGCCCGTTTCGTCCGCAGCTACCCCCAAACCCAGGAGTTCATCGAGCGCGTCTCGTCCATGCTCCTGTTCCTCATGCCCCACTATATCCACGAAGGCAAAAGCTACCTCACCATCGCCTTCGGTTGCACCGGAGGCCGCCACCGCTCCGTCATGATGGCCGAGGAGATAGGCAAACGCCTCCAAAAATCCGGCTACCCCGCCAAAATCACCCACCGCGACATCCAGAAATAACACGCCTCAGTTATTTTTCTCAATCTCCGTCCGATGTCGCCGATAAGGCTTTCGAGGATGATCCGCGAGGCTGGCCTTGCGACTAGCGTGGCTGTCCGGGGACGGTACCGCGTGCCCCTTCAAGTGCGGGTAGGGGGCGGTTTCGTCAGGTCTCGATGGCCGGTCCTGGCTGTGGGCCTCGCGGCGATTCCCAATGCAGGCTGAACGGGTGGCGTACTCCTCCTCCGATGCGCCACCCCGCCCGCGTTCCCCCTCCCTGCAAACTGAACTCCACTGTTACAATCGGATCAAGGGCTTCTCTATTCATGCCAGCCACTTTGACCTTGGCCGAAGAAATCCTCGAACTCAAGAATGCCCGCCGGGCCACTATCCTCGCCCACCATTACCAGGAAGCCGAAATCCAGGAACTTGCCGACGTCATCGGCGACTCGCTCGAACTCTCCAGGAAGGCTCAATCCTTCCACGGCGATGTCATCGCCTTTTGCGGCGTCTGGTTTATGGCCGAAACGGCCAAGGTTCTCAATCCTGACCGGATCGTTATCGTCCCCGACGCCGACGCTGGTTGCTCCCTTGTCGACTCCTGCCCCGTCGATCAACTTCGCGCCTGGAAACGCCGCCACCCGGATCACGTCATTGTCAGCTACATCAATACATCCGTCGAGGTGAAGGCCGAGAGCGACATCCTCTGCACCTCGCGCAACGCCGTTGATGTGGTCAATTCCATCCCCGCGGAGAAGTCAATCCTGTTCACCCCCGACATCAACCTCGGCAACTACGTCAAACGCCAGACTGGCCGCGAGAACATGCAGATCTGGCAAGGCGCCTGCATCGTCCACGCCACCTTCCCCGCGCGCCGCCTGACCGCCGCCAAATCCGAGTTCCCCGGCGCCCTCGTCGCCGCCCACCCTGAGTGCCCCGAGGACGTTCTCCGCATGGCCGACTACGTCGGTTCCACCTCGGCCATCATCGACTGGTGCGTCAAGCATCCAGGCCGCGAGTTCATCGTCATGACCGAAAGCGGCGTCCGCTTCTCGCTCGAACGCAACGCTCCGGACAAGGCCTTCCACTTCGTCGCCAATGAACACTGCAACTGCAGCGAGTGCCCCTATATGAAGCGCAACTCGCTCGAAAAGCTCCGCGACTGCCTGCGCGATCTCACCCCGCGCGTCGATCTCTCCCAAGACCTTATCGATCGCGCACGCCTGCCCATCGAACGCATGTTGGCGCTAAGATAGCGGGGCCGGAGAACCTAGCCGTGGAAGCACCCCTCATTGACACCTATAACCGGCTCCACGACAACCTCCGCATCAGCGTCACCGACCGTTGCAATATCCGCTGCTACTACTGCATGCCGGAGACCGATGTCGAATTCGTCCCACGCAGCGAGATCCTGACCTTCGAGGAAATCGAACGCTTCGCCCGCGTCGCCGCCCGCCTAGGCGTAACCAAGATCCGCGTCACCGGCGGCGAACCCCTGGTCCGCAAGAACCTCGATGTCCTCGTCGCAAAGCTCTTCGCCATCAACGGTATCCGCGACATCGCCCTCACCACCAACGGCGTTCTGCTCGCCGAACAGGCTGAAGCTCTCTACAAAGCCGGCCTGCGCCGGTTGAACGTCCATCTCGACACTCTCGACCCGGCGCTCTTCCGCCGCATCACCCGCCGCGACGATTTCCGCCGAGTCATGGACGGCATCATGAAGGCTCGCGACCTCGGTTTCGGACCCATCAAGATCAACGCCGTGGCCGTCCGCGATCTCGTCGAAAACGACATCGTCCCGCTCGCCCGCTTTGGCCGTGAACACGGCATCGAGATCCGTTACATCGAGTTCATGCCCCTCGATGCCCAGGGACTCTGGCGCAACGACCGTGTCCTGCTCGCCTCCGATATCCTGGCCATCCTCGAACAGGGCATCGGCCCGCTCGATCCCATCCCGGACCCCGATCCCCGCGCCCCCGCGCTCGAATACAGCTTCCGCGACGGCATCGGCAAGGTCGGCTTCATCGCCTCGGTCAGCCGTCCCTTCTGCCTCAACTGCAACCGAATCCGACTCACCGCCGACGGCAAACTTCGCTATTGCCTGTTCGCCATCGAGGAGACCGACGTCAAAGGATTGCTACGCTCCGGCGCCACCGAAACTGAGATCATGGATACCATTCGTGCTGTCGTCAAGGACAAGTGGCTCGGCCATGAAATCAACCGCGGCGGCTTCGTCCCACCTCCGCGGCCCATGTACGCGATCGGCGGCTAACCTGATGATTCGGAAGTATTCGGCGCTGCTGGCTTGCATCGGCCTCGCCGGCCTTTTTCTCTTGCTCGGCGTCGGCTTCATTCCCCTCGCGGGAGCGCAGTATGACGAAGCCCTATTCGTCCTCGCTATCTTCTCTCCGGCCAGCGCCGATTACAACGTCACGCTCGGCCAGACGAAGGTGCCAATCATGCTGATGAGTTATCTCGGCACGCTCAAGGCCGGGATCATGGCGCCCGTCTTCGACCTGATCGGCTACAACCACCGTTCGCTGCGGTTCCCCACGCTCGCTTTCGGGGCCATCTCCGTTGCGCTCTACTTCCTCACCCTGCGCCGTATCGTTTCCAACCGGATCGCCGTTCTTTCCGCTCTGCTCCTTGCCACGGATGCGGCCTACCTGCTCACAAGCGTCTTCGACTGGGGACCCGTCGCCCTCCAGCATCTGTTCTTCGCCATAATTCTCTATTCCGCGGTCCGCTACTCCGAGAGCCGTTCGCCCCTCTGGCTCATCCTCTGCGGACTCTCCGTAGGTCTTGCACTCTGGGACAAGGCCATTTCCATTTGGATCGTTGCCGGCGGCGGCCTGGCTCTCCTGCTCGTCTTCCCATCCGAAGTCTGGAGCCTGTTGAAGCGCCCCAAACTGGCTGCTGCCCTCGTGCTGCCTGCGCTGCTCGGCGCCTCGCCGCTGATCTACTACAACGTCGAAAGGCCCTTGGCGACCATCAGGTCCAACATCGTCACGAAAGACCACCCACTGATGAACAAGATCGCTTCCCTCGACCGGGCCATGAACGGCGGCGGCCTGTTCGGCTATATCGTGCGGGACGCGCCCGAGGGACAAGCCGGTCAGTTCCGTCTCCATGAGCGAGCTTCGCTCTGGCTCAGCGCCAGACTGGGTGCGCCAATTCACAGCCTCCAGCAGATCCTCATGGTCGGTTCAATCCTCGCCCTGCCATTCATGCTTTGGAGCCCATGGCGCCGCATCGCACTCTTCACAGGTTTTGCATTCATCTTCTCTTGGGCCCTCATGCTCCTGACCAAAGGCGCCGGGGGATCTCTCCACCACACAATTCTCCTGTGGCCTTTGCCGCATCTTCTCGCCGCGCTCACGTTCGCTGAAGTCGCCCGCCGCCTTCCGGTACGCGGATTCAGAATCGGCGCTGCCGTCTTCCTTGCTGCAACGCTAACGAACCTCTTCGTCCTGAACCAGTACTACGCCCAGTTCTTCGCTTTCGGTCCCACTTCCACCTGGACTAACGCCGCCCGCCCCCTGGTCGATACCCTTGGCCGCATGCCGGGCCGCATCGTCTTCCCATCTGACTGGGGCATCCAGCAGCAGGTCGATTTCTATGGCGCAGGCAAGCTCGGCGTGACCCGCAACTCCGAAGACACCGTGCTCCGCATCAGCGATCCGACTGCCCGCAAGTTCCTCGAATGGGCGCTCTCAGTCCCGGAGCACGTCTTCGTCACGCACACCGGAAACAACGAAGCCTTCGTGGGCATCCGGGCCAAGCTACTCGACTTCGCTGCCTCGCAGGGCTATGCCCACTCTCTGATCGGCGTCATCAACGACCGCCACAACGTCCCCATCTTCGAACTCCATGAATTTCGAAAATGAGCCGCCCGCCGAGCCAATCGAAATTCCCATCACAGATACGCTCGACCTCCACGCCTTCGCCCCGCGCGATGTGAAAGACGCCGTCGAAGCCTGGCTCGAAGAGGTTCACGCACGCGGCTTCAAGGCCCTCCGCATCATTCACGGCCGAGGCATCGGCGTGCAGCGCGAGATCGTTCGAAAGATCCTCGAGCGCACGCCCTACGTCGCATCGTTCTCAGACGCGCCCGGCGCAGCCGGAGGATGGGGCGCTACCGTCGTGACTCTGCGTTAGACCATCTTCTTTGCCGCTGCGTCCCACTTGATCCGCCGCCCCGTCCTTAGCGACTCCATCGCCATGGCCAGCGAGACCGACGTCCCCAACCCAGCCTCCGCCGGCGCATTCGGGTCTTTCCTGGTCACGATGCACTCCAGGAAATTCCGGATATGTTCACGAGTCGCCACCACGAACGAACCTAGGCGGTCCGACACCACCGACGGCGCCATCTTCACCTCCGCGCTTTGTGGCCACAGCGCGAAGTTCTCCCGCCCCACATCCAGGCGCGCCTTCGAACCATGGAAGTGGTTCATCTGGTCGTTATGAGTGTGGTACTTCATCGCCTTATAGCCCAGCGTGAAAACGGCGATGTAGTTTTCCGGGTACTCCACCGTCATCGAGGCCGTCTCCGGGATCTCTCCCCCGCCCAGATTGCCCTGCCCGCCCGCGCACGTCACCGCCCCCGGCATCTTCGAATTCATGAACCACTGGATGCAGTCGATCACATGCGCTGCCTGACCCACCAACAGCCCTCCCGAGTAATCGTGATAGTAATACCAGTTGAAAAACCGCGCCTCGTCCAACGGCCGCGCCGGCGCCGGGCCGAGCCATTGCTTCCAGTCGAGCGGCCCCCGCAGTTTCGCCCGCGACAGGCCGTCCTGATAGTTCATCCACCACGAGTTGACCAGCCTCACTTCGCCCAATGTCTCCGGCGTCGCATACTTCTGCTTCAGTTCGAGGAACATCGAGCCGCTGCGCCGCTGCGTCCCCACCTGGCAGACGCGCTTCGTCCGCCTGATGGTCTCCACCATCTTTAACCCTTCGCCCGGCTCGTGACACATCGGCTTCTCGACATAGATGTCCTTGCCGGCTTCGGCAGCGTCCATCGCCATGCGCGCGTGCCAGTGGTCAGGCGTTGAGATGATCACCGCCTGAATCGACTTGTCGTCGAGCAACCGCCGGTAGTCGTTATACGCCTTCGCGCCCGTCGACGCAGCCTTCAGACCCGCCTGGAGATTCGGCTCATAGATGTCGCAGACCGCCGCCATCTCGGCCCCAATTTCCTTGAACTCACCCGTCAGAAGGCGCCCTCGCCCGCCGCTTCCGATCACGCCTACCCGTTGCCTGTCCGCTGCCAGTGCGCGCGCCGACGCGCCGGCTGTCATCAAGAAGGTTCGCCGTTCCATGGCAGCCAGTCTACCGCCGATGCGCCGGCAATTACAGCGACTTCAATTCGGCGATCGTCGCGCCCGTGCCACCCTCGGCCGGCGTCGCGGGACCGTAACTCTCCACATGCGGGTGTTTCGACAGCAACTGTTGAACCATCTTCTTCAAAATGCCCATCCCATGCCCATGCACGATCCGGATGCGCGTCACATCGGCCAGCGCGCAGGCGTCGATGAATCGCTCCACTTCCACCTCGGCCTCGTCCGACCTCTTGCCGATGATGTTCACCTCGCTGCTCAACGTCTCATAGCGCGGCCCGGCCGTGAAAGACACGCCTGACGGCAATCGCTTCGGCCCGCCACCGGCCGCCTCCGGCAGCACCTCGCGGACATCCTCGATCGGCGCCTGCATCTTCAGGAACCCAACCTCGACTTCGATCAATCCCCCGCCCATCACCCTCAGCACCTTCGCCGGCTGGCTTACGTCCTTCAGCTTCACCCGCATCCCCGGAGCGATCATCTCAGCCGCGGGCTTCGGCGCCGCGGCCTTGCCTTCGGCCAACGCCGCGAACTCTTCTCTCATTTCTCGCCTCGCCCGCGCCATCTCCCGCTGCGCCCGCTCGGCCTGCTTGCGCATCTCAGGCACGGCCGACGCCCGGCTGATCGCATCGCGCGCCTCCTGCTCGAAGATCTTGACCGCCTTCTCGGCCCGCTCCTCCATCTCCTTCACGCGCCGCGATTCGCGCTTCGACAGTTCGGCGACAAGCTGTTTCTCCCGCTCTTCAAGCTGGAGTTTACTGCGGCGCAATGCGGCGGACTCTTCGCGCGCCTCACCCACCTTCGTCTCAAGCTCTTTCAGGAAGTGCGCGATGTCGCGCTCCGTGTCCGACATCGCCGCCCGCGCCCGTTCAATCAGCCGCTGCGGCAGTCCCAACCGGGATGCGATATCCAACCCAGCCGACTTGCCCGGCGCGCCCGTCCTCAACGCATACGTCGGCTCCAGCGTCTCTTCGTTGAAACCCATCGACGCGTTCACCACACCCTGCGTCGTCGCCCCATAGACCTTCAATGCCAGCAGGTGTGTCGATGCCAGCGTAAACGCGCCGAAGCGGTTGAACTCGTCCAGTACGGCTACGCCCAGCGCCCCGCCCTCTTCCGGATCCGTCGCCCGGCCCAACTCGTCCAGCAGCACCAGCACCCCCGGCGCGCCCGCCTCGACGATCTCCTTCACCCGCGCCACATGTGCGCTGAAACTTGACAGGCTTTGTTCGATCGACTGGTTGTCGCCAATGTCCGCCAGCACGTCGTCAAACAGCGGCATCACCGCCTCGTCCGCCGGCACCGGCAACCCAGATTGCGCCATAAGCACCAGCAATCCGGCCGTCTTCAGCGTCACCGTCTTGCCGCCGGTGTTCGGACCCGAGATCAGCAGCGCCCGGCTCGCCGAATCCAACTCAAACGAAACAGGAACCACTTGCATCCGCCTGCGCCGCAAAACCTCTTCGAGCAGCGGGTGCCGCGCCCGCTTCAATCGCAGCACCGGCGCGCCACTGCTGGAAAACACCGGAATCACGCAGTCGAACGACTCGGCGAACCGCGCCTTGGCGAACGCGAAATCCAGCGCCGCCAGCGCTTCCGCCGCACGCCTTACCTCGTGCGCCTGCGTTCGCAGCCGGTCGGTCAACTCGGCCAGGATGCGCCGTACTTCGCGCATCTCTTCGTCTGTCAGCCGCACCAGGTCGTTGTTCAGTTCAATCGTTTCCAGCGGTTCAAGGAACAGCGTGTGCCCGCTGCCACTCGACGCATGGACAACGCCCGCGGCCCGTTTCTTCGCGCCCGGCACGACTGGCACGACGAACCGGTCGTTGCGGATGGTGACGAACTCCTCCTGCAGCATCCCGTCGTCGCGATGTTGTTTCAGGAACCGTTCGAGCGACTCGTGAATCTGCCGCCGCTGCCTCTCCATATCGCGCCTGACTCTTGCCAGCAGAGGACTTGCATGATCGGCCATCGTCCCATCCGGCAGGATCTTGCCCGACACCGCCCGCACGGTTTCGCGAAAATCCGCGATCGCCGCTCCACGCTTTGCCAACAGCGGGAATGCGCCCGCCTGGGCGATGAGCGCCTGCCTCACCTGTTCGGCCTTTTCCAGGAGAACGATGACCGCCTGTAACTCCAACGCTTCGAGTACCGCCCCCTCAATCCTCAACTTCGCTACCGATGCGCCCGTCTCCGGAATCCCGTCGAACGAAAGCCGAACGGGCGTTTCGCCGCCGCGCGTCTTCGGCTGCGAGGCTTCTTCGATCCACGCCATCGCCTCGGACGTTTCGGCCAGTCGCGCCTCGATCGCCGCCCGGTCTGTCGACGGCTCGGTCTCTTCCAGCAGACGCTTTCCACCCTCGCTCGCAACCGAGCGTCCAACGAGCGACTTTAGCGCCGCGTATTCCAGCAGTTCCAGACTCGCCGCATTCATCGAATCAACTCCAGCGCTTTTGCAATCACGGGCGGCGTCCCCGGAGCCATCTTCCATCGATCCAATTCGTCTACCCGCACCCACTCGGCCGCCGCCACGTCGCTTGCCGCCAGCAGCGTGCCGCCTTCGACTTCGCAAAGGTAGTCGATGATCACGTAGTGGTACTCCGTCCGGCCCTCCAGGTCCGGCATGATCCGCTCGAAGATCGCTGCCACGGCCTTTGGCTTCACCCTCAAACCCGTCTCTTCCATCACCTCGCGCACCACGGCCTGCTCCAGCCGTTCGCCCGGTTCAACCAGCCCGCCCGGCAACGTCCACCACCCCTTCAGCGGCTCCTTGCCGCGCTCGATGAGCAGCACTTCATCGCCGCGGAACAGAACCGCTCCCACCCCCAGCAGCGGCCGCGCCGGATACCGCCTCTCGTCGCTCACTGCTGAGCCTGCGCCGGCTTCGCGTCCGGCAGGACTCTGTAGACCGTCGTCCGCGCCGTCGCGTAGATGGTCTTCTCGTCCGGCCCAAAACATAAGTTGGATGGCTTTTCGGGAAGCTGTATGGTCCTCAGAAGCCGTCCTTGCGGGCTGTAGATCGCCAACGCGTTCGCGGCGATATGGAGGTTGCCTTTCGCGTCCGCTTTCAAGCCATCCGGCGCGCCGTCGATTCCCGTAATCACCACTCGTGGATTCGACGCCTCGCCGTTCCGGTCCACGTCCCACGCCCGCACCGCCCGCTCTTCCGAAACAGCCACAAATAAGATGCGCCCATCCGGCGACAACGCCACCCCGTTCGACCGCTTGTCCATCCGCGCCACCACCGCCAACTCCTTGTTCGGCTTCAGATGAAACACGCCATGGAAAGGCAGTTCGCGTGTCTCTTCGCGCTTGCCGAACGCCGGGTCGGTGAACCACAGGTGGCCGTCCCGCCTCACCACGATGTCGTTGGGCGAGTTCAGCCGCTTGCCTTCGAAGCTCTCGGCCAGCACCTCGATCTTGTTATCCGTCCCCGTTCGCGTCACCCGTCGCGTCACGCCTTCGCACGAATACAGCCTGCCGCGGCTGTCCACGGCGTTGCCGTTCGCCCCGCCGCTGTTCTCGCGCAACAACAGCACGCCGTCCTTCGGGCTCCACTTCAGCAACCGCGCCGTGGGGATGTCGCTAAATACCAGGGCGCCCTCCGCCAGCCACACCGGTCCTTCGGTGAACTTGAATCCACCCGCCACCCGTTCGACAAACGCCTCCTGCTGCTCCTGACGCATCCCGAACGCCGCGCCAGCCAGGCCAAGTCCGACGAGTTCTCTTCTTAACACAGTTTCATTGTAAGAGGAGCGCAAAACACGACCAAACGGTCCGATAATGTGGATAGCGTGAGGTCGTGTATGAAATCTGCCCTTTCATTGTTTGTTTTTGCCGCCGCGCTGCTCGCCGGCGGACATGAAGCCCCTGCCGCGCTTTCTCCTGAACAGGCGCTGGCCCGTTTGCGCGCAGGCAACACGCGCTTCGTCCAGCACAAGGAAACGCACCCCAACATTTCATTCGACCGCCGCCGCGCGCTCGCCCGCACCGGTCAGCATCCTCACGCCATCATCCTCGGGTGCGCCGATTCGCGCGTCCCGCCCGAACTGATCTTCGACGAAGGCTTGGGCGATCTCTTTGTGATCCGCAATGCCGGCAATGTGATCAACGACGAAGTCCTCGGGAGCATCGAATACGCCGTCGAGCATCTCGGCACCCGCCTTGTTGTCGTGCTTGGCCACGAAAACTGCGGAGCGGTGTCCGCGGCTGTCGCCGCCGGTAATGCGGAAGCGCCGGGCCACATCAAGACCGTCATCGAATCGATCCGTCCCGCTGTCGAGGAGACCGCCAGCCAACCCGGCGACAAAGTCCACAACTGCGTTCTCGCCAACGCCCGCCGTGTCGCCAGGCAAATCCGGGAATCCGAGCCCATCCTCAAGCACGCGGTCGATCACAGCCACTTGATGGTCGTCGCCGCCGACTACGACCTGGAGACCTCGATGGTCGAGTTCCTTGACTTGCCCAAACCTGCGCACAAGGCGGTCTCGAAGGCCGCTCACAAGTAGCCGCACCCGTCCGCCGCGCAAGAAATCAGGCGAGACTGCCGGCTGGAAACTGGATGGCGCCCCTGCGCGAAGGGAAACGCACATTTTTGGCGATGGCGGCCGGAACCCGCTCTCTGCGTTCGCGGCCTTGGCGCAAGGGGCGGTCCTGGCCAGGCCGACTACGTTCCGCGGAGACTCTCCGCCCGACTTGACGCGGACCGCGCGCTGTATCGGGCGGTCCGCAATCCGCTGAACCTATTTCATCTTCTTGACGAATTTGCCCGTGTCGGCGTCAATGTAAACGGAGCCCAAGCTCTGGCTGAGGCTTGGGCCGATGATCACCCGCCATGACGGGTTCATCGTCTGATAGGTCCACTCCATGATGATCTGAACCGGCGCATCCGGATTCTTCGCAATCACATCCTTGAGCTGTTTCTTGGCGATCTCCAGCGCCGCCGGCGTGTCCACCTTCACCTTTTGAATCGGGATCACCCGCGTCGCCGCCTTCTGGGCATAAGGCGCCTCGCTGCCCGCATAGGTCCCCTTGCGGATTGCGCCTTCTTCCACCACGCCGTAGGTGAATAGCTTCTGCGACTTAGCAGTCAGAGATACGAATGTTGCACGCCATGCTCCATACTTGCCGTCCGCAGGCGCCACTGCGTCGAGGTTGACGTTCTCCACGCTCAGAATCTGGGCATCGCCCTTCCACTGGCGCGCTGCCTGGTACATATAGAAGACGGCCGATTGGCCCCCGATTGGTACGGCCGGTTTCGACTCCTTCTTGGGCGCCGGCGACGTGCTCATCGACGAGCACCCGCCCAGCATCAGCGCGAGAATCGCGAATCCAGAGTAAAGGGTTCTTTTCATGGGTTGTCTCCCGACCACACCATCTTATACGGAAAGGGGGATTTCCACAGCCCTTGTGTCATAATACGGCTAACTTCGGCTGTTCAGCATCTCAGCATGGGGGTAGATCCGATGACCACTCGACGCGCCCTTTCCTTTCCGGCGGCCCTCACCGCCTGCCTGTTGCTCTCACCCGCCTCTTTCGCCTTTCAGACCGGCGGAACCACAGCGCCGCCACCTCCGGGCGGCGGCACAACTCCCGCTCCTCCCGGAGGCGGCACAACGCCGGGTACACCCTCGGCACCCACAACTCCCTCGCCCGCCCCGCCCTCCACCCAGCCGCAACGGTTTCCTCCACAACAACAACAGCAGCAGGAGTTCCGCCGGCCCATCTTCCTCTCCGGCAGGCTGATCACCGAGGAGGGCGTCCCTCCCCCGGAACCAGCCACGATTGAACTCTACTGCAACGGCCAGTTGCGCCCCTACGGCTACTCGGATAGCAAGGGCCGCTTCTCCGTCACCCTCGGCCAGCAACCCGCCATGATGGCAGCCGACGCAAGCGTGAGCAACACCAGCGAAGGCTTCGGGGACCGGTCCTCCGCGTTCGGCGGCTTTGGGCCCACCGGCGGCGGAATCAGCGAACGCGACCTGATGGGCTGCGAACTCCGCGCTGCGTTGCCCGGCTACCTGTCAGAATCCGTCCAGTTGGCGGGCCGCCGCTTCATGGACAATCCTGACTTGGGCACCATCCTGATGCGCCGGCTTGGCAAGATTGACGCCCAAACCAAGTCGTTCACCTCACTCAGCGCGCCGAAGGATGCCAGAAAGGCCTTCGAGAAGGGACAGGACCGCAACAAGAAGCAGAAGTTTGAAGAGGCCCAACTGAACCTCGCCAAGGCCGTTGAACTCCACCCGCAGTATTCCGAAGCCTGGTATGAACTCGGCCGCGCCTATGTCGGCCTCAAACGCCCGGACGATGCGTCATCGGCCTTCAAGAAGGCGGTCGAGGCCGACGCCAGGTTCGTCAAGCCGTATCTGGGCTTGCTCGATCTGTCATTGAACTCGAACAATTGGGACCAGATTCTGGCCGCCAGCGGCAGCGTGCTCAAACTCGACCCCTACTCCTATCCCCAGGCCTGGTACCTCAACAGCCTCGCCCACCTGCAACTTCAGCACTTTGACGACGCCGAGAAGAGCGCCCGCGAAACCATCAAGGTGGACCGCGACAAGCGCTTCCCCAAGGTCCACCACATCCTTGGCGTCGTCCTGGCCAATAAGAACGACTTCAAGGGCGCCGCCGGGTCGCTCAAGTCATACCTTGAACTCAACCCCAACGGCCGCGACAGCGATTTCGTCAAGAAGCAGTTGGCTGACTTCGAGCAGCGGCAGCAGAACCAGTAGCGAGCGCTCGGGAACGTGCGCCGGGCCGTGCCGCCAAGCGGGGTCCGGCGCGCCCTACGACTTCGAAATCCGCCGCGCCTTCCAGAAACCGTGGAGCCCGAAGATCAGCCCGACCAGCAACAACCCCGCGCCCCCGATCAGACCCACGATCGCCTCGCCCTGATCCCCGCCGGCAGTCAGTTTCTGATACGCCTTCCACGTCGGCCGGATCATGAAGACGGCGATCGCCAGGAACAGGAACCCAATGATCTCGTTCCACAGTGCGTGGAGCGGCTTGATCACCCCCGGCAACACCATCTCGAAGAATTTCTTGACTAGTCGCATCGTCTCCTGCCTGGCAATCATCCATTATCCCAACAGGGAGGACTCCGCTGGAACCAAAATCTCGCCGGGCAAGTCTCATGAGTGGGGGAAGGCTTCCGATAAGACCTCTGTGGTCTGCGGCGCCAAACCGCGAATGCCATCCGGCCCGGGTGCTATCCTGAAATCAGCCGTACCCTGAGGCACGTATTGGACGACCAACTCAAAGAATTGATGCACGAGCTTGGAAATGCGATCAACGAGTCGCTCTCAGACTCTGACCGCATCGCCGAAGCCATCGGCGAAATCAAGCGTGCCGGCTACGATGTCTTCCTCGTTCTGGAAGCAACCATCGGCTTCAATCGCCGCAATGAAGACGCCGAAGACGACGAAGAAATCTCCAGCGACGCTTCGCTTGAAATAACAAGTAAACATGTCGAAGCCACTACGCGGATCCGTTGGAGTTCGCAGGACCAGAAGTTCCTGCGCGCCCTGAAGATCGCCGTCGACGACGATCAGAGCTAATCAGAACAGCTCTTCATACACCGCCCAAGTCAGCGCAGCCGTCCTCGCCCAACTGAATCCCCGAGCGCACTCCAGGCCCTTCGCCCTCAACTCATTCCGCAGCCCTTCCTCGCCCGTCACCCGTTTCAGAGCCGCCGCGAGCGACTCCGCATCCAATGCGTCCACCATCAGAGCCGCATCCCCGCAAACCTCTGGCAGCGACGCGCGGCTGGACGCAATCACCGGCAGCCCTTGTGCCATCGCCTCCAGCACCGGAATCCCGAACCCCTCATCCAACGACGGAAACGTGAACACCCCGGCCCGCCTGTACCAGTCGAGCACCGTGCTGTCGTCCACCCAACCCGTCACCTCGATCCGTTCCCTTGCCGGACTGGCCTCGATTCGCGCCTTGACCTCGTCCGCCCCAAATCCATCCGACCCCGCCAGCACCAGCCGCCAATCCTCCGGACATCCGGCCTCAAACGCCTCGACCAAACGAACCAGGTTCTTTCGTTTCTGGATCGCGCCGACATGCAGGACGATCTTCTCCCGACGGCCAGACGCGTGATTCTCCGGGAACCGCACCCCATGCGGCGTGACCCGGATCCTGCCCGGTTCGACGCCAAGCAACTCCTCGACCATCTTCGCCGTGTACTGCGACACGCAGACGACCAAATCGCTCCGTGCCGCCGCCTCGCGAGCCTGTGCGGCGAATCGCGCCTTGAACTCCGGCGTCGAATAGTCCGCTGTCAGCACAAACAGGTCATGAAACGTGCAAACCGTCCGGGCGGCGCGCCACGCCGGCATCCGCTGATTCAGCCCATGGAACAGTTCCGCCCCGCGTACCGGCCGCGTTTCCAGTAGCAGTCGCCGCGACGCATTCGCCGGCCGTCCAAACCACGCCCCGCGCAGCCACTTATGAGGACGGTAACAGTGCAGAAAACGGCATTCCGGGTGTGCCCGGGCCAGATGCAGAGCCAATTCCCGGCTGTAGACCCCTACGCCGGAGAGGTTCCGGCCCACGCTGTAGGTCGCATCGAGAGCGGCAGTCAACCCTTGATTCCGTATTCCTTCAGCTTGCGGTAAAGCGTCGTCCGGCCGATACCCAGCAGGTGCGCAGCCATTACCCGGTCGCCCTTGGTGTATTCCAGCGCCCGGATGATCGCCAGGCGTTCCATTTCCGCCAGCGGGATCACCGGCGCAACGATCTGGACCGGATCCCCGACGTCGCTTCTGCCCCCAGGAGCGCCGTTCGTCGCGATGCTCAGCCGGCTCATCGCCGACGATTCCCGGTGATGCTGGAGATGCGACGGCGCATCGCCCACATGCAGCACCGGACCCGTGTTCACCGCCACCATCCCCTGGACGCAGTTCTGCAACTCGCGCACGTTGCCAGGCCACGGATACGACATCATCAGTTCAAGCAGATCCGAGCTTAACGTGTGACCGCTCCCGTGCATGTCCAGGAAATGCGCGATCAGAGACGGAAGGTCCTCCCGCCGGTCGCGTAACGGCGCCAGGCGCATCGTCACCACGTTCAGCCGGAAGTACAGATCCTGCCTGAAGGCCCCCTTTTGCACCTCTGTGGCAAGGTCACGGTTCGTCGCCGCAATCACCCTGAACCGCGATTTCTTCATCTGCAACGAACCGACCGGGCGAAACTCCTGCTCCTGCAACAGCCGCAGCAGCTTGCCCTGTAATTCGAGCGGCAACTCGCCGATCTCGTCGAAGAACGCCGTTCCGCCGTCGGCCTGCTCGATCAGGCCCATCTTGTTTGTGTTCGCGCCGGTAAATGCACCCTTGGTGTAGCCGAACAGTTCGCTCTCCATCAGCGGACCGACCATCGACGTGCAATCGATGGTGACAAACGGCCCGCCCGGACCCGCCTTGTGGATCGTACGGGCCACAAGTTCCTTGCCCGTCCCCGTCTCGCCCAAAAGCAGCACCGGCCACTGCCCGCGCCCAAGCCGGGTCGCCAGGCGCAAGACCTGCTTCAGGCGTGCCGACTGTCCCACCATCTGGTAGGACTTCTGTGGCGGCTCAGCAATCATCCTTGCGAATTTCCCCGATCCTTCCCCAACAGGCCCGGCTTTGATGGGCTTGAAGACATCATACGCTCACTAGCCTTAGTAGCCGGAGCCCGATCTTTCTCTCTATCAAATCATGCTCTCTATGTTTTACTCTACATCCGATCGCCGCTCAACCCTTAAGAAAGAATGGGGTTCCCAGTCCCCGGCGTGGGACAATGGGATACATGGCCTCAAAGCGCACGGACGAATTGCCCGTCGTTGTCGTTGTCGGCCGCCCCAACGTCGGCAAGTCCACCCTATTCAACGCCATCCTGGGCCAACGCAAGTCCATCACCGGCGACGAACCCGGCATCACGCGCGACCGTATCCACGGCCAGGCCGTCCACCGCCGCCGCCCCTTCGAATTGATCGACACCGGCGGCATCGTCCCCGCCGACCAGCAACTCATCCCAACCCAGATCCTGAAACAAGCCCGCGTCGCCCTCGACCGCGCCGCCCGCATCATCTTCCTCATTGACGGACGCGGCGAAATCACCGGCTCGGACCGCGACCTTGCCATGCTGCTGCGCAAACTCGGCAAACCCGTGATCCTGGCCGTCAATAAGATCGACGTCCCCAAGCGCGAGGTTCTCGCAGCCGATTTCTACTCGCTTGGCTTCAAGGCCGTGATGCCCATCTCGGCCGAACACCGCCTCGGGCTCCACGAACTGCTCGACGCCGCCACCGAAGGTTTTCCTGCGACCGCCGAAGACGAGACGCCCGAGGAAGCGCAGGCGCCTGTCCGTGTCTCCATCATCGGCCGCCCCAACGTCGGCAAATCGACCCTCCTGAATGCCATGGTCGGCCGTGAACGGGCCATCGTCAGCCCGGTCGCCGGCACCACCCGCGACTCGGTGGACGAAACCATCCTTGTCGGCGATCGCGAATACACCTTCGTCGACACGGCCGGCATCCGCCGCAAGGGCAAGACCCACGAGATGGCCGAAAAGCTCAGCGTCGTCATGGCCCGCAAGCATATCCGCATGTGCCATGTCGCCTTGCTGGTGATCGACGCCGTTGAGGGTCCCGTAGCCTCCGACGCCACCATCGGAGGCTACGCCCACGAAGAAGGCCGCGCCGTTGTCATCTGCGTGAACAAGTGGGATCTCGTCCCGCAGGCCAAGCGCAAGGAGATGGAACAGGCTGTCCGCGACCAGTTCAAGTTCCTTGAATGGGCGCCCATCGTGTTCACGGCGGCCCACGAGGCCCGCGGCGTGGGCAAGATTTTCAAGCTGCTGGAGAACGGCTGGGACAACTTCAATAAGCGCGTGCCCACGGCCGAATTGAACCGCTTCGCCGAGAGCCTCGACTTCGGCTATAACCGCCGCATCTTCTATGTGACTCAGCCGTCGATCCGCCCGCCGACCTTTGTTCTCTTCATGGACCGTTTCGAGCAGTTGCACTTCTCCACCGAACGCTATGTCGAAAACCAATTGCGCAAGTCGTTCGGCTTCGATGGCACGCCGATCATCCTCAAGGTGAAAGGCCGCCGCGCCCCAAAGAAGCGCGAGTGATTGGCATGAAGCGTCGGTGATGTGGCGGACTCGCCACGAGGCGTAACCGCGAGGGCGATGCTCTGGCATGACCTGAAAGTGATGTAGGGCGCGATGGCGCGGGCGGCGGCGGCTATCCAGGCATGGAAGGCGCTGCGGCCGGTGGGGCCGGCGGTGGAATGGAGAACGATGAGGTCTCTGGGGCAGTTCGTTCCCAGTTCGTTCCAGCCGGGTCTTGGCGACGGTAACGTCTGTCGTGTCAATCGTTTGCCGGTGGAATTCAGGCAAAAACGCAAAAAGAAAAAAGTTGGCGGAGTAGGGAGAGTCGGGGACTTGGGATAGTTCGTTCCCAGTTCGTTTCAGAGGGGTGTTGGCGACGGTAACGTCTGTCTTGTCAATCGTTTGCCGGTGGAATTCAGGCAAGAACGGAAAAAGGAAAAAGTTGTTGGCGGGGAGGCGGAGGCCCGGGGAGTGGGGAGCCGATCCGGTGCTGAGGAGGCTGGAGGTGATGGCGGCGTGGGTGGCGGCGATGGGGATGAGTGAATGGTGCGGAGGGTGTGAAAATGGGGGAATTCTGGGCGAATATAGGGCGAATATAACGCACTTGGTTTCCGGTGCGAATTCGATGCTAAGAGGTTTGGGGTGAGTGGTTTGGGGGCAGCTAAGCGGGGAATTCGTTTCGAATTCGTTCCGAACGAATTTCTTG
>CAZLDN010000087.1:0-21622 GCA_964558355.1 uncultured Candidatus Solibacter sp.
ATCCTGATCGCCATCAGATTGGAATCAGTGATCGGCTTCGCTGGAATACGCATGCGACCCATGTAGCAGTTGGCCGGCCGAGCGAGAGTTTGGCTCCCCGAGCGCGACATTGCAAGAAATGGCACTATTCAGCGCGGGGGGGACACGGGCAAACTATTGAAAATAAATAGGTTCGGTAAACGCCGCGTGAAGCTGCCTCCTCAGGACCACGAAGGATTCGACCTGGCATGCGTCTGCTTGCCGTTCCAGGCGAACAACCCAGCAGGTGCCGACAAACGTGGAAAAACGTGGAAACAACCCTAGTTTGACGGTGCCTCTAAGAACGCACGCAGCTTGCCGACGAGGGTATCGCCTTTGTAAGTTACCGCCTCCTGAGTGAACCACGCGGCTCGATACGTGAACACATTCCGACCCATCAATTGCCCGATCGTCCGCCGTGGTGGCAGGTTTTCGTAGACGTCAATGTAGGCAGTAAGCCGCTTGGATTCAAGTTCCCGCCACAATGCGCTCTGATCGACTAATCGCCCAGCACTAGTATTAATGAAAATCCCGCCATCACGGATTTGGGAAAGAAGGTCAGCAGAGACGATTCTCGCAGGTGCATACGGTGAAAGGTGTACAGACACTATGTCCGATTGAGAAAACACCTCAGACAGCGGGCGATAATGGACACCCCGACTCGTCCACTCATCTCGCGCATGTTGGCTCCAATATGAGACACGCATCCCGAACGCCAACGCTAGCTCAGCAACACGCTGACCGATCCTCCCAAATCCAACGAGTCCTAGCGCCTTTCCCTTCAGCATCCGCTGCGGAATCTGATCCATCGTCGGCACCCGCATACCTGTCTTGAGCAGCTCATAGGTCCATGAGCCGCGCTTGACATCCTGTGCGTTGATCAGGATCTCTCTGCTTACAGCCAGCATTCCGGCCAACGTCATTTCCGCGACTGAATCGGTCCCGTAATCTGGCACGTAGTCCACAGTGATTCCTCTCGCTTCTGCCAGCGTAAGGTTGACTCGATGATCCACCAAGTTCGTCCAGAATCCCAAATACCTCAGATCAGGATTCTCCAGCAGCACAGTGTCAGGGATACCAGTCCAGCAGGTGATTATGCCATCTGCGCCTCTCACACGATCACCTATTTCCCGCGCTGTCATTTCTTCCTGGGCGAGCTGGGTCCAGCACATTGGACCCTCCGTCTGATCAGCCTCGGCCTCAAGCCTCTTCACAATCTCGTCATTGCTCAGTCCAGCGTACTCGATCAGTTCACCGGTCATCTCTCGAAGCTCTTTCCATTGTGATTGAAGGAGTATTATGCGGTCGAGTACTACGAGTCGTTTGAGCTTTCTCATTTTGGGTCTCCGTATGTCTCAGAAGTTGTAATGCAGAGTGGACAAGCCGCCGTCCACTTCCAGCGCAGCGCCAGTAATGTACGAAGCCCCATCGCTGAGCAGGAACGCCGCGACTTCAGCGATCTCATTCGGTTGAGCAAAGCGTTGGAGTGGAATCGCTCTCTCCCACGCCTTCCACAGTTCATCGGGATTCTGTTGAGCTCCTGGAGCCAGTGTGGTCGCAGCTCCACGCGTGAGCTTCGTATCAACATAGCCCGTGAGAAGAACGTTGACCCGCACTCCCGCAGACGCATACCGCCGCGCATAGGCTTTGGCCTGGGAGACGGACACGGATCGCAGCGTATTGGCCAAATAGAAGGCCGCGTCCACTGGTGCCCTTGCCGAACACGAGGCGTTCACAACGATGGCCCCACCCCCGGAGGCGGACATCGCCTCGGCAGCGCGTCGGATGATCTCGTCTGGGAACCGAATTAGTCCTTGAACGGCGTCGGACCAGTCACCATCGTGAAGCAAGGCCGGCTCATTCACGGCAGGCGTCGGGGTGTTTACAAACATTGCTCGTAGTGGAGTCTTATGCCGGCCGAGCACTTCCCATATAAGCTCACACGCCCCTGGCTTTGTTAGATCAGCGACGGCAGCATCGACCCAAGGACTCGCACCTTGCTCCGGTGCACCTAGATGTCTTCTAGCCGCTTCGATGTGAGCGGGTTCCCTGCTGTTGAGGACTACACAGTAGCCCTCCGCAAATAGACGCCGAGCAACCGCCATCCCGATTCCGTCAGTGGATGCAGTAACGAGTGCAACACAATCAGCTGACTTTCCGGATCGCATAGAGCTTCTCCTTCCATGACGCCTCAGTTCCGCCGTTCATATTACGTCTCTCAATGTGCATCAATCTCTATCGTCCGTAGTCGCTGCTCTGCTTTCAGTCGGCTCACCTCTGACGCAGCGTAGGCGAGAGGAATCGCCGCTTTGCCGACCGCCCGGATCTGCATTCGCCGAAGAGCATGGCTCAGCTCGCGGAGGTTGCCTGGCCACCCATAGCCCTGCAGAATGTTCGCGGCCACAATGGGAAACTCGAATTGATCTGGCACCGAAAGGACTTCGCTGAGATCTCCTTTCAGCTTCTTCAGCAGCCTATCAACCCAGTGCAACAGGTCTTCCTTCGCAGAACTCAACGAAGGTATTCGTATGGTCCGCATTGCAAAGCGATCGGCAACGTCCGGCCGAAACGTACCACGGCTGCTGCCTTCTGGATTCGTCGCACCAATGAAGCAACAATGCGCCGCCAATGCTCGTCTCTCACGAAGAGAGGGCTCGTACTCTCCTTCCTGCATCAACCGCAAGAGAGCGTCCTGGACATCCTGGTTCGCATAACCGACCTCATCCATGAACAATGTCCCGTTCCACGCGGACGGGACGCAACCAGGAGCAAAGCTGCCGTCAGCGTGCTCACCCCCAAACAGCTTCACTTGGAGTGCATCGCCCGCCGACCACCCTGGAAATCCACCTATGTTGGCAGTGATGAATGGTGGCTGTTTGACCTTGCGATACCACATGTTGTGGAGTGCGCGGGCAAACCGCTCTTTGCCTGTCCCTCGATCACCTAGAATAAGAGCACGTGGTAAACGCCGATGGGACTTCAGCACACGATCATAGTCCTTGCTCGAAAACTCAACGAAGCCATTTTCAATAGGATCAACCCCCGCAAACTGCCAAGCAACATCCTGACCGGCTGTCACTAGGTCCGTTAGTGCAAGGCGGTACACGTCCGACCACGGGTACACTTCACCGTTAGGGCCAACGGGCCCCAACAGGAAATCGGCATCCTCAGACGGCAATGCCGCTCGAATCTCATTGAGAGACATTCCCCGACGTGAATCGTTTAACACGTCATATAGCATCAATATGAGCTCTTGATGCCACCCTCGTCCCTCTTGCTTCTTAAAATAGCCACTCAAGAGACCGGGGAATTCGCTCAATACATCCCGGCCGCCCTGAACGGCCCAAATGTCGGTTTCGCCGAAGACCGAGAGGTACACGATGGCCGGCTTCGGGCGCTGGAAACTGGGCCCGCTCGATAAGGGAGGACAGATATGTCTCCCAATGAGGCGAAGCACAGCAGCGCCCGTCTTCTCGCGAAGACAGTGGTCAACCTCGGATTCAAGAGATTCACGTCCTTGGCACAATCGCCGAATCTCTGCGTCGTGATCGGATTCGGGGTTTTCGGTCAAGTCGGAGTCAAGGAGCAAGAGGTCGGGCATAGGATACTCCCCGGTCGTATCCATCATCGCCTCAAGAAGATATCGAAGTCCCGATGAAAGGGAGTGTTGAGAGGCGGCTTGCCATTTCGTAATAAACTTCCACCGCTTCTGTAGGTCAGCAGCCAGTGCGCTGGTCTTCTTAGCGTGGTCCTCGATCCACAGGATCTTCCTATCAGTCACAATCACTCCTCTATTGGAATTTTCAGATGGATCACTGCATGGCACGGCGACTCCTCACTAAGTCGGTAGTACTCAATCGTGCCGTGTTCTCGCCATAACACCTGGGCGGTGAAATAGTAACCCTTGCGGTTCCCCAAGGGCGCAAGGAAAAAGTTCTCTTCCTCCTCGGGCGTAAGGTCCCAGCTGGAGAAAAACGCCGTCACATTAATTGCGCGCCGCGTGACGGAATCCTCATCCGGTCCGACGAAGGCCCTGAGATGAACCCCAGGCCTTGCGAGCAGGTTATCAAGGATCGCCGTCAACAGAAAAGGATGAATCGAAAAGCGTCGCGGAAGATCCTCTTGAGTTCGCTCGATCTGTACTGTACAGCCTCGTGTCGTTTTAACAGATTCCAATGCGTCCCAAAAGTGTTGGACGCGACACCCGTCGGGAAGGAGCGAGAGCCCTAAGTCAATGTCATTCTTCACCCGGTAGAAATCGTGCTTCAGAGTTCTCGCTGATGTAGTGTCGGGGAGAGCCTGAACGATATCATCTAAACGGTCGATGACCTCCGTTTTGGCTACGCCAAGAATATCTTGTACCCGGCCATAGTCTGACTCTGAGACGTTTTGAAGATCATTCAGTATGGCCTGCACACCATCAACCCAGTTCGTCTGGTTGTGATAGAAAAAATGCTGCAACATTCGCATAGAGAACCGGAGCAGATTGGTTTCACTGTCTTGTATGTCATTCAGCAAGGACACTGCAAACGACAGTCCGGCTAACCTCTCCTCGAAAGTGGTCCTCAGTGCATCTACCAGTGCATTCTTCGCTGCCGTCGGAACTGGCTTTCGGTACTGCGTGTACAGCACATCCAGAACCGACTGTAGCCCGTCATAAAGCTCACGAGGAGCCTTTGCTGCATTGCGGCCAATAGTCTCCGCTATGCAGTTCTCAGCTTCTTGTCTGTCGTACCTTCGTTTAAGCTTGTTGCAAGGGTCCAGCACCTCAAGGAACGTCTTCTCAAGCGCCCCTTCTAAGTGTGCAACGTCCGCCGGCAGACGGCTGAAGAGTCCCCTAAGCTCACCGCGCACCAGTTCCATGTCCCACTGTTCAAAGACATCTGGTGAAAAGGTCGTAATCAGGAAAACAAGATGAGATTCCGACGAGTTTCCTATTGGCACACGCAGCCGAACCCCCGACTGTACGCCCCAAAAGGCGTCGACCCAGCCGTCAAGGGCGCGTTTGTGAAGGGAAATGTCATTGAAATAGACCGCTTCGCCCGCCTCATTTGTCTCCGCCGTGTCGGATGCTGGGAGTACAAACCAGCGCTCGCGTTGCCAGAGTCGATTCGACCGCACTATTTGTGATCGCAATGCTTGCTCGGTCGGTGTCGCAATGGGTCCGGTTGAGTCATGCACTAGGCCGACTACTTCCTGCCAGCGAGTTGCCATGAACACGGGGTACTGACCCGGTTCGTTTCCCGATGCCTCGATATCCGGGAGTAAAGCTATCGACCGGTTTCCTGTTTGAATAAAGAGGGCGAGCCCCGGCTCCATCGGCGTCCCGAACTCGGCGCTGCCGCGAAGTAGCCCCTCGTAGAAAGATTCGATCTGGGTCTTGTCAGTGGTGTGCCGCTTTTCCACCTCATCGACTGCCGAGCTCACGTCTGGTCCATCAATCCGCTTCAGCAGGTCAATGAGGTGGTCGTAATGGGAAGCGAGACGGTTCCGCGCTCTGTTAGCTGCACATAACGCCTGTGGCTCATCAAGCGCTGTGTGTCTAAGCGATGGGATGCCTGCGTCCCGCAGCGCTTTCATCACGTCCTCACGTGCGAATTGTGCGTAGCACGACTTGCCAAGGTTCGAAATCTTCATGGCATGTTTGCACGGCGTTCCATCCTACAAAGGCCGCCCTCTTTCAATTCATAAAGTGTAGCGCCGAGATGAGAAGCCAACTCTGCACGGCTATACTGTTCCGCCTGAACAACGCATGCGGGATTCAGCATCTCAAGAATGACGGCGTAGACCTCGAGCCATTGCTCTGATAATCCTGACGTTGGTTCATCCAATAACACTAGTGACCACGGGCGAAAGATCAGTCGCAAGAAACTTAGGATTTTCCGCTCTCCTCCCGACAGGTTGCCCGCTCTGGTAGACGAGTGCAAAAAGGCAACTGACTTCGCAAGGGCGGCGTCCCTTAATCGAAGTCTCTCAATCAGGTCATCGATAGGAGCACGACCGGACTCGTGCTTCCCCACGATCAGCTTGATGTGCTCCGTAACAGTGAGGTTCGGGAATATTCCGTTCTCATGTAAAACGCACGTGACCCCGACTTCCGCCCGCTCGCAGTGCGAAATAAGGTTAATGTTCTGACCAGCCCACAAGATGTCTCCCTGGGACGGCATATCGCCACTGATTGCTCGGAGCAGGGTTGTTTTCCCCGCGCCATTAGGCCCTACAATTGCCGCGAGCTTATGATCGAACGGGATCTCGAAAGAAAGAGATGTCAGCACAGGGTACAGCTTGCGCTTTAGCCCAAGGAGCCCTAGGAGGCCCCTGCGCTCGGAAGAGAACCGAATCGCTTCGTAGCTGACCCTGAGATCGCGTGCGGAGAGCGTCGGGAGTGGCTCGGGGGTGGCCGGCTTCAAGAGGTCCCCCCGATTGGACTTGGCGTTGGTTGGAGGGTTGCAATCTGGCAGCCGTCCTCGTCTCGCCTGGTTATGCGAAGCTCTGCACTCAAATCTGCGAGTTCAGGCAAGCGCAGATCGTGCTCAACGAGAATGATCGGCGTTCGTTCGCAGTCTACCGCTCGGATGATGCGGAAGGCAGCAGCCCGGTGTCTAGTGTCAAGACCTGCGAGCGGTTCATCGAGTAGCACTAGCCGTTTATCACCTTCACTGATTTGGAATTGAATCCTTACTAGCTCGACAAGCCTACGTTGACCGAATGAGAGCTCCGCCGGAGAGAAGTCGGCAAGCGTGTCCAGCCCGATTGCGGACAATCTTTCGACTACGGCAGGACGAAACCGGGCTGAAGGTCTCCACCACTTATGGAGTAGAGGCAGCGCGATGTTCTCCCATACGTTGAGGTCGCTACAAAGAAGCGGAGATTGGAACCCACGTACGACACCACGGCGGGCCGCCCAAGTGGGTCCGCGACCTGATAGGACAATGTCTCCGAGAAATGCTCGTCCGTGTTCGGGACGCACGTGTCCACTAAGCACGTTCAGGAATGTGGTCTTACCTGAAGCATTATCGCCGCGCAAAATGAGCACGGGGCGACTCGCTTCAAACGTGCACTCTGTCGACGGGAACGTAATCGAGCGCCCGGGGGCAAACGGTACGCGCAGGCATTCGATCAGCAATCGAGTGCTCATTCGGCGATAACCTTTACTCTCGATTCTTTACCCGAGAAGCTAGCACGTGGTGCCTGTAACAGGACGACAGCCAGAATGGCTAGCCCGACGATCACGCCGCGCCAGGCTGATGTTTCAACACTCCCGAGCCCGAGGGTTCTGAGCGCCTCCGGAAGAACCGATACGAAGAGTGATCCGACCCCGATCGCTGCTATTCGCTCGTGCCCGACTAAGAGGATAATACCAACATACAAAATACCTCGATGTAGCGAGAAGCTCGATGGCGATATAAAGCCCATTTGTAGCGGAAGCACCAGCCCGGCACAACCGGCGATGAAGCCAACCAAAGTACTCGCCGCCGCCAGCGGCATAGTGATCGAAATCGTCGAGACACTTCTGTAGAGAGTTGGGGAAATGCCATCGGCGGTGACTTGCCGCGCAACTGCGGCATGCTGATATTGTCGATACAGAAAACTGCATACTACAATCAGGACGCCGCACACAAGGAGCTTTTCGGCCGGCGACAACGAAGGTATTCCTTCCCACAACCCGGCAGAGCCCCCGGTCCAGGCAGCGCTCTGAGCATATTGCTCACAAATCAATTGGATCGCAATCGTCGCGAGCGCCGCGCTTGCACCTCGCAGTCGAATAAACAGTAGCCCGGAGAAAGCGCTAAAAAGTGAGGCGCAAAAGAGGGCGGCCGCGGCGCTTACTAATGGACCGAATCCCCCTCGCCCGGCAAGGCTAACGAAGGTATATGCCCCCACGCCGATGATGGCCGGAATATGCAGTGGCAGGAATCCGCGCCTGGAGATGACTCCGCAGGCGAGGGCGGCCAGAAAGAAGGACGTGAAGTAGCATGCCCATGTGCTCAGGAGTATAGCCACGGCGTTCACACCTCCCGAAGGTGCGAACGCGCCAATCCCAAAGGGCGCGCCGCGAGAACTAGGATGATGGCTCCATAGACTACGTACTCGGAAATGGTGTAGCCAAACAGGAATCGAACGACGCCGACCACCGCAACGACTACAGTAGAAGCTATGATTACGTGACTAGAGTTGCGCATCCCAACTAAGATGCAGGGGACGACGGCCAGCAACATGAAGGACAATCCCACCGTGTAATGAGCGGCGTATATCAGGCCGAAGCAACTGCTGGCTACTCCTGTGAGACCACCCGCGAGGGCACCAACGAGCGCGGCCAGCCCCGAAACCCCGAAACCGTAGTGAGCGCAGACCGAACTGTCGTCAAGCAAGGCCCGAAACTTGATACCCAGGGAAGAGGCTCTCACACCCCAGGCGCAAGCCAGCGCTCCAGCACACGTCAAGACTGAGCAGGCACCAGCTGCAGAGAGTCCGAAAAGCGAAGTCCCAATCGGCGGCAAGACCTCTTGGTCACGAAAGCCCAGCACTTCAGTGGTGCTGATCAGAATCAAGTAGACAGCTAAACCACCTGAAAAGCTGAACCGCTCAAGAACATCGTAGGGAATGAAGCCGCCCAACGCTTTTCGGAGGATGTAGCCGTCTTCCAGTGCGCCGAGCGCTACTCCAATGAGTCCACCTACGGCGATACCTGCGATCGGTGATGAAGACCAACGTGAGACGCCCACGCCGACGAGTGCCGCCGTCATTGCCCACACCGCCCAACCCATGTCGAAGAAGCGCACTAGCCGGAGGTGAAGACAGAGCCCGACCGCTCCAGCCGCCACCACAACGCCGTCCACGACTAAGTACGCCATCCAAGTATTCATTGTTTACCGCAGGAGTACAATCTTGCCCTTTTCTATCCGCTTCAAGACGACAGTGCGTTCAGCGGCAAGATCCCCTTTCGGGTCAAACTTGATCTCGCCCGTGAGACCCGAATAGGGGGGCATCGCCCGGAGATACTGTACGAGTGTCGCCCCGGTTGGTACTGTGTGCCGCGCTACGTCATCAAGCGCGTAGAACGCGAGCGATACGGCATCGTAAACGTGGTAGCCGGCGAAAGTCGGCTCCTTGGCGGCTGCGCGCAGCGCGGCGTCAGACGAGGCCGCCTCGCGAGCGACTCGGTAGGCGGCCTCGAACGTTGCTCGCTTGCCAGTGACTCCGTCCTGACCGGGTTGCACCACTGCGAATGTCAATCCCTCGGCCGCCACTCCTGCTTTGTCAACCAGCCTGGAAGTGTCGAGAACCGAAGTGCCGAAGAATCGAAATCTGTGGTGTGTTTGCGCCTCGATTTCGTGTGCCTGCTTGAGGAGGAGGGCCGCGTCCTCAACGTAGGAGATCAGGTAGATATCGGTAAAGCCACGCATTCGCTGCAAAAGGGGTCTGAAGTCGAGAGTCGTCTTTGGGTAACCCTCAAGAACGGCTTCACCTCCAGAGGCGCCGAAATCCTTCTTGAATACTGATGCCATTTCCTCGCCGTATGGCAATTTGATAAAGAGGACGCCCACTCTCCTTATGCCGAGTGAGAGCACGTATTCCTTCATCTTGCGCACTTCATACGCGTCGCTCGGCCATGTCCGAAAGACCCGATCAGACATGCTAGTTAGACTAATCGCAGAAGCGGTTGGCGCAATAATCGGGATGTCTCCTAAGCGCGCTTGGCTTACCATGGAGGCGGTATCCGCAGAATTAATCTCTCCGACGATTGCCTGGACGGGCTTTGGAGGTCTGAGGAGGGTGGCGGCCGCCGCGTTCGCCTCGTCAGGCTGCGAAGCTGAATCTTGCTCGATCAGCGCGGGAGCGCAATGGGTGGCGGCTCGGCGCGCATCCTGCAGCGCGAGGCGACCGGCGATCACGCCTTCCGCCCCATATGGTGCCATTTCACCGGTAGTCGGCATGACTAGGCCAACCCGGCACTCTGGAAGCGAGCTTTGTTGCTGTCGGGGGCTCGTGCAGGACGCAAGTAGAACGAGAACTGCGAGCGGCGCAGACCACAGTGCTGTGCGATTACCCATTTTGGCACCTCAAGAACGTCGAACACGTACCCCTCATTATTGCACAAGATGGCAGTTCCGTTCGTGTTCGGCAGGTGAACTCCCCCTCGTAGCTGGGAGTGTGAAGCAGGGACGGCGAGGGCACAGGGCATATAGTCCGCCCGGTTCGCTTCAAAGCGCGTTCGCAATATGGCCCGATACCCGTCTTGAAGCCCGCAAGGTCCCATCGCGTTTTGGGCTGAATTGATCGAGGCGGGACAGCCAGACTACGAGCCGGTGCTTGAGGACGCGGCAGGCAATTCAGCCGGTGGCCCGAGGTCATCGGCTGAATACATTGAGCTTAGCTGATGACGTATCCCGGAAGGGGAGGCATCTGAAGGAGCGAACCGGCTCTTCGTCAAGTGCAAAACCCCATCGATGTCCTGAAAGAACAGAGCCATAAACGATGTTGAATCGCCGGTCAGCAGCGGCAGAAGTCGCTCAATCTGGTCACCGTACTGCTCCCGTGCCGCCTGGACGATCTGATCGCGTTCGAGAGGAGACGTGGTGCGAATCTCAATGGGCTCTAGCCGGCGCAGTACCTCAATGCAATCCCAATGCCACTCGCCCCTATACTTGATCGCAGTGATGAGATGGTGGGCTATTCTATCCGTGTGGTTGGCAGCGCTGTATTCGATCTTAGTCGAAGCTGCATTCTCGACAATGTTGACTATGCGCAATTCGATGTACGGAATCAAAGAAAGCCGGAGCTGGCGCCGGACTAGGCGGATCTGTTCTGCGCTACTGCTCGACTGAACCGAAAGTGCTTCCTGGGCAAGCCGGATCTGCTCGGCATTACCATTAGATTGTGCAGTCAATGCCTCCTGCGCGATTCGGATCTGATTCGTTGTATTCTTTACTTGCGCATCGCCTTGTTCGCGCAGCCTCCTAGTCTCGCGCGTGTATTTCCACACCCAGACACCGACCGCAGTCTGAATGAGCAAAGCTCCGAATGAGAGGATTGCGAGAAGCCGGTTGCCGCCGCCAGCTTCATCCCACAGCGTGTGCCCGTACTGCGGTAAGAACGTGAACAAATCCACCACAAGATCATACCGCGTGTCATCCTGGACCGCTGGCAAGATTCTGTGATTGCCGAGATGGCTGTGTGCCGACCCTAGTCCGGCAGTCCAGCGTTGGGGCACGTCATCTAAGTACCTCTCGCGAATGCTCCGTCAACGCTGCCAATCGGGCGCAACTCAAATCGGGAACAGCGCCTCGAGGATCGGCTGCAACCAGTGCCTATCGTGATTAGCTCCATACGAGTCCCACGTCTGGATCGCCGCCTTGATGCGCGCGATCTCCTGATCGGAGAACTCAAACTCTTTGGCTGGCAACGACAATGCCGGATTCCAAATCAGTCGCTCCTGCTCGGAGACCATCTCGCGCTTCACTTCAACCGCCTTCTCCTCGTCGGCATTTAAGGCGATGCGGTCCTGCACCGCCCAGATCGCGCGAATAGATCCGACGTCTGCTCGCTGCGCGCCGAGGAGCGCGTGTAGGTTCAGTCGCTGGGTGTGGTCCAAAGTGAGGTTCATCGGTTTGTCCTTTCGAGAGCTACGGATTGGTGTAAAGCAAGATGTAGCCGAGCGTCGCGCCAGCGGGTGCCTTGACCTTGATCACGCCTGACCAGCCGGATGGATTGGACGCGCTCGTGAGTTCGGCGAGGCGGTAGCCGTTGCCGGCACCTCCCGCGAGGATCAATTCACCACCCGCAGTGATCTCCATAAGGGTGTGGTCCGCGAGGTTCGAACCAGGGCCGTACACTCGCAACGGCGATTCGGTGTTGTCCTCTGCGGAGATCACGACCGCGCCGCAGGCGATTCCGGCCGCGACGAGCGCGGTCTGCGATGCCCACGTGCGGGCGTATCCGTTTTTCGGATCGTTGCCCAGTTGCAAGCATCCGCCCCACAGGTAGATTGAACCGGTAGTCCAGTCGTCGCCGTTCGAATCGTACTGGCGGACAACGATCCAAAGGCCTGTCTGTCCGCTGGCCAGCGTGCCGGTGATCTTGAATCGCTGCCACGCCGTTGTGAGAGTGACCTGCGTCGGCCCCGCCAGGTACGCGCCATAAGAGTTGTTAACGATAGCGAGAGACACTTTCCGGGTACCGGACGCGACCTTCGCCCAGACGTAGAACGTGTACGTGCCGGCGTCCACGAGTCCCGCGATCTGCTGTTGGATGATCGGCGTGGCCGTGCTCCCGGTCACCGTGTCGGCGGTCGTGTTGCCGTCTGGAGCGGTCGTGCTGTTCGCAGTCACCGAGCAGCTCCCGCCGTTCTTGTCCCAGGTCGCGACGCTGAAGTCTTCCGAGTACTTCGCCATGTTCTCGAACGCACCGCCGACGGTCTGGTACGGTCCGCATTCGAGGTGCGCCTGGTCCCCACCGATGCGCAACGTCCCGGTGAACGTGTCACCCGACTTTGCAGCCTTGGCCGTGAGATCGGTCACGAGGCTTGTCACGTCCGACTCGGCATGGGTGTGGGCCGGGAGGTCCCCAGCTAGCAGCGTGTCCCACGCAGGAGCAGCAGAGACTGTGCCCGTGCCAATCTGCCGAAGGAACTTCCGAGTCGCGACGGTGTTGCCCGCGAGCTTCGCCAGCGTGTCCGTCGCGGAACTGTACAACAGATCGCCCAACGTGTAATTGGTGAAACCCGTACCTCCGCGCGCCACGCCGAACGCCCCACTGGCGATGTCAGTGGCCACGTGGCTGTGGGCGGGGAGATCGCCAGAAACCAATGTTGTCGCGCCCGTGACGCGCCCCTTGGCGTCCACGGTGACCTTCGGGTATGTTCCTGCCACCACGCCGGTCGCCGCCAACGAGAGCACCCCTGCCGCCACAGCGATGCCGCCGACCGGATCGATCTGGACGATCCCCTTGCCTGTGGTTGTGGCATCAGGATATGAGAACGCGCCGAAGGTCTGGCCCGCCGCGAAGTCGATGATGGCGTCCATCGCCACGTGGTCGCTGGCGTTCAGCGCCATCCCGAGATCGCCGGAGTTGTCGGCCTTGCGCCACTTGACCGCGCCGAGGTTGGGTAGCCGCACCAGTCCAGTGGCCGATTTGTTTCCGGTGCCGAATTCCGCTCCATCCTGGAGCGTCTTCAAGCCGGTGATGGTGACCGCGCCGTTCTTCAGAACGTAGTTGCGCGCCGCCGCCGTTCCGAGCTCATTCTCGATGGCCAACACCGCCGACTGGAGCGCCGTGATGAAGCCGGAAACCATGTTGGCCTTCACCGCGACGCCACTGGCGTGCGGGGCGGCGGTCGTGCCGAATGCACCACGCTGGCAGCCCGTGAATTGCGTTCCTGTCTTGGCGATATAGACGATCAACTCGTCGTCGATGGATAGGATGCCGTACGTGGCCGCGAACCCTCCCGCCGTGGAAGCCACGCTGATGGTGGAGTCCCCCGCGCCGATGGCTCCCGACGCGGTTGTTTCGAGAGGCTTCGTCGAAAACGCATCGACCGGCGAGTAAAGTGTGGACGGCCCGTCAATCGAAGCTGGGTAGTCAGCCATTGCATTTCCTCCTGTTCATTTCGAAGCGATTGAGCGCGCCGCCAGCCACTGCTCCCACGGGCACGGCGATCACGGACTCCATCGCGCGCGCGGCCAGCGGCTTGTAGTACGTCGCGCCCGTCACCTGCATCTGTCCCGCGATTTCGAGCGGGACCGGTCGGGAGTTCAGGCAGAACTGATCGAACGCCCAGTAGCAGAACGAGTAGAGCTTTAGCGGTAGCCACATCCCGTACGCCTGCGCCATGGGCGGGTCCGGCGGGCCGTACAGCCCACTGAGGAACATGCACTCCGATGCCGGTCGGCCGAGCGCCGTTGTCGCGAACGTAATGGCCCGCTTCATCAGGTTCGAATTCTTCTGCCACACATCGTAGTCGAAGCCCTCGCACCGGAAATACTTGATCCCGTAGGACGAGTTCTTCCATTGACTCGGCAGGTTCACATAGAAGTTGAGCGCGCGGAACTTCGCACTGGGCTTCGGCGCGCCCTGGTTCGCGTCGAGAGGCCACAGGCACTCGAATACGGCGGTCGGGTGGTACGAGCGGACGTATGTGATCACGTCCTGGCAGTAGGCCCAGATGCGGTCGCGCAGGAAGTCGGCTGTTTCGTTGGGGTGCGCCGGGTCGCCAGCCGGATCCTCCGTGTTCGCCCGGAACGGCCAGATCTGGTGACCCTTGGCCGTGGCGAAGTCGCTGATCGTTTCCGAATCGTAGCAGGGCATCCCGCCGTTCTGGTCCTGCTGCTGGTTGTCGAAATACCACCACTGCGTTTCGCCGAACTGGAGGACCACCGGCAAACCGGCGGCCTCGATCTGATCGGCGCATTCCTTGTACATCTGGCGAAGGTACGAGCGGACGCGCGTGCCGAAGTGCATCTGGTGCGAGGGAACGCCAAGGTCCACGTCCGCGCCTGGCGATACCACGCCGCCCGAGTACGACAGGTACTTGGCGCGCATCGCTGCTGGAGGGAGGTAGCACTCCATCGAGAACGCGAACGACGCATTGATACCAGCCTCCTGGAACTGGCGGGCGAGGTCGCGAATCCATTTCCGTGCGCCCTCGGTCATCACTGGAGAAACGGCGTCGATCATTTCCCACTCGCCCTCGGCACCCGCTGTGCCCAGGTTGTTGCTGAGTGTTAGCGTGACGGAGTTCGGCGCGCTCATCGCGACACCGGTGTATGTCCACGCTGGAGTCTTCGATTGGATACGGAGCGTGGTGCTTGATCCGAAGTTATCGTCGGCCCACACGCCAACGAATAGGCCGTTGATGATCGCGCGCATGTCGGAGACGATCCCTTGCAGCGTCTCCCCGTACCCGATGGCGTGATTCACCGTCGTCCCGCCAATCGAGAACGAGACTACGTCGCCTGCCACCGGCGTGCCGGAGAACACCACCGTGGCGTACGGGTACGTGGCGTTGATGCGCCGCCGCTTGTTGTTCCAGAAGACGCCCATGTAGACGTCGGCGTGGCCCTTGAAGCCGAGTTTCTGGAGTTGCCAGAGATGCCAGGCCGGAGGCTTCTTGTAGCCGTGGTCGGTGTCGAAATCCATGGCGAGGGACACGTCGCTGTAGGTCTGCGGCGCGTCCGGAACGTCCTGGGCTTCGAGCGGCCAGAGGTAATCGAAGTAGAAGTAGTAACCGCTGCTGGCCGCATTCTTGGTGAACGTAGCGGTGATCTCCACCGTGTGGTTACCCGCCGCCACGCCGCCGCGCACCTTCAAGTTCGCCGTGGTGCCGCCGTACTCTGCCAGGTACAGATCATGCGTGGTTGGCACGCCATCGACGGAGACTGTGACCTTGCCGCAATCGGAGTTGAGAAAGGTCCCAAGGTAAAGATCGTGCTGGCGCGGGTACGAGTACCGGAGCGTGACCTTGCGAACGTCCAGACCGTTCGAGGGTGCGGTGCGCTTCGCGTGCCCTTTACTCCACCACTGCGACGGGAAGGCGCCGCCATAGGCATAGTCCTCCCAAAAGCCCGTGTAGGTGCATCGCGCGTCCGTTTCCTCGATCCGATCCGAACCGCCGCCGACCTTCAGGCTTCCGTCGCCGGTGATCGCGATATTGGAGATCGCGCAGCCCCACTCGACGTTGCCGGGGAAACCGGAGAGTGGCGAGAGCTTCTTGAGGCGCGTGCCCGCCGGCCACGAGCCGGGCGTCGAGGCTTCGAAACCGCGTACTACGGTGATCTGGGTGCCCGAGACCACGGACAGCAGTTGAATGCGCTCCTCCAGATTTGGAGTGCCGATGAAGTACCGGCCTCCGGTGAGCTTCGAGGTGTCGTCCACCGTCCACGCCGTATCGGAGGCGACGACACCGGCGGTGAGGAAGCAGCCGTCCTGGAGGTCCTGCTCAACGTTCTCAAATCGCGGCGCGAAGACCATGTACATCTTGCGGCAATCGCTCATCGGAACCACCGCGCCGTTCTTGTCCAGCAAGGTCTGCGTGAAGTCGAGCGTGACGTGGTACTTCGTGTTGTTGTCGCCGTTGGCGAACAAGATGGTGGCCCCGCTGCCGGCCGTCCACTGGAATCCCTGCCCGCTGCCAACCGGGACGCCGGCCAGCGTGCGGCCGTGCGCGACGAAGACGCGATCCAGATTCCCGAGTTTCCCGTACCGCGATGTCGCCCCGGTGCCCAGCACGAACGTCAAGGTGATGCCGCCGGTGCTCGGGCCGCTGGCCCACGCCTGCGCGTGAATCACGCCGCTCTGGTCCGGGCCAAAGCGGCCAGCGACGGAAGCGCCCGCAGTGTTGATGATGTCCGCAAGCTTCTGCGCCACATGCCAGGCCTTCGTCTTACGGGTCACGTAAGAGCCGCTTGGGTGGCCCATCGATACGCTCGCGTGGAGCGCGCCCGTTCCTACTCCGACTACGGTGGTCTGCTCCTCGTTTGTGCCAGATCGTTCGATCCACATGCCATCAGCGGTCGCGAAGCCCGCCGTGCTGCCGACCGGCAAGCTCACATCGCCCGCCTTCACTGCGGCGCTCAATTGAGTTTCAACCCGGCAGTCCGTGCTGGTCACCGTGTATCGGGTATCGCGGAAGTAGAGGTGGAGCCAATCGATTCCGCCGTCCATGTTCTCGTCGCCGCTGATATCGATGAGGATCGTGGCGGCGGTCTCGTTCCCGGAGACCACGGTCGCGTGATCCAGCAGGCGCACGTCGTGGATGTCGCCCGAGCCGGTGACGAACGTCATGGCGTCCCAGGAGACGGACGGGAACTTCGCCGCGTCGAGGCGGATCGCGCCGTCAAGCGTCGGGTCATACTCGATGTCGAACTCCAGCTTCAGGCCAGAGAGGTCGGTCTTCGGCAAGTGCTTCAGCCGGAGGTGGTTGAAGTAATCGTAAGCACTCCACCAGCCCAGGACCGCGAAGTCCTCCGCAGCTTGGAAGATGCCCGAGATGGAGACACTCGTCTCCGTGGCGTCGTGGATCGTGGTGGTCGCGGCGCGCCCGGCGAAGCCCTGCAACTGGAAGTTCCGGCGCGGGTCGAAGATGTGGAGCGGCTGAACGCTCATCGTTAAGATATTGCTATCTTCTATCTCAGAAAGCCGCCAAGGTTGGCGATTTGCACCGCGCCGCTGACAGATCACCGACGACGCCAATTACTCTCGCTGTATGTTCGCCCCTGTGCCGCTTTATGGACGCAAGCCCCTTCCACCAATTGCGTAACCCGCAGCCAACGCAGTCGGGCTACTCAGGAGGAATGCTCCTTGGTGAGCTGCTGGTCAAGATCAGCTTCGAGACAGAGTTTTTTATACATCTGCACGAAATTGGCGCTCCGGCTCTGTAAATTCATGAACTGCCGAATGGCACCCTCATCAGAGCCCGCATCCATCATGAGGCCCATCCATGTCTTCGCCGCGAGCAGGTAATACCGCGAAAAGCGTTCGGGACTCTCCTGCAAGATGCGCCCGGCCTCAGAAAGGAATCCTCGCATTCGTTCGGTCTCCGCCGCAGTGTCGGGCAGGCGTTCAGCTACATTGCTCCCGACTGCTCCACAAAGCGCCAAGATGCCAACGAAGCACCGATAAGAGGGGCTGTCCTCTTTGTAAAAGCGTTCGAACATCGCCGCGTATGTCGGGTTCGTAAAGACCTTCTGTGCTTCGATCAGGGCAGTCTGGCAAGCGTTCTGCAAGGCGAACAGCGTCTCGAATATCTGGCTGCCGTAAAGATCATCCTCGTACAGGCAGCTCATTACCTCCCGAACGATCTCGGTGTAGTTCGCGGCAAAGAGGTTGTTCGGTTGCCTGCTGAACAGGCCGAGGTAGAAGAGACGTGTCTCCGCGTATGCGACTCTTCGGTTATAGATGGCGTCGATAATCTGGAATGCAGATTCCTTGCCGTCGATGATCTGGATGCCGGCAATATTCGCCGCACGCTTGACAATCTGGGGGCGCAGATGCCGAGCCAATTCCAAATCGATGTCTGCAACCGAGTTCTGATAGTTAGCGGCCTTGGCGATATCCCAGGAGTTTGAGGTCTCAACGAACTTCACGGGAACGTGGCATGTCCGGGTGGCACCGTTGACAATGCACATCGTCGTCTGGCAGCCGTTGACTATACTGCCCCTCGTAAGCAAGAGCGACCCATCGGGGTCTATCCTAGAAATGGCGTCGGCCCGAAATACGATACCATTGTTCCTGGCTAGCATTGCTTCGGGCTCGTTGATGACAGTTCGAGTGATTTCTTGATTGGGTGTCGTCCGCCCGCTTCTTTCTGTGGCTTTGGACGTATCCAGAAAATCTCGGATATTCTCGAAGAAGAGCGCATCGCCAAATTCCTCGTACAAGCGCTTCAGCTCGTCACTTGATATGGCGCCGAGGTAGACGTTGCCAATCGGGATGGGAGCCGTCACTAAGGTGACGCGAAGTTCTCTCGGAATCTCGCCCAATTTCAAATACGAGTTCCTGAGTAACTTGAAGACTTCCGGCCCATCCGTAAAGTTCAAGCGGTCCTCGCGGACAAGAGCTTCAAAGAACTCCTTGGATGCGTATTGCTTGCCCTTATATTTCTCCAGAATCCTGTTCAGTGACGACAACGTCACAACCTGAAAACTGATGGGGACATCCTCAAAACGCAGGCGAGCCTGGTCACCATCGCCAAGGTGGTAAGTCGACAAAAAGTCTTTGAATTTGCTCAGTATTGAATCGATGGCGTCGGCTGTATCAATCCAGAGCTTCGCTTGAATGTGAAGCAGCGAAGTGCCATCCTTGCCCTTCGCAGTCAGATCTACTCCGCGGTCGTCCGAGCGCTTCGGGTTGAGTTCCGGAACGCCATAGTTTGAGCCACGCTCAGTCTGAGGCACCAGTCGTTGGACGAACGTTGCGAACCTGACACCCTTTTCCGTATTGGTGAGCCCTTCAAGCTGTGCGCGAAAATGCTGCTCCAGGGCTCCATAGGAAGCCAGGTAGTCCGGCCAAACGACGCCAAGCTCCGCAATTGGCCGTTGAACGGCTTCGGGAGCTGTAGGCGGTGGTGTGCTCATGCCCTCACTATACTCCCAATTGGGAGAATCGACAGCCGTCATGGCCCGGGATAGCGGAACGGTCCTTCTGGGCAAAGACATGTCACGTTTGGACCACCACGGTCAGGTCGGAACCAGCGTTGGGCGACGCCACCGCCTTGATATCAAACGCCAGGTCGTTGCCCTCGAGGAGCACTGCTGTAGGCCAGATCGAGGGTCGTATGCTCGATCCCGCCGGATGGTTCCTGGTCACGATGGCAGTGAAGGTCTGGTTCACCGCATCCACCGAGATCACGTTCACGTGCTCCTCGTTGGCCAGGCCGAACTCCAGGAACACGAAGTCGCCGGGCACCAGGCCGCTGATGGATGCGTCATAGGAAGCCGTCGCCACCGCCTGCGCGACTCCACTGCCGGTGATCAGCGCGGTAGTGATCAGCCCGTAGTCGTCATACGGCAGGCGGCGCGTCTCCGGTTTACCGTAGCCTTGCGCCACGAGGAAATCCCAAGTGTTTTTGAACGGCGTCCCGATGTTCTGCGCGATGCCCATCTTCTCTAGCACGTTCCATGCCGTACCGCCATCGGTCGAATACTTCACGACGAATGCCGACTGGCCGTCGCTGGTCCCCTGCTGGAGGTACGCATAGACACACCGGATCGAGGCGGCGTTCTGAACCTTCATCGGGATCGCGACGTTGTCCTGCGCCGCGAGCGAACCGGGGACTTGGAACGTGTAGGCGCCGCCGGAGCAGGTGCGGTCGCCGGGCATGAACGGCTCGTTGTGATGCGAGAGCGGAAACGTAGTGAACGGCCCATACCCGAAATGGTTTGCGACACCCACAACCGCCGCCAGCACGCACGCCGAGGGCAGCGTCGCCTCGATGCGGGCGGGCAAACCGGGGGTCCGGAAGAAGCCCTTCTTCACGGAGTACGTGAAGATCTTGTAGTCGAGCCTGAAGAATCGGATGCCCTTCGCGTGCGGGCACCGCAGCGTCTCGAATGACGCCCAATCAGCCGGCTCTCCGGGCCAGTGTCTCTGGAATTGAAAACTTCCGGTTGGGACCACATCGCCGGTAGCGCCGGGACCAACAATCTGGGCGCACTCGTAGGAGCGCCGGTAACCGACGTTCGGATCGCGCGATTCGTCGTTGAAGATCACGAAGTCGCCCACCTTGAAAGAGCGGGATGTGTCCGGATTAACGGTGCATGCTACCGTCACCGGATCGGTGTCCTTGTCGATGGCGGCGTCGAGGCTGGCCCACAGATCGGTCGCAAGCTCGTCGATGTAGTACAGAGACATCGCGACCTCGTTCGCGCCCACGATATTCGCGTTGCCGGAGGCGTCCGGAAGCACGTCGATCTGGTCGAGGGCGAAGGTGCCGTAGTCGGACAGCTTTGGCGTCCCATTCACGATGCCGGGGACTCCAGTGTCTTGCAGGTTCTCGTCCGGAACCGGCGTGGCCACAACATCGGCGGGCTTCGGGCCGGCGACCAAGTCGTACATCGAGTCCGTGGTTGTGCGGCCCTGAATGTCGATGGAGTAGTCCTTGTTGAGCTTCCAGGACGATACGCGGAACTCGCCCAGGCCGCCCGGCATGTCCGGATGCGTCATCGAGCAGACCATTCCTGGCTCGGTGTTGAGCGCCAGGACCGTCGTCCGAAAAACCAACTGGCGCGCCGCCTTCCACTCCGTGATGCTGGTGCCGCCCAACTCCTCGCGCAGCCGGATGCTCACGATGCGCGCCGCCTGCGACTTGGTGCAGGTGCCGGCCAGGTTCACATTCGACTTCAGGAAGAGCGGACCCGCCGCGCCGCCCAGAAGCGTAGCGCGATCAATGTCGTAGACGGTGACCGAGTTGTTAACGAACTGGTAGTCCTGGTCCGCGAAGTTGGCAGTGAGGTGGTTGAAAGAGGGCTTCAGCGGCGCCAGCTGGAGCGAATTGAAAACGATGTTCCCAATGGTGAATGCCTCGACCGTCGAGGAGTTCACGCGCACGCCAACCTTGAGCTTGCCGAACGAGAACGTGTAGTACCCCAGGCAATTCATGAGCACTTCCTGGAGCCAGTCGCGCAGCGGCTTCTCCTCCTGCAGCACGCCCCGGAATTTGAATTGCGTCTCGCTGCCGGCGCCGACGAGCGCGGTCACCTGCTGGTCGCAGACTGCGGCCGCATCGAGTGCGGCTTGCACGTCGAACAAGGTCTCCGCGAAGTCCAGTTGCTGCGTGGGCGCGCCGGAGCCAAGGCGCAGGCCGCGCGCCCGGAACAGCATGTTGATGGCGATCCAAACAGGATTCACGAGGGCCGGGCCGAAGACTCGCACGCCGGGCGAGGTCCACACCCAACCGCGCATGCCCATCTGGACGTATGCCACCATCGCGTGATCGCCAGGCTTGGTGAGTTGCAGGCCCTTGGCGTCGCTGCGCCGGATGACGATGAACGCGGTTCCGGCCGCGAAGTTGTCCTTGTATGTGGAGTTGCCGGAGAAAACCTTGCGCCAGTCGCCGCCCGTGGCCCGCCACGATCCCATCTGTGGAATCGACGAGAACCGGATTGGT
>CAZLDN010000088.1:0-21465 GCA_964558355.1 uncultured Candidatus Solibacter sp.
CCAGTAGGGAATTCTAATTGTCGCCGGCCGGAAGTTCTAATTGTCGCCGATCAAAGAGGACTGAACCGCGCTCCTGTTGAGGGCTTATCACGGGTCCGGTACGATGCCGGTCGAGCCCTATGTCAATCATCGCTCGCCGGACTTTCAGCCTCTCCCCGTTGGGCGCATTCCCGTTCCGGGTCTTCGGCGCGGGCAGTCCGGTTGCCCTGCCCTTCCGGCAGGTCCACCTGGACTTCCATACTTCCGAAGAGATCCCCAACGTCGGTGTCGATTTCGACGGCCGCGAATTCGCGGGAATCCTTAAAGCCGCACGGGTCAACTCCATCAACGTCTTCGCCAAGTGCCACCACGGCTGGGCCTACTACGATACCCAAATCGCCCACCGCCACCCGAACCTCAAGCTCGGCCTCGACATGTTGGGCGAAATGGTGATGCACTGCATCGCTTCCGGCATCGACGTCCCCTATTACTACTCGCTCGTCTGGGACGTCCGCGTGGCGCGCTCCAACCCCGAGTGGCGGATGCTCAATCGAGACGGTTCGGTGATCGGCGGCATCCCCGGCGACGCATGGCCGTGGATCTGCATGAACTCTCCATACCTCGATCTGGTCGCGAGAGCGAACGAGGAACTCATCGGCAAGTACAAAGTGAAAGGCGCCTGGTTCGATATCCTGAAACCTGGGACTGGGACTAACCTGGGACAGCCGTCCCAGCGGCATTTTTGTCACAATCTTGACCTGTGACCATCCTTGGCTGCCCATCATACTGCCGTTTGAAGGGCTGCAACCGCAAGCTGTTGCGGTCCGCGCCTGCTATGTGAGAGTCTCCATGCCGAGTCCGGCCGTCAATGCGATTCGACGGACCGAACCACTTTGTGGCTTGTATTCGTTGCATACCAATGACTTGCAAGGATGCGCCACGGGCTGAACTCGGCTTTGAGTCGTTCGGATCTTTCACAAATCCCGGCTGGGACGGCTGTCCCAGGTTCTGTCCCAGGTTCCACGACCGGCCTTGCCTTCCTGCCAGCCCGGTTCGGTCCTATAACATGAAGGCATGGTGCGCTCGCGGGTATCAATAAGACATTGTGTTTGGCTGCTCGCCGCCTGCGGGTGGTCCGCCTCGGAGGCAGACCTGGCAGTGGTACACCTGATGCGGAGTCAGGTCGATGGCGTGTACCATGTCCGGCTCCTCCATCGAGCAGCCGTCGATTCGGAACTGGATATTGTGGTTGCGTTGGGCAGTCCGGGAGATCGGCGGACGGGAGTTGGTGAGGGAGGTTGGTGGGACGACAAAACGAAGCTCGGGCTCTTCCTCCAGCGGCGAGGCGAGCCGGGGTTGATGTACAAGATTACGGTCGAGAACGGGCATGGTGACGGCGCGTGCTATGCGCGGGTCGAACGCGCAACGGCGACGGACGTCGTACTCTCCTGCACGCCAGAGAAGGGCATACCCGAGCCGAACCGAAAGTTCGTCCATGATGTTCGCGCAAAGGCGCTGGTGAAGCGAGTCGATTATGACCCGTTTGCGATGCACCACGTCTTCGTATCGGGGGAGAAGACGGTGCTCGTCGGCACGGATTGGCGACGCCTGGTCGCCATCGAGTACCTTCCGGGACGCGAGCCTGCATTCCGGCTGCTGAGTGGCGCGCAAGCTGGGCGTTGGACGAGGCGTGTCCCGTTTACGGCGGGCACGGACGGCACCGGAGCGGAGCAGCGCCCCTATATTCACCTGGAACCAAAGGAATTCAAGCCGGTCCATTTCGGGCCAGGCAACCGGTTCACTCTTTCGCGGGGCGAGAAGGACGTTTCCGCCACGCTGGAGGAGAGGCTTGTTGTCCTGGAGCGAGCCGGTGGAGCGGTGAAGCGGTTCCCACTGCCGCAAAGCACATACGACGATTTCAGCGTGGCCCGGCCCAAGCGCGTGAACAGTGGTTACAGCCGCGATGTCGCGTCAATCGACGAACAGATAGGGCCGTGGCAGATCGCGGACGGCACGCTCTGGTTTGCGAAGACCTTCTACGACGGCGAAGGGTTTACAGGCGTGGGCGGGTTCGGCTATTTCGATGCGCAAGCGGGCGAGTACCGAATCTACTCGCCCGAGGAAATCAAGGACTGGTCGGTCACTGCGATGCTGGTGGAGACTGATGCGGTTTGGCTGGCGCTGGCAGGTCACGGCGAATGGGCGAGTAGCGGCGGTGGAGTGCTTCGATTCGATCGCGCAACGCAGAAAGTGAATCGGCTGGTGCTGCGGGATGTCGTGCGGGAGATCGCTCGCGTTGGCGGTCACCTCGTCATGGCGACGGAGTTCGGAGCCGCTCTATTCGATGGAAACAAGCTGCGGCGGTTTTTCGTGGACGAGACGACTGACGGACGCCTGCGCGTGGCGGAGGCTCTTCCGGGCGTTGGCGGCGCAGGTTTCAGCTCGCCACGTTAGGCAAGCTGCCGCGAACCGGCCGAGGGGCCAACGCGGCCCCCCGCGAGTCGCCGAAGTCTCTTGGCTGAACGGGTTGAAACGCCCATGGCGCGGGAACGCCGCATCCGCCAAGGGCCGGTAGCGCGCCTCACTCTCCCGTAATGGCCACGGTTTTCGGCTGAAGCCCCAACTTCGCCAGGATCGCGTACACCACAAACCCGGTGACGAAACTCCACAGAGCCAGCGGTTGCGCCGTCTCCGTGTAGGCCTCAAAGCCCGGGATGAACGTCAGGATGCCGACGAAGAATCCGGCTGCCCAGGCGCCGTAGCCGGCCCAGTTGATGCCTTCCCGCGGACCCGTCCACTTGCCGCCGCTCAGCAGATAGTCCGCCGTCATCGCCCCACAGACCGGCCCGAACGACGCGCCCACGATGGTGAAAATTCCGATCAGATCCTGCGTCACGCCAGTCACGGCGAGAATCGCCGCGATCGTCACGCTAACCATCGTCGAGACCATCCGGCTCACGCTGGGAATCATCGTCGAGAAGCAGTTGCCGATGATGAAGGCGCAGAAACAACTCGGCGGGATCGATGCCACGATGAACAGGAAGAACATCGCCGACGCCAGCCAGCCGCCCATTCCGCCGATCACCGCTTCAAAGGTGTATGTCGTGAGGTCCGGCATCATCGCTTTCGCGCCTGCCACCGACAGCAGTGCCAGTCCGCCCGCAATCAGGACCGCCAGCGCGATGCCCACCAATCCGCCCCACTTCACGTCGCGCCCGTCGCGGCTGCTCATTCCGAAATCCGTACCCGCCGCACCCGCGGTTGCGAAGAAGCCGATCACCATCTGCATGATCAGCGTGACTCCGACGTAGGGCGCGGGATCGGCCGCCTGATGCTGCGCAATGCCGGGCGATGTCCTGGCGAAGACAATAATGAGCATCAACAGCGGAATGGAGTTCAACAGCAGGGCCACGCGGGCGACGTACTTGATCCCCTGCACACCCACGAACCCCATCCCAAGCGCCCATGCCACGCCAATAAGGATGAACGGAAGCGTCCCCGGACCTGCCTGAGAACCGAATGCCGACAGGATGAACTTCGTGGCGAACATCGTCCCCACGGCAAACCAGCCCACCTGCAGGACGCCCATCAGCAAGCCGGGCATCGCATAGCCGCCCCGCGTCCCGAACGTCGAACTGGCGACCACATAGAGCGGGTAACCCGTCTTCATGCCCAGCATCGCCGGGACGTAGTAGAACATGTAACACAGCAGCCCGGCGGCGGCGAGGCCCAGCAGAAGCAGGGTGATCGGCGCGCGGCTGAGCGTGCCCACGCCGATGGCGCTATAGAATGCGATCCACAGAAAAGTGCCGGCATAGCTCGGCGCCGTGTTCTTGTACCAGGGTGCGCGATTGGTCAGCGCGTTAGGGACGGCTTTCGCCAGATAGTCGGGTAGCATGTCGGAAGCATTCTATACCATGCGCGACTACACTCGGAGAGTGGGCGGATTGGCGGCACTCATTGTCATGCTGGCGGCGGCCCTTCCCGTGTACGCCGCGTCGCTCAAATTCGAGCGCGGCCAGTTGCTCCGCCTCGACCCCAGCGACGAAAGCGTCTGGGTCGGCAGGACGCACGTCGAAGTCGCCCGCAGGGCGAGCCAGTTCCGCCGCATCACCATCCGCGACTTCTCCCTCAACGCAAACGGCATCCTCGCCGTCAGCGCGTCGGCCTCGATGAACGTGGGCGTGATGACCAACGTCGTCCTGCTCTTCAAGCCCAACGATCCTTCGCCACCAACCGCCCTCGCCACCGGCGACGTCTTTTGCGAAAACCTCGCCTGGAACCAAACGAATCTCCTGTGCATGGGCCCCGACTTCCGCAAAATGGTCGCCGGCGAACCTCACGCCGTGCTCTGGCTGCTGACTCTCGACGGCGACCTGAAACCCCTCTTGCGGCGCGACCAGTTCGCATCAGGCGTAGGTCCCCCTTGGAAGACCGCCGCGTTGGGCGATCCCCAGTTGATGGTCTCTGACGGTACCGCCTGGATCTGGAATCCAAGTGCCGGCTCGGTCGTCAGGCTGTCGCCGGACACCTCTCAACCAGTGAACTTCAACGCCGGTAGTCCCTCAAGCGGCCGTTCCCGCATCAGCATGGCCGCTTGGAACGAAACGGTCGTTGCGTTACTACCCATCCGCCAACGGGCCGAAGAGTCCTTCACAACCCCTTACGCCCTCTTCTCCCTCGATCCGCGCAACGGCCGCTGGCTCACCGCATCCCGAGCCCTTCTGCCCCGCGGCGCGCAACTCCTCGCCGTCGAAAACGGCCAGGCCGTCATCTGGGACCGCCGCGGCAAGGGGGCGCTTCTGCGTATTCCGCTCGACATTCCGAATCCTTGATCTCGACAGCCTGCCAGAACTTTCCGCCCCGACGCCCGCGTCGTCGGTATGATTGAAGAGAATGCCGCAACCGCAGGCCATCGTTTCACGCGATTCGAAAGTGGCGCGACTCGAAGCCGCCCTCGGCGCCGTCTTGCGCGGCAAGCCCGAGGTCGTCCGCCTCTCCACCGTCTGCCTGCTTTCGCGCGGCCACCTGCTCATCGAAGACGTGCCCGGCGTCGGCAAGACCACGCTCGCCCAGGCCCTGGCCCGCTCGGTCGATTGCGGCTTCCACCGGCTCCAGTGCACCTCCGACATGCTGCCCGGCGACATCCTCGGCGTCACTGTCTACAACTCCAAGTCCGGCGAATTCGAGTTCAAGCCCGGCCCCATCTTCACCCACTTCCTGCTGGCCGACGAAATCAACCGCGCCACGCCCAAGACCCAGTCGGCCTTGCTTGAAGCCATGAACGAGCGCCAGATCACCATCGACGCCAAGACGCTCCCGATGGCCCAGCCCTTCCTGGTCATCGCCACGCAGAACCCCGTCGAGCATCACGGGACATACCCTCTGCCCGAATCCCAACTCGACCGTTTCCTGATGCGCCTCAAGATCGGTTACCCCGACCGCGAAAGCGAACGCGCCATCGTCCGCAATCACGCTCTCGAGCGCGCATCGCAGATGCAGCCCGTCCTCACTCGTGAGGAGCTGCTCGATTTGCAGACCGAGGTTGAGAAGATCCGCGTCGACGAATCGCTTGTCGGCTACATGCTAGGCATTGTCGACGAGACCCGCAACCACGATCAACTCGCCCTTGGCGTCAGCCCCCGCGCCGCTCAGGCGCTCTACCGCGCCAGCCAGGCCTTGGCCATGATCGAGGGACGCGACTACGTCATCCCCGACGACATCAAGCGCCTCGCCGTCCCGGTCTTCGCCCATCGCGTCGTGATGCACCAGCGTTCCGGCCTCGCGGCCCGTTCTTCCGAAGCCGCCGAACGCGTCATTGAAGAGATCCTCAGCCGCATCGAGGTCCCCCTTTAGAGGCGGTCTAATGAAAACAAGAGAGTTCCACCTGGCCGTTGCCAGCCGCGACAAGGGACGCCAACGCCTGAGGCCGCGAACGCAGAGAGCGGGTTCCGGCCGCTGTGTTCGTGAGATCCATCCAGGCTCCAGTCAAATGAAGTTAGAAGAGGTGTCATGAAGACAGCCATCATCGGTCTGCCCATGGTGGGCAAGACCAGTTTGTTCACTATCCTGACGGGCGTCCACGAAGCCGGCCGCGTCGGAGCTATGGAGACCCGCATCGGCGTCACCAAGGTCCCCGACGCCCGCCTCGACGCCCTGGCCAAGATCTACGAGCCGCCCAAGGTCACCCACGCCAGCATCGAGTTCGTCGACTTCCCATCGATCTCGAAGGAAGCCCTGCGCGAACCCGCCTACCTCGCCAGCCTCCGTGTGGCCGACTCCATCGCCCACGTTGTCCGCATCTTCGACGACCAGAGCATCCCCCACGAGAAAGGCGACGTCAATCCCGAGCGCGACATCGCCGACGTGGATCTCGAACTCATCCTGAGCGACCTCGTCGTCGTCGAAAAGCGCATCGAGCGCCTTGACAAAGATCGCAAGAAGATCAAGGACCCCGGCCTCGACCGCGAATACGAACTCCTCGTCGAAGCCAAGGCCCGTCTCGAAGACAACCAACCCCTCCGCACACTGGAACTGAACGACGATGACGAGAAGCGCCTTCGCGGCTTCCAGTTCCTCTCGCAGAAGCCGATCCTGTATGTCCTGAACCTGGGAGAAGGCGACGCCTCCCGCCTCCACGAGATCGAGGAAGAGTACCGCGCCAAACTCCTCCCCGGCCGCCCAAACGCCGAAGTCTCGGCCATCTGCGGCAACATCGAAGCCGAACTCGTCGAACTCCCCGCCGCCGAAGCCCAGGAGTATCTGACCAGCTACGGCCTGAAGGAATCGGGCATGAACCGCATGGTCCAAGCCGTCTATCGCCTGCTGGGCCTGATGAGCTTCCTGACCGCCGGCGAGACCGAAGTCCGCGCCTGGACAATTCCAATCAATTCAACCGCCGTGAAAGCCGCCGGAGCCATCCACTCCGACTTCGAAAAGAAGTTCATCCGGGCCGAGGTCTGCAACTGGAAAGACCTCGTAGCCAACAACGGCTACCCCGGCCTAAGAGAGAAGGCTCAACTCAAACTGGAAGGCAAAGAGTACATAGTCAAAGACGGCGACGTCCTGGTCATCCGCCACGGGTAGCTTTGCCAGGCAAATCGGTCTCTGGGCAGCTACCGCCCGGGCTCTGCGCGGCTGAGTTCTAGAGAAGATAGCTTACACGGTCGGAATCCCAGCGTTGCTGATCTCCCAACTACGACTGCGCGGTATCTGCTCCAGGCGGTGGCTTATCCACCTGGTAGGCACCCTCTCCGGCCTCTATGCCTCTCTTGGCACTCCGATACGCCCATCCTGGGATCTGCGGGCTGCCTTGGTCCAATCGGTGCTTCTCGTCGCAGAGATCCCGAAGCGCTCTGTCTAGGATCGCTTCCGTGTTGCCCTCCCTGTAGCAGCCAATCTTCGAGAAAATCCGCGACTTCGTGCGGAGGGCGTCGTAGCTGTTGCCCGCAGTTCGGTGCGCGGAAGATTTATCGTTAGGATTCAGGAAAGTGGAGACTCCCGATAGCGTCGCGACCAGAAGGGAAAGGACGATGACCGCCCAACGGTGCGCCTCCGAAAACGTGACGACCGCCGCCAATGCGGAAAGGGCCGAGATCGAAACGCCAATCCATAAGTGAGAGTTGTTCCAGAGTCCTGCCGCTTCGAAGTGCCCTTTCGAACTGTACAAGGCGCTCTCCTCGACGCGCATTGCCTCTTTCGAGATTTCTCCCGCAGTTTGGGTCACAGCCCGTTCGGCAGTTGTCACCGGTGGCGCTGGCAAGTTGCTAGCCATATGCAGGAAAGTAATCTCCGAACACCTTCCGCCAAGTTTCTATCGAATCTCGCACGTGCCCCCGCCGTCCGAAGTCCTCTGCTCTCACAGCGTAGTCGAAGGCCACCTGGAACTTGGAAACAGCCTGTTGAATCTTGTCTTGGGTGTTTATGTATGATCCGACGTCGCCACCGTAACCTGCCGGGTCGGGATTCTGCTGCCGGACTAGGTCGCGTGCCTTGTCGAAAAAGTAGCGCATGCCTGATGGGAAATCAGAAATCGTGACACCATTCATTATCATGAATGCCATGACCTCCAAGTGGAATGATCCGAACGCCCTTCCAATAATACGGTTCCACCCCTTGATCATTTTCACCAGCGGGACGAAGTCGCCGTTGTGCGCGTCGTTAGCTCGCGCCGAGATTTCCACATGTGCCTTTGGATTGGTGGAGATCCACGACTGAGAAATCGAGTTGGGGATCAAGTAGCCGCCACCTTGTCTGTTGAACCCAGGAACAACATCAACGGCGTAGTCAGCGAACCGAATGGTCACGGCTTGTCCGTTGCGACTGATATCTGGGGTCTGCGTGTAGGTCTTCCGAAGCGTTCGCTTCATTAGCTCCAGCAGGCCTGCTGGACCTCCATTCTGCTTCTCGTAATCATGAAAATACGAGGCGCCGAGAACGAAGAACACATCCAGGTCGGCCTCGCTTAGAGGGGCGATCATTGTGGATCTGGAATACGACCCAGTCAAAAATGAATCGTGGATCGTGAGGCCGGAGCTCACGACCTGCCTCACGTGCTGCTGTCGAGCCGAAACGCCCGACTCCTGAAGCCCAGATATTTCGAGATTGGCTTTGAGCCTAGAGAACGCTTCCGCTATGGTAGTTGCCATGATATTGCCAGCATCCGGCGCTCATATTCTCTCGAACTCGAATCGGCGGCGCAAGGCCTGACTCGAGCCTTGGACAGACGAGACGCCATGGGAGACTTGGGTCACGCCACCGCAATGAGCCCCTTCTTCTCCACCAGCGTCAGCAGTTTCAACGACGCCCCCGACGGCCGTTTCTCCCCGCGTTCCCACTTGCTTACCAGACTTGCGGTCACGTTCAGATAGTTCGCAAAGACGGTCTGGCTCACCTTCTCCCGCTCGCGAATCTGCTTGATCTCGTCGGGCGTCATCGGCCTCACGGGCGTCAGGCAGGCCTCGTCAAACTGCCGCATTGTCTGTTTGTCGATGGCGCCGGCCTCGTGCAGCGTCTCCATCGTTTCGTGAATGGCCGCCAGCGCCTCACTCCTGTATCTCTTGTTCATGTCTCCCTCACCTCCACGAAATCACCCTTCTCAACCAGCGAGTCGATGACCTAGCCACTGGGAGAAAAAATGTGCAGCGCGGCCCACGCCGAGCGCGGCCTGCTGGGCAGAGGACTGGCGCTGAAACCACCTCAACGACTCAGAGGCGGACCCCGTCTGGAGCCCGCCTCTAACCTGTGACTAACCTCTAGTACTCCCGGTCGATCTTTATCCCCGGCTCCGGCACCGGATACTTCCCGTCCGGACCCAACTGCAACGGCGCTGGACCGTCCATCGTCAACTTGTCCACATCGGGCGCAAACTCGTGCGTACTGTTCAGAATCTGGTCAAACGTCACGATCCGCCCCGTGTGCGCGGCCATGCGGCCCATAGATGCCACCAGGCTCGCCTCGGCCCCGCGCTTCACTTCGTTATAGGGCTTGTTCTGGCGGATGGCGTCCGTCAGGTCGTCCCACTCCCACTGATACGGGCTCTTCTCCGGTTGCGGGAACGCCCACACCAGATTCGGATCCGGCGGCAGCGGCAACTGCTTGCGGGTGTCCACGCGCGGGATACTCTGGCCCTTGTAGATCCGCGTAATGCCCGGCGTATGCGACAGCGTCGAGATCACCGCCGAACCCTTCGAACCATGCGCGTAGCTGGCAAACTCGTCGCGCGCGCCCTTCATATTGCGCCCGTCGAAGTACAGCCGCGTCCCGTCTGGATAGACATATTGAACCGAGTACGTGTCAAAGTTCTGATCGAGCGATTCACCGCGATAGTGGCGTCCGCCGACCGCGTGCGCCTCCACCGGCCATGCCCCCTTCATCCAACTGCATTCGTCGATCTGGTGAATGTAGTAATCCGAGAACACGCCGCCGCTGGCCCAAAGGAACGCATGGAACCGTTTGATCTGGTAGGTCAGCTCGCTCTCGTCCGCCGGCCTTGGACCCGCGATGCCGCCGCCCTGCCCCATACGGTAGCCGCGCATGGCGACGATGTCGCCGATCTGGCCGTCCTGAATCCGTTTGAGCAACTCCTGCCGCGCCCGGCAATGCCGCACCATCAATCCGACGCCGACTTTGAGATTCTTTGCCGAAGCCGCCTCGGCCAGTTTCAACATGCGCCGCGTCGTCGGACCATCGACGGTGATCGGCTTCTCCATGAAGCAGTTGAGACCCCTCTCGATGGCGTAGCTGAACTGCACCCAGCGGAACGCTGGCGGCGTGCCGAGAATGACGACATCGCCCGGCTTCAGCGCATCCATCGCCTGCTTGTAGGCGTCGAAGCTGAGGAATCTGCGCTCCTGCGGGACATCGACTTTATCGCCATGCTGCGTCTTCAGCTTGTCGTAGCTGCTGTTCAACTTCGCCGGGACCACGTCGGCCATGGCCACCAGCTTCATCGGCCCATTCATCACCGACAGCGAGTCATTGGCCGCGCCCGTGCCGCGTCCGCCGCAGCCCACCAGCGCGACCTGAATGGTGTTGTTCTCCGCCGCATGGACATGCGGCAGAGCCACGCCGGCTAGTGCCGATACGCTGGCTGTACGCGTCAGAAACTCGCGTCGTGACGCGGGAATTGTCTTGGATTCACTCATGGCGTTGTTTCCCTTCTTGACTCGCTAGCATACATCAACACGAGCCCGCGGCAACACCCGCGCGCCTCCCGTCGTCGATTCAACGTCGTTCACATAGAGATCCTGTTATCGGATACTGGACTCGCATGAAGCGAATATCCCCTGCTCACAAGGACCGGGATCTTCAACCAGCCAAATCCAAAGCCGGCGCTCATTGGCGAGCCTTACTACTCCGGCTACGTCGACGTACGGTCGCAGGGCGGTGGCAAGGGCTACCTCCACGGCGCGCCGGGCGGCGCCGATCGGGACGATCAATTCGTACGCTCATCGATGTATGGCAGCTTCCTGTCAGGCGGTCTCGGCGGACATGTCCATGGCGCGGAAGGGATCTGGGGAGCCGGCATCGAGCCCGTTGCTCCCATAAAAATGTGGGGTGCCTCCCAATGGAATTCCGCCGCCCAGATGCGTCACCTCCGCACTTTCGCCTTCTCGATCGGGCCGCGCTTCCAGGATCTGGTCCGCAACGCCGGCCTTTTTTCACCCAACAAGGCCGCCGAAATCCTCTCCTACGAGGGCTGGGCCTATGCCGCCCGCACGCCGGACAAGAACATCTTCCTCGCCTACTTCGAAAAGGGCTGCCGCCGCAGCCAGATCCGGGGGGCCAGGCTCAATGGCATCTACAGGGCAAAGTGGTTCGATCCCAGCAACGGGGCGTGGCAGGATGCCGGCGCCGGCACGCTTCAATCCAGCGTCATCGGAATTCTCCGCCTTCCCGACTTCCCCGCTGATGCCGGCTGGGGGCTTCAATTCACCTACGAAGGTCCTGCGCCGCCGAACCAGTCGCGGACACGCTAACAGTAATCTAAACAGGCACTCGCCATGATCGCGGACTGTCCGGCCAGGAAGTCCACTTGGTCCGGCTGGGTCGCCTAAGTTGGTGAAACTGCAGACCATGGATTGGTCGTGCGCACTCCCCAATCGCAGTAACCGCGAACGCAGAGAGTCCGGATGGCCCCGCTGGGGCCACCTAAGTTGATGAAAACACGGACTACCGAATCGCCAGGCGGACGCCCCACTCGCGCCAACCGCGAACGCAGAGAGCGGGTTCCTGACCGCATTTTCGACAGAGTTCCACATGGCCGTTGCCGGCCGCAACAAGCCATGAAAATGGCCAGTTTCAGGGGAGCGGGTTCCCAGGCGCATTATCGCCAGAGTCGGAGTGGCTGCGCCTGCGCTCAAGGCGGCAACGAACGAGGTGTACGACGGACAGCCAAGGCTACCTGAATCGAGCAACCCCGGTTTCGTCGAAAATCACGCCTGGAAACCCCCATTCGCGAGTTTCAGATCTCCTTGCCGAAAAAGACTTGCCCGGAAGCGCTGGTTTTTCTTGACTTGTAACATTTCCTATGTTCTCCTATGTTCAACTCGCATTGTTAGGAAAGTTAACGTACATACTCTGTACTCATGAGACGCGCCGCCCACCCCACCTCCAACGGCCGTATGCGTGCCTTCTGCATGCGCAAGGTGAACGCTGCTCTTCTGCTCGACATCATTCGCGACCAAGGCCTCGGCTGGCGCCCGGAACCTGCCCGCGACAGCGGACTCGCCGAAGCCAACGGTTCCAGCAGGGCCGGCGGCCTCAACGGCCGCCCCATCGATTGCGAATCCTGTCCTATCACGCCCTCCTCCGGCGCCGCCCATGTCCTAGAAGGACTCTGCACCGCCATCCAGCCCATCTTCTCCCGTGGCCTCGACGACGACCTCCTCCGCGACCTGGGCCGCAATGAAATTCAAATGTCAACACTGAGGTAGCTCGCTATGCGTATGAAACTTGGGAGTCCCATGCTTCTGGCGGCGCTGTTGATTTGCCTCGCAGCCCCCGCATTCCCGCAAACCGGCACAGGCGTGGTCCGAGGAACCGTATTCGATTCCGCCCGCGCCGCTGTCCCAAACGCGAAAGTCGTGCTGGTTCAAACCGGCACGAACATCGCGCGTCAGGCAACCACCAACGATTTGGGCATCTATCTGTTTGCCGGCGTTCCACCCGGCAAGTACAAGCTTTCGGCCGAGTTCCAAGGCTTCAAGAAGTGGACGGCCGACATCACACTGCAGGCCGGACAGACGGCCGTCATCGAGCCTGCCCTCGAAGTCGGAAGTATCGACACAATCGTCGAGGTGACGGGGGCGGCCCCCGTGATCAACACGGAGAGCTCGGAACTGGGCGACGTCAAGGATTCAATCAGGATCCAGCAGTTGCCCTTGAACGGCCGTTCGATCACCAACCTGTTCGATCTGACGCCGGGCGTTGAAGGCGGCGGCAATCCACGCATCAACGGGCTGAAGGTCGGCGCCGCCGAGATGACCCTGGATGGCATCTCGCTGGTCGACCGTTTCGGCGGCGGCATTGCGCGCGTCGCGCCCGGCCTCGACATTGTCCAGGAGTTTCGCATCGAAACAGTAGGCTCGGGCGCGCAGTTCTCCCGCCCAGGCACGATTACGCTGGTGACCAAGAGCGGCACCAACCAGTTCCACGGCACGATGTTTGAGACCTTCCGCAATAATGGCGGCGGGCTCAGAGCTCGCCAGCGGCAGGACGGCAACACCTCCGCCTTCCTCGCCCGCAACGAATTCGGCGCATCGGCCGGCGGACCCATTTTCATCCCGAAGGTGTATGACGGCCGGAACAAGAGCTTCTGGTTCGCCGCCTATGAAGGGCTTCGGCAGCGGCAGAAGAGCTACTATCAATCGACGGTTCCGACCGAGGCGATGTGGGAAGGCAACTTCGACAACATCATCAACAGCGCCGGACAGAAGACCAATATCTTCGATCCGACGACCACCAACGCCACTGGGATCCGCCTGCCCTTCAGCGGCAATATCATCCCGACGGCCCGGTTCAATCCCGTTTTCAATACCTTCCGGGGAGTGACACACCTCGCCACCGACGCGACGAACCCCTATCTCGGCGTCAACATGCGGGACTACTACCCGATCATCAGCGACACCGGCAACATCACCGTCCGCGGCGATCACAACCTGTCCGCCAGCGATGCGATCTCGCTGCGCTACACCCGCTCGACGCGCTACTACCGGCAGAACGGCGGCGTCTTCGGCGCTCCCCGCGCCGAGATCAGCGATGGCTTTGGAACGGGGCGTCAGGATGCCAAGGTCCACAACGTCTCGCTGCGCTATACCAAGACCATCACGCCCGCTCTTCTGAGCGAACTTTTGCTCGGCGTCCACCGGTCCCCCAAGGATTCCGGCACCAATGCGGACTTCACCGATTGGCCTGCAAAACTCGGCCTCCCCAACCCCTTGGGCGCCCTCGGCTGGCCCAGCGTTGGCGCGGGGATCTTCGGCTGGGACTCCGACAACTATAAGCCCGAAAAGCTCACCGCCTACATCCTTCAAGAGAACATGACGTGGATTCAGGGGGCGCATACCCTCAAGTTCGGCGGGCAGTTCCGCATGGAACAGAACAACATCATGGAACGCCAGCAGGCGCAAGGCTCGCATAGCTTCGCCGGCGCCTGGACCGCCCAGTACGCTCCCGCCAGCGACAATGCCGTCCCCTTCACCGGAGACGGATTCGCCTCGATGGCTCTGGGCCTCCCCGGCAGCCTCTCAAACAACTTCAACCGCGGCTTCTTTTACTTCCAGCAGAAAGAGATGGGCCTCTACCTCCAGGACTCCTGGAAGGCCACCCCGCGTCTCACCATCGACCTCGGCATGCGGTGGGACAAGTGGACGCCCTATAAGGAGAAACAGGATCGCCTCGTCAACCTCGACCCGCGCAGTATCGCCTCGGTCTTCCAGGTGGTCACGCCACGTGACGTGCGGATGGAATCGATCACAGGCGTCCCGCCATCGGCCCTCGCCTCCTGGGCAAATCGCGGCCTCACATGGAAGACGGCGAACGAAGTGGGTATTCCGAGCGCCTTGCTCCCGGCCGACAACAACAACTTCGGGCCCCGTGTCGGCTTTGCCTACAAACTGACCGGCAAGACCGTCCTCCGCGGCGGCTACGGCGAGTTTTTCTGGACGATGCCGCTGTCCCAGATCCTCCAGGCCTCCCGCACTAACGCCCCGTTCAACCTGCGCTACACCAACCCCATTTCGATCCTGGACGGCACCTCTTCCTTCGCCCTCCGCGTGGCTCCCCTGCCCGATTACTACGTCGGAAAGGCCACCGTCAGCACCGCGGGCCTGGTCACGATTCCCGTCTCGGCCCAGTCGTTCACGCCGTGGGATCCCTTCAACTGGCAGGACGGGCGCGCCCAGTCCTGGCACTTCACCATCGAGCGCGAATTGATGGCTGAAACCGCTCTCCGCGTCACCTACACCGGCAATCACGGCCGCGACCTCGAAATGAAGTACAGCCTCAACGAGCGCGAAGCCGAATACAACTATGTCGCGCGCACCGGAGCCCTCCCGCCCGGCAACCGCGACCTCCTGCGAGTCAACAAGGACTGGAACCTGGCCAACGCCACCAACAAGACCGGTTACTCGAACACGAACTCAATCCAGACTGAAGTCGAGAGGCGCTTCTCCGGCGGTCTCGCCTTCCAGTGGTTCCACGTCTTCACCCGCTCCCTGACCAACAGCGACGCCGGCGGCTTCACCTCCGGCGGCGCCGGCATCAACAACAACAACGGCACCAATAAGGCGCCTCAGAACGAGCAGCTCCTCGGCGGCGGCAAGCTGAATTACGACCAGTTGATCCGCCTCGTCTATCAGAACTCCACCTCCGTGCCCGCGCATCAGATGCGCTGGAACGGCATCTACGACCTGCCTTTCGGCAAGGGCCGCAAGTTCGCCAGCGGGGCCAACCGCTTCGCCGACGTTCTCATCGGAGGCTGGCAGACCGCGGTCATGGGCCAGTGGCGCAGCGGCAACTGGATGGGCGTGAGTTCAGGCCAGTATCTCTTCGGCAACCCCAGCCTCAAAGAGGATCAGCGGCTTGAGATGTTCTACGCCGGACGCGCCCGGCGCCTGTGGTTCGCCGGCAACTTCAATCCAACGCTGGCCACCAACGTCGATCAATCGGCTCTACAGAAACTCGTGCCGCTCAACCAGGCCGACCGCATCCTCCGTCCGCTGGGGCCGGGCCTGAACAACCAGTGGCCGCAGCTTTTGGCCAACGGCACGGTGCGCAGCACCCCCATCGGCGACACGGTGAACTGGAACTCCCGCGCCTTCTACAAAGGCCCTGGATCGTGGGGTTCCGACATCTCGGTCTTCAAGAACTTCACCGTCACGGAACAAGTCAAGCTCCGCTTCACGGCCGACTTTTTCAACGCCTTCAACCACCCCAACGACACCGGCCCCGACGCCACTACCGGCCTCCAGGACCTGGCCGTCCAGACCAACGACCCGCGTACCATCCAGTTCTCGCTCCGGCTGAGCTGGTAACGTACCAAAGTGTGGCGGGGGCTTCCCCTAGCCCCCGCCACGCTTCCCCGCGCCCGCCAAAGGCGCAATACTCCTCCATATGCCAACCCTGATGCCGCCCTCCGCACGACTGCTCGCCCTGTTCATCCCATTCCTCCTCACTGCCGCCGCCCAGGACGCCATCCCCGCCAACACCTGGGTCCGCCTCGCCCAGGATCCACAAGGAGCCCGCCGCGCCAGCGCCATCCGCTATGCCGAAGAGGCTGACGCCTTCCTCCTCTGGGGCTTCATGGGCCACCCGACCGAAGACTACGGCAATCCCGAAAGCCCCTGGGACGGCAACCGCGAATACGACGTCGTCGCCTTCGACCTTAAGTCGCGTCAATGGCGCAGCCATCTCCCCATCGAGAAACAGTCCGAATGGAGCAAGCGCCCGCCCCCCGTCCACGAGTGCAACTCCTACTATGGAATCACCACCGGCAGCTATCGTCCCGAGCTTAAACCCCGTGAGGGCGTCCTCCGCCCCGACCTCAATATCGTCTTCGATCAGGTCGCCTACGACAGCAAACGCGCCCGCATGATCTACTTCACAGGCGGCCGGACCTTTGCCTATGACCTCCGCACCCGCACATGGTCCGACGCCGCGCCCAATTCCCCAAGCCCCCCGCCCGTCAGCGCCGCAACCCTCGCCTACGACCCCGTCAACGACGAAATCGTGCTCGCCGCAGGCGGCCACGTCGCGGAAAAGGACGCGCAGGGCAAACTCGCCGGCTACACCGGCACATGGATCTTCGACTGCGCCAGCGCCCGCTGGCGCCCGCTCCAGGCATACATACAGCCGCCGCCTCGAATGAACACCCGCCTCGTCTTTGATTCCAAAAACCGCCTCATGGTCCTCTTCGCCGGCGACGGCCAGAGCCGCTATCTCGCAGATACATGGATCTACAACGTCAGCACAAGAACGTGGAGCAAGTCTCAAGCCCCCGGCGGTCCTGCCGCCAGAGCCGGACACTTCACCGCCTACGATCCCGGAACCGGCTGGGTCCTCGCCGGAGGAGGCTACAACCGCCAGAATCTCACCGACCTCTGGGCATACGACGCCGCAGCCGACCGTTGGCGAAAGCTGAAAAGCGAGGTCCCCACCGGCTGGCATGTCACCGCCGACATCGCCCCGCGCCATAACCTCATCCTCCTTACGACAGCCAATAAGACCCCCGGCGACCGCTCCTCCTGCAACGCACTCTACCCCGTCCGCACCACCTACGCCTTCCGCATCAGCCGCCAGGGCCTGGTTGATGATTCCGTCCAACCTCAGCTCCAATCCGAAATCTGGAAGCGAACCCGCGAGGAGGCGATTGCTGGCACGATCCCCGATGCCGCCCGCGCTCGCAAACAGGCTGAAACGATCCGCCGGATGCCGGCGAACCAGTGGGTCCTGCTCGACGCGCCCGGCCGAGCCGGAGTCGTCCGAACCTGGGGATCCTGCTCCTTCGACGCCGCCAACTCCCGCATCGTCTATTGGGGCGGCGGCCACTGCGGTTACGGAGGTTCGGATTACGACCTTTACGATGTCGCCCAGAACACCTGGATCCCCAGTCCCGTGGTTGCCGAATACCCCGAGCGCGCCTGGGACCTGGGCATCAACGCCGCTGGAGTCACCTTCAGCGGGGCGCCGTTTATCCGCCACGGCCGCAAGGTCTACGCCTGGGACCCCGTCAGCAAGTTGATCGTCAACACCAAGACCATCCTGCTCACCGCCGGCTACGAACCCGAACTGCTGAAGGACATCGCCGGCGAAGACACCAAACGGTCCTCCTACCGGAAATGGGTCACCATGACCTACAACCCGGCAAACGAGAAATGGGACCTCCTTTGCTCCGGCGTCCCCGGCCTCGATCTCACCGTCACCACGCCCCACGGTGTGATGGGCGTCGATCACTACTGGGACAACGTCACCGCCAGGGCCGAGGCGCATACGCCCAACTCCGTCTACCTCCTCGATGTCGCCGCCCGCGAGTGGAAGAAACTCCCCAACCCCGGCCCCTGGCCTGAAAACCTCTACGAGATGACCGCCCTGGTCTACGACTCCAAACGCGATCAGTTGATCCTCCACGGAGGCGGCGCAAAGCGGGACGAACTCTGGTCCTACTTGCTCGCCGCCAAGAGGTGGGAGAAGATCGAGCCCCAGGGAGTCACCCCGCCCGTTTGCCGGCGCGAGGCCGTCTATCTTCCCAAATACGACGTCCTGCTGACGGCCGGTTCCCCCGCCGGCCCGCGCGAGGCGCCCGCCCTCTATGCCTATCACGTCGAACAGAATCGCTGGGAGAAGCTAAATTTCCCGCTGCCGCCTGGACGCCGACTCGGGGACCTCGTCAGCCAGAATCGCGGCTGGGTGTATGACCCCGCACACGAGCTCGTTCTCATGGTGCTGGGAGCCACGCGGGGCGACCTCGGCGCGGCTCAGGTCTACGCCCTGCGCTACGAGAAGTGAGGGAGCTACATCGTCCAGAATGCACTGTAAGTTACTGCAACAAAGGTACTTGTCTAGCAACTCGCGGGCTGCGGAGAGCGGGTTGCCATGGTGCCGGTCGTTACTGTCGCGAGACGCTGTCAGTGCTGGGCCATTCCGCTGGAAGTTGCGCCTGGAAGCCCGCCAAGCCGGTGGAGGCGCGGGGATACCTGTCGAAAACTCGACCTCGCCCAGGAGAAGCGGGGCCTGGGGGCCCCGCGCAGGTAAGGGGCTACGCCACGTGGCGGGGATTGGTTTTTCTCGTCCAAGGTGGCCCAGCCGTGGCCTTGGGGACTCCCTAGAAAGTCACGCCGGAGGACGCGTTCTGTCGAAAACCGCGCCTGGAAACCCGCTCTCTGCGTTCGTGGACTCAGGTCTTTAGGGCGCGGGTAGTGGGTCAGTAGTTACTTAGTTGGGGTTCGCGGACGGTGGGGCGCCTTTGGCCGGGGGTACGTGCGCGGGCGGGCCTCGACACTAGTGTAGAGGCGGCGGGCCGGGGGCCTGCGCCACGAGGGCGGTTCGAAGATTCTGGGTTGTGGGGGGCGGTGCTGATAGGATTCATGGCATGAAGTTTGCTCTTGCGGCGATTGCGATTCTGACGGCCGGGCTGGCTTGGGGGCAGGCTACGGCTGGGTTGCCTGCAGGGGCGGTCAGCCGCCGCCATGCGTCCAACTCTGTGCCTTTGACACCTGGTCCGTTGACGAAGCTGCCGGTGGGGGCGGCGAACCGCCACTATGTGTCCAACAGGGTTCCGTTGACTCCGAGTCCGATGACGAAGCTGCCGGTGGGGGCGGTTCGGCCCGAAGGCTGGGTGCGCGGACAGTTGGTGCGAATGGCCGATGGGTTTTCGGGCCGGCTCACCGAGCTCAGCGAATTCTGCAGGTTCGATGGCAATGCGTGGACCACTCCGGATGGAGGTGGGCGGTATGGATGGGAGGAGGCTCCGTATTGGTTGAAGGGGTATATCGATCTGGGTTATGTGCTGGGTGACAAGCGGATTATCGAAGAATCGAACCGGTGGGTTGAGGCGGTATTGAAGTCGCAGAGGCCGGATGGGTACTTCGGGGCGAAGTCGAATTTGCAGGGCGAGAATCCACTGGGGCCAATCGAGGCCCTTGATATCTGGCCGAACATGGTCATGATGTATGTGCTTCGGACGCACTACGAGGCGACGGGGGATAAGCGGGTGATCCCTTTCATGACGAACTACTTCAAGTGGTTCGCGAAGCTGCCGCTGCACCAGATTCTGCCTTGGAGCTGGCAGAAGTTCCGGGCCGGGGATCAACTGGATTCGATGTACTGGCTCTATAACCGGACGGGGGAGAAGTGGCTGCTCGATGCGGCGCGGGTGAATCATGAGCGGACGGCTGATTGGGTGGGGTCGATTCCGACGTGGCATGGGGTGAACATTTCGGAGTGCTTCCGGGAGCCGGGGCAGTATTACCAGCAGACGGGCGACAGGCGGTATGTGGATGCGGCGGAGCGGGTTTATGAGACGGTGCGGGGTATTTATGGGAGGCAGACGGGCGGGATGTTCGGGGCGGATGAGAACGCCCGGCCGGGACATACGGGTCCGCGGCAGGGGACTGAGACGTGCTCGCTTGTCGAGATGATGTTCAGCCACGAGATGCTGGCTGAGATCACGGGCGAGGCGAAGTGGATCGACCGGGCGGAAGAGATTGCTTTTAATTCGCTGCCGGCTTCGATGACGGCGGATCTGAAGGGTCTGCACTACCTGACCGCGCCGAATCAGATTCAGTTGGACCGGGGGAACAAGTCGCCTTCGATCGAGAACGGCGGGGACATGTTCAGCTATAACCCCTGGCAGTACAGGTGCTGCCAGCACAATGCGGCGATGGGTTGGCCGTATTACGCGGAACGCATGTGGATGGGGACGCGGGGGGATGGGTTGGCGGCGGTATTCTACGGGGCGTCGAGGGTGACGGCGAAGGTCGGCGCGGGTGTTGAGGTGACGATCACGGAGACGACGGGGTATCCGTTTGAGGAGACGGTGAGGTTGAAGTTGGAGACGGCGAAGGCAGTGAGGTTCCCGTTGGCGCTACGGATTCCGGCGTGGTGCGAGAGGCCGTCGGTGAAGGTGAATGGCAAGACGGTGGAAGGCGTGAAGGCGGGTTCGGGTTGGGCGACGATGGAGAGGCTTTGGGCGAATGGGGATGCGGTGGAAGTGTCGCTGCCGATGGCGGTGAAGGTGAAGCGGTGGAAGGAGGCGATGAATGCGGCGTCGGTGGATTACGGGCCGTTGACGTTTTCATTGAAGATCGGGGAACGGTGGCGGAAGTATGGCGAGAGCGAGAAGTGGCCGGGGTATGAAGTGTTTCCGGAGACGGATTGGAACTATGCCCTGGTGGCGGATGCGGGGAAGATGCGGGTGGAGCGGAGTTCAAGTGCATTGAGCGATCAGCCGTTTACGCCGGAGTCGGCGCCTTTGAGGATCGTGGCGAGGGGGCGGAAGGTGGCGGAGTGGCGGCAGGAAGAGAACGGGATGATTGGGGAGATTCAGATGAGTCCGGTGAAGGCGGCGGCGGCGGAAGAGGAGATCACGTTGATACCAATGGGTGCGGCGCGATTGCGGGTTTCGATGTTGCCGGTGGCGGGCGAGGGGGGAGGGGGAGTGAAGTGGGACGACAACCCGGGGAGTGTGACCGCATCGTCGATGTCGCATTTCGATCAGCCGGGCGTGGTGGTGGATGGGGACGCGAGGACGGCGCTGCGGTTCCCTGCCCCGGCGAGGCGGACGCGGGCGCATTGGGCGGAGATGCGGTTTGGCCGGAAGAAGCGGGTGGAGTGGTGTGATTTGGTTTGGATAGTTGGGACGGGCGGCGGGGCGCAGGGGAGGCCGGAGCAGGTGAAGGTGATGTACCGGGATGGAGAGGTGTGGAAGGAGGTAAGAGGGGCGCGAGGAGCGGAGGATGGGAGGATCGTGTTTGAGGGGGTGGAGAC
>CAZLDN010000089.1:0-21454 GCA_964558355.1 uncultured Candidatus Solibacter sp.
CCCACGAACGCCTCCTCTTCCGTAGCCTCAATCAATTGAAGCAGATACAGCAGGAACGCCTCCTCCGCGAAACAGATCAAAAAGCCGCCATCCCCGCCCATCTCCCCCCCGGAGTCCGGACAAAACCCCTCCGCGACCACCTCAAACGCCTCCAACGCCACCCCCGGCGTCTCGCCGCCTCTGCCACCGTCCCAAAAACCGGAGGCCGCGAACGAAGAGAACGGGTTTCCAGAAGCGACTTCCAACGAAGCGGTCCTGCGCCGACAGCGCCCCGCAACTGTGACGAGCAGTAATCTGCCGTCCGCGCCGGCTGGTCATGTCTACGCACCCTCCAAGGATCAGTCGAACGGCTCCATCCTCCATTGTTTTACCGGGGACAGCGATGGAGGTGCCGCGCACAGTCGCTCCGGAGCCGATTTCGAATCCTGCTCTCTCGGAGTGCGCTTCGCGCCAGACGGAGGGCTTGACGGAGGACACGTAAGCCTTATGTGTTCATACAGTTCGGCATCTGCGTTAGCCGCGGTCAACTTCGCGGTTCGCGACTATTGGACGGTTCGGCTGCTTTGACCTGCCGCAGGTCAGAGACGTAGCCACCCTGCCCATTGATGGTGTAGACCAAGCCCTCTTGCACCAATTCCCGCATGGTGCGCTTCACGGTCCCATCGCTCACGCCGTGGATCCGCATCAGCTCCACGGTGCTCGGAAGTTGCTGGCGCGCAACGTACTCCCCGATCCGGATCTTGCGGCTGAGATCATGCTTGAGCTTCAGATACAGCGGCGTGAATTTCGACGAGGGCTTGGACATTGGCGGCGGCGTGACAACTGGCCAGAAGTTGCATGATGCCAAGCGCAATCATCCATCGGCGAAATCGCGCATTTTGTCAATAGTCCCCGGAGAAACTTATTCCTTTGACTGCTTCCGGCAAGCATGATTAAACTGTGAATGGTACCATGCGCCAAGCAATCCTGCCCAGCAAGGTGCAAAAGCGGATGGGGCGCGGTGCCGGCCATACGGCACGACCGCGTGTAGCAAATGGAAACCGTCGAGAAGCGTTAGGCGCTGAGCCGCGGGACAAACTGGCGAAGGATTGGGTGACGCTGGTCGAACGCGAGCGCGTCGATCGGAGTTCACTTGAGCGCTTCGCCCGGCGGCGGCTCCGTGATTTGCACACTAAGGCCATCAGCCCAGGAGGTGTTTGATGAAGCGAGTTACCTTCTTGAACTTCGCGGAGCCCGTTCCGCAGGGAGAGCGACGATGACGGGATATAAGCGCCTGATGCTATTCTGCGCAATCGCCTGCTCAACGCTGGATGTCGCGCTCGGGCAAGGGACCGGCACACTGCACGGCGGCGTCACCGACGCCAGCGGAGCGGCGATCCCGAACGCCGCGGTGACCGCTTTGCACGTCGAGCGCGGGCTTGCCAGAACCGTGGCTACCAACGACCGGGGTGAGTACGTCCTGCCGCTGTTGCCGGTCGGAAGGTACACCATTTCGGTGGAGGTGAAGGGCTTTACCCCTTTCAAGCAGCAGCAAGTCGAGCTGACGGCGAGCGATAACGTGCGCGTGGATGCGGAGCTCAAAGTGGGCGGGATCGCCGAATCGATCGAGGTCACGGCGGAGGCCCCGCAGGTGGATAGCCGCTCGTCCACGCTCGGCACGCTGATCGATTCCCGCCGCTTGCTGGAGATTCCAATTAACGGACGCAACGTCATGGGCTTGGCCGTTATGCTGCCCGGGGTCTCGCAGGTCTCCGCGCCCCAGACGTTCACCGGCGACCGGGACGGTCCAACCGTCTCCATTTCGGGCTCGCGGCCGACACAGAACGCGTTCCTTTTCGATGGCGGCTTCTTTAACGCCCTGTTCCGCAACTCCGGCCTGAACTACCCGCCGCCCGACGCGCTGCAGGAGATGAAGGTGCTCACCAACGGGTTCAGCGCCGAATACGGCCGCAATGCCGGGGCCGTCTTCAACGTGGTCACCCGGTCGGGAACCAACGAGTGGCACGGCTCGGCCTGGGAGTTCCTGCGCAATCACAATCTCAATGCGCGGAATTTCTTCGCTCCTTCTCAGAAGCCCAAACTCATCCAGAACCAGTTCGGCGGAACCGTGGGAGGCCCGATCCTGAAGAACAAGCTGTTTATCTTCGGTTCGTACGAAGGCCTGCGCATCCGCCCCGCCACGCTGGTCACGGCGGCCTTTCCGCTGACCGCGGCCGAACGCACGGGCGACTTCTCCGCTTCCGCGACCGCCGTCCGCGACCCGCTCACGGGCCAGCCGTTTCCCAACAAACTGATCCCCACCAGCCGTCTCGACGCGGTCTCGGCCAATATCCTCTCCACGCGGATGCCATTGCCGAACAGTCCCGACGGCCAATACATCACCACGTTCCCCAGCCCGCAGGACAATAACAACGTTCTCGTGCGCACCGATTACAGCGCGGGAAGCCACACCCTGGAGGGTCGCTATTACTGGAACAGGGCGAGCAGCGCCACCTACACCGGAAACATCCCCAGCTACATGCCGACCGCCCAGGGCGGTCTGACCCAATCGGGTACCGCCGGCGACACATGGGTCATCCGGCCGAATCTGCTGCTGCAAACCCGCCTCAGTTTCTCCCGCTATTACAACGACATCGAAGTGCTCAACCGCTTCACGCTGTCCGACCTCGGCGGCAAGTTCCCGGTGATCGGCCCCAAGCAGCCTCCGGCCATCACCATCACGGGCCGGGTCACGCTCGGCAACGCGGCGGGCGGCGACGCGGTGGACGTGAACGAATCGTGGGACGCCAACCAGTCCATCAACTGGACCCGCGGCAGCCACAGCGTGAAGGCCGGCTGGCAGTACTTGAAATTGCGCTACCTCAACCGCACGTTCTGGCAATCGATGGGCGCGTTCACCGTCAACGGCCAGATCACCGGCACTCCCGCCGCCGATTTCTTCCTGGGCCGTTCCACCAGCCTGGTTGTCGCCAGTCCGGAACTGGAGCAATCCGGGCTCCAGTCGAACGCCTTCTCTTATTTCCAGGACGACTGGCGCATTCATCCACGCCTGACATTAAACCTCGGGCTGCGCCATGAACTCGCGCTGCCCTGGGTGCAACCCGACGACCTATGGAGCACGTTCCGCGCCGGGCAGCAATCCGAGATCATTCCGACCGCCCCAACCGGAATCGTCTTTCCTGGCGACAAGGGGATTCCGCGCGGGCAAATGCAGACCGACAAAAACAACTTCGCTCCGCGTATCGGCTTCGCCTGGGACGTCATGGGGAACGGCCGCACGTCGCTGCGCGGCGCCTACGGCGTCTTCAATGAGTCCACCAACGCGGACATCATTCAGAACGTGGGCCAGCCTTTCCGCTATACCTACACCATTTCAAATCCCGGCGCCTTCGCCGACCCGCTTGCCGGCCAGCCGCCGATCCCGCTCACGCTCAATCTGAGCAACCCCGCTTTTCTCGGCACGCAGGACCTCGCCTTCCCGGATCCGAATTTCCGCACCGGCTATGTCCAAGGCTTCAATTTCAATGTGCAGCGGCAGGTTTTCAAGGACTTCGCCATTCAGTTGGGCTACGTCGGCCGCCTCGGGCGCAAGCTGATCATGGGTCACTCGGCGAACCCGGCCATCTACGGACCGGGAGCGACCCTGGCGAACACAAACGCCCGCAGAATCTACAAGGGCTTCGGCGACCTGCGGTCGATTTCCTCCCTGGCGAACTCCGGCTACAACGGGGTGCAGGCGGAATTCACCAAGCGCTTCAGCGGCGGCTACTCGCTCCAGGGCGCCTACACCTTCTCGCGCTCCATCGACATGCGATCCGGCATCGCCGCGGTCGCCGCCACATCGCCAAACGTATTCGACCTCAACTCTGAAATTGGCTTGTCGGATTACCATGCCAAGCACATCGCCAATTTTTCCTGGATCTGGGACCTGCCGGAACCGGCGGTTGGCGGCGCGTTCCTGCGCGCGCTGGCGGGCGGGTGGCAGATCAACGGGCTGGTGAATCTGCGCTCCGGGTTGCCGGTCAACGTCGTGAGCGGAACCGACGCCGCACTGAGTGGCACCAACAACCAGCGCCCGAACGTCGCCGGCGATCCGATTCTGCCGGGCGGGCGTTCGCGCGCGGAAACCATCGCGGCGTGGTTTGACCGCACCAGGTTCGTTGCCGCGGCCACGGGTACGTTCGGCAACACAGGACGTAACGCCCTCATTGGACCGGGGCAGGCGGTCATGAACGCCGGGCTGTTCCGAACCTTCAAACTGCCGGGGCGCGAGGGACTTCGCCTCCAGATCCGCTCAGAGTTCTTCAACGTGACCAATCGCGTGAATCTCGGCCAGCCCAACGCTAATCTCGCCTCCGGCGCTAATATGGGCCGCATCACCAGCGCCGGAGCCGCTCGCGTGATTCAGTTCGCGGCCAAAGTTCAGTTCTGAGTCCGGCCTCGACGGCGCTATCGGTCCGGCCCGGGAGCGAGTCCCCGGGCCGTGGCCCCGCCTCCGTCGACTCACCGTCCACGCAGATCAGGCTTCAAACACCCGGTAGCCGATCCGCTTGTACGGCTTGTGCTCGAAGACACCCAGCCCGTGGTGGGTCATTGCGTACTCGAGGAAGTTGATGTGCGTCACGCAATCCCGGACGTAGGATGTGGCAGCGGCGCCCTGCGTCGCGATCTCCTCGATGATGTGGTCGAGCATCACCGAATCGATCGCCACCGGGTCCTTCGACAGGATCAGCGAGTTGGGCGACGGTTCGGGAAACGTGTTCCACGGCCGCGGACACCAGACGTTGCCGTGCCAGTTGGCGAACAGCGCATCGGCGATGTTGACTCGGACCTTGTTCCGAATCGTTGGAGTCGCACAGAGGTCTGCGATATAGCTCTTGTCACCCAAACCGTCGTGGAGGCACTTCGGAGACGGGATCGAACCGAAGTGGCTCTTCATCGCTCCGGTGATGCCGCAACCGTGATTCTTCATCAGGCAGAGGTTGATGATGTGATCGGCTCCGGTATAGTCGCGCGGCATCCAGAAGCTGCCGCCAGGAGCGGGATCGTCCCTGGTGAACTTCACGCTTTCCGACGTATCCCAAAGGTCGGGCGAACGTTGGTCCACCCATCGGACTCCGCTGTAGCGGCATCGCGCCTTCATGATCACGGGATGGAACCAGCGCTTGGCGTCGAGCAGAGTGATGTTGCCCTCGTCCAGGCCCAGGCCGCCGGCAAGTCCGTCCAGAATGGCGTTGACCAGGGGCATCGTCTGGTCCATCCGGTTGGTGGTGACATCGGGGTCGAAGCTGGCGTTGTTCATGTTCAACTTCAGCGTGATCTTCTGCTTCCTGTCGAAGCCCGGCATCAGGCGCTTCCACGCCGCCGCCGTGGTCCGTTCGCCGGTCAGCTCGCGTAAGCCCTTGTCCAGCATGAGAGCGACGGTCTTGTCGTCGATGTAGTCGTAGTAGCGTTCCGTGATCTTGCCCGGCTGGGTCTTCGCCATCTCGACCGTGTGGTCCCAGGGGGCGTTGGCGCTGTAGTCCCATGCTCTGGTGGCCTTCGATGAATGGACCCGGACCACCAGGCTGCGTCCCGGCGGGAGCCGCCGCTCACTTGCCTGGGCAGGGCTGGCGATGGTTGCCAGCGCAGCCGAGGCCATCCCAATCAGACTCCTTCGGTCGATGCCGTTTGTGTCTCTTCTCATTACTGGATTCCCGCCTTTCTTTCTAGTTTCGTCCGTCCTGGAACCGCACCATCTTCAACATCAAGGCGGCGGATCCCCCCAGGCATTTTTCTGCCTGGGTTACATCAGTATTCGCTTGGCGCCCGCATCCCAGGTCACGCGCCGCCCGCTGCGCATCGACGCAACCGCCATCCCCAGCACGATGTTGGTCGACTGTCCCATCTCGACCGTGGCGTTCGGTTCCCTCCGGCTGCGGAGACACTCGATGAATTGACGAACATGGGCGACGCTGGCCGCGTCGAAAGTCCCCGGGCTGCGCCGCTCGCGGCTGGGCTTCAAGTCGACGGCCGAACTCTGCGGGTAGACGGCCCAGGACTCGCGTCCCAGATCGAATCGCGCCTTGGCCCCGTGGAACTGCTGCATCTGATCGTTGAACTGGTTGTAGCGCATCGCCTGGTAGCCCAGCGTGAATACCAGCAGGTAGTTCTCCGGATACTCCACGATCATGCTGCTCGTCTCGGGTATTTCGGCGCCGGGCACGTTCACCTTTCCAGCGGCGCAGGTGACCGCCAGAGGAAGTGTCGAGTTCATCATCCAGTGGATTCCGTCCACGATGTGGGCTGCTTGCCCGATCATGATTCCGCCGGAGTAGTCCCAGAACTGGAGCCAGTTGAAGTACCGGACGGGATCGAACGGCCGTTTGGGCACCGAGCCGAGAAACAGGTCCCAGTCGAGTTTGCCTTTCAAGGGCGGAGTGCGCATCGAGTCCCAGCGATTCAGCCAGTGGGCGGTCACCAGGCGCACACTGCCGGCAATCCCCGATTCCAACAGGCCCTTGGCTTCCTGATAGAGATCGTAACTGCGGCGCTGCGTCCCCACCTGGACAATCCGCTTTGTGCGGCGCACAGCCTCCACCATGCGGAAGCCGTCGTCAATGGTGTGGGCCAGCGGCTTCTCGACGTACACATCCTTGCCGGCTTCCACGGCGTCGATGAGGGGGTTGGCGTGCAGATGGTCCGGCGTGGCGATGATCACCGCGTCGATTGACTTGTCTTCCAGAAGTCGCCGGTAGTCTACGTGTCCAATCGCCTCCGGCGAGGCGGCGCGCAATCCGCTTTGCAGATTTGGCTCATAGACGTCGCACACGGCCGCTATCTCCGCGCCGTGCTCTTTGAACTGGGTGGTCAGGTACCGGCCGCGACCGCCCGCGCCTATGACCCCCAAACGGATCCGTTCACTGGCGCCGAGAACGCGGGCGCTTACGGCGGCGGTCAGAAAACTTCTCCGGTGAAGATTTTGGCTAGTCACTGTAGTAAGCGTATAGTGGATACACTGGTATGTCAATGATGTCTCTGACCAACCGAAACGCGTTGCGGAAGTCGGATCTGCGCGAGTCCAATCAGCGCCTCCTGTTGAATATCATCCGGCAGAACCTGGGGGTTTCAAGGGCCGACATCGCCAGAATTACCGGCTTCTCGCCGAGTTCGGTTACCTTCGTCGTCAACCGGATGATCCGCGACGGACTCCTCAGCGAATCCCCCAGCGAGGCTCCCGCGCAGGTAGGCAGACGACCACTGATTCTTCGCCTACGACCGGAATCGCTCTTCGCCGTGGGCGTGGAAATCACTCGTTCGGAGGCGCGCATCGCCAGCGCCGGGCTGGACGGCAGCATCCGCAAACTGCGCACAGTGCCCCGGCAGCAGGATCACCACGTCTTTCTTGTCCGCGTTCGGGATGCGATCCGGGCGATGGCCGGCAAGAACTCGAGTGGCCGTCTGCTGGGTGTGGGTGTCAGCCTGGCTGGGACCATCGACCGCGCAACCGGCTATGTGGTCGCGGCCGAAAACCTCGGCTGGTTCGGCGTCGACGTTGGAGAAGTCCTTTCAGAAGGCATCGCGACCCCCTTCTACTACGAGAACGACGCAAAACTGTCGGCCCTGGCCGAGAGGTGGTGTTGCGAGCCTGGCAGCAAGCAACTAGACAACTTCGTCTTCCTGACGCTCAGCCCCGGACTCGGCACCGGCGTCGTGATCGAAGGCCGGCTCTTCCATGGTTCCACCGGCGAAGCGTCGGAGTTTGGCCACACAAGCCTGTTCCCTGACGGCCGCCGCTGTGTCTGCGGCAGCGTCGGCTGCTGGGAGGAGTACGCATCCCAAAGAGCGTTGGAACGGCTCTACGCCGAGCGCCGCGGAACGGCCTGCCAGCAGCCATGGCCGGACGCCGATAACATCATTCGTCTGGCCCGCAATGGCGACACCCTGGCCTTGGACATATTGCGGGAGACCGCCACTTACCTGGGCATGGGCTGTGCGAATCTCAATGCGGCGTTTAACCCCGAGGCCATCATCGTGGGTGATTACCTGGCGTCGGCATGGGATCTGATGGAGAGTTGGGTTTGGGATTCTCTTCGCCAGCGGGCGCCCAACCGGTACCTCACCCAGTTGCGCATCATCCCCTCCCGCCATGGCCGGGACTCCGCGCTCATGGGTGCGCTCGCCCTCGTGCTCTCCAACTACTTCACCGGCTCCGGCCAGAACAACGGCAAGGGCGCCGCCCTTCAACCGGCGGCATCTCGACGCTCCGGCTGAGCGCCCCGCTCCAGCCATCATTCCTGCGAGCCGTGGCGGCGCGGCCATCCAGTCCCGCTTGATCGCCGGGCGTCTGCAAGTGGCTTACTCGCGGCCGCGATTGTTCACAATTTCAACAATCTTGTCGCCAGTCTCCCCGTCATGTTGACTCCCCGCGCATCGACAGGCAGGGTGGGCAAGATCGCTGGGAGCAGGCCGCCTCTCCACATGCCCGGCCGGGCTTCAGTTTTGTGTTGACAATCGCATTTCAAATACGTACACTAACTGCACAAATAATACTCACCGAGCTTGGTCTCGGGGGGTAGACCGCAACGAACTGCCTTTGAGGGGAGGATCTTCGCCGTGAGAATCCAGCGGGCTTGCCTGGTTGTCCTGATCGCAGCATTGAGTTTCCCGGGGCTCAACAGCCTCATCGCTCAGTCCACACAAAGCAGCATTCTGGGAGTCGTCACCGACGCCGCCGGAGCGCTCGTCCCAGGTGCGACCATCACCATTCGCAACGAGGGGACGAACTTCGCCCGGACCACCACGACGGACGAAAGCGGTGGTTACCGCGTGGCCGGCCTCGAGACAGGCTCCTATCAGATCACTGTCGCCGGCGCCGGTTTCAAGACGTTCAGCCAGACCCGAGTCGATCTGGCGAGCGCTCAAATCAAACGTATCGACGCCAAGCTCGAGGTCGGCGACCTTGCGACGACCGTGACCGTCGAGGGCGGCACCGGCCAGGTCGAGACCGAGACCGCCACGCTCTCCAACCTGAAGACCAGCCGCGACTTCGCCGAACTACCCATGAGCGTCTTCGGGCGCGCCTGGGCCAACATCACCAACGTCACGGCTGGCGTCCAAAGCACGAGCGGCTACGAAGTGAACGGAGCGCGCGCCACTGCCAACAACTTCACCGCCGACGGCATATCGGTCAACAACATGGTCGGTAGCACCAATACCGCCAATGGCTTCTCGGACGATATCGAAGCGTTCGAGGAAATCAAAGTCCTCACGGCGAACACCTCCGCCGAATACGCGCAGGTAGCCCAATTCATGGCCGTGAGCAAGGCCGGTACTAACACCCTCCACGGCGGGTTCTACTGGGGCAACTTCAACAGCATGACCCAGGCGCGCAGTTGGGCCGATCGCCAGCCTGTCTCGTTCACCAACCACAACATGTTCGCTGCCAGCGGCGGCGGCCCCGTCGTGATTCCAAAACTGTACAACGGCAAGGACAAGACGTTCTTCTTCGCGTCATACAGTGGCGCCCGATACCGCATCGGCAATCGCTCCTACACGGTCGTGCCCACGCCCGCCATGCGCCAGGGGAACTTCTCAGCGCTCAACGGCCTCATTCCAATTGTGGATCCGCTCAACAACCGCACGCCGTTCCCCAACAACAGCCTCCCCTCCAGCCGGATCAGTTCTGTCTCCCAGAAAGTGCAGGATCTCCTCTATCCGGATCCCAACCAGACGGGACTGGGCATCTATGGCATGACACAAAACTTCTATGCCGATCCAGGCGGCGCTTATGATTCGAACGTCTATTCGTTCCGCGGCGACCACCGGATCAGCGATCGGAACTTGCTCTATGCCCGAGCCGGCATCACAGCCACCAACGGCGATACCTACCCAGGCCCGCTGAAGAGCGGCTATGGTTCCAGCACCCTGAGCAACATACCAGGCCGGAGCCTGGTGGTCTCCGACACCCACACGTTTTCACCAAGCATGGTGAACGAGGTAAAACTGGGCTTCAACAGGACGTATCAGTGGAATTCCGACTATAACTTCGGAACGGATGTACAGTCCCAACTCGGCATTAACGGTATCTCCAATCCAGGCAATGACCCAGCGATCAGTGGCATGCCTCAGTTCTCGTTCGGCGGCGCCATCCCGATCGCCGCCAGCAACAACAGAAACACCGCACGCACCGCGCAGAACACCTATCAGGTGATCGACAACGTGTCGTGGTTTAGGGGCCGGCACAGCCTCAAGTTCGGCGCCGACATCCGCCGTCTGCAGGTCAACAACGAGAACAAGCCGCTCACGATGCGCGGCACGTACTCGTATGACGATCGATTGAGCGGGCTCGCCTACGCCAACTTCCTGCTGGGCTATCCGTCAGGCGCAACCCGCGGCATCGCCCGCCCCAACGCATACACCCGCGGCACCTCTACGGGATTCTATTTGCAGGATGACTTCAAAGTGAATACGCGTCTCACCCTGAACTACGGCGTGCGTTATGAATACCAGACGCCATGGGTGGAGAAGTTCGACCGCATGTTCACCTTCGACCCGTCCACGGGAAGCATGGTCACCGCCGGCACGTCCATCCCCACCGACCTGGTTCCCTCCGTCGCCGCCACCTTGCCCATCCGCACCGCAAAAGACGCCGGCCTACCTCTGCGCAGCCTGATGGTTAAGGATTCCAACAACTTCAGCCCCCGCATCGGCATCGCATACCGCCCGTTCAGCGATGCCACGACCGTCATTCGCGCCGGCTACGGTGTCTACTCCCAATTCTGGCCGGGTTCGCTCGGCCAGAACGCCACCGGTGGACCTTGGCAGTCCACGGAGAGCTTCATTATCGAGGGAGCCAACACACCCACGATCAAGTTCCCGTCTCCATTCGCCACCACCTCGACATTCTCGGGAATACAGACCATTAGCGGTGTGAGCGCCAACTTCCCCAATGAGCGCACCTACCAGTGGAACCTTTCCATCGGACGGCAAATTCTCGGAATGGCCGTTGACGTCGCTTACGTTGGAACTCGCTCGCTCAACATGCCCTACACCGAGGACATGAACCTGCTGCGCCCCAGCACAACCCCGTTTAGCGCTGCGCGCAGACCATATCCTCGATTCAACTATGCCGGCCTGATGCAGACCGGCGCCAGATCAACTTACAACGGATTCACCTTTCAGGCCGATCGGCGCATGAGCCGCGGCCTCTGGTTCAACGTGAATTACACCTGGGCGAAGGGCATCACCGATACCGGTCTGAACGACTACGCCGGTGGAATCCAGCAGAACCAATACGCCCGTTATCTCGAACGCTCCGACGATGCGGCGCTGCGCCGCCAGCAGTTCCGCTTCAGCTACGTTTGGGACATCCCCATCGGACGTGGCCGCCATGCCCTGAGCAACATGCCTCGCGCGCTCGACCATGTGATTGGCGGATGGCAACTGGCCGGCATCACCACACTCCTCACCGGCCCCCGTTTGAGCCCCGCTTACACCAACGCCGACCCCGCATACACGAACCAGTTCGGTGGCCGGCCCGACCGCGTCGGCGACGGCAACTTCGACTCGGGCGACATGCGGACTTCCATCGAGACAGGTAAGCTCATCTTCGACAAGTCCGCCTTCGTGCTCCCTGCGACGGGCCGCGGCTACTACGGCAACTCGGCCCGTTACATCCTCACCGGACCGGGAACGGCCACCTGGAACATGGGCATCCACAAGAACTGGCTCCTGGCCGCGGAAAGGGCGCGGTTCCAGTTCCGCTGGGAAATGCACAATGCCTTCAACCGGCCGAACTTCAATAGCCCCGCAACGAGTATCCAGTCCGGGTCTTTCGGATTGGTAACCTCGGCCGGCGGTGGCCGCGCGATGCTGTTCGGACTTCGCCTGGATTTCTGATTACGCAAGAATGCAAGCCCTGATCGTTCTCCTGCTCGCCGCGGCGGCGTGGGCTCAACCCGCGCCGTCCGCCGCCCGGCGGCACACTGCCGCCGAGCGCTATGAACTCTACCAAAAGAACCTCGCTCTGCGAGCCGCGGCGATCTCCCGCGATCAGTTCCAGGGCATCAACAACCTGGAAGACTGGAAGCGGCGGCGGCCCGAAGTCCGCCGTCAATTCCTCGACATGCTCGGCCTTGATCCCCTGCCGCCTCGCACCCCCCTGAACGCCCGCGTCACAGGCTGGTTCGAGCGGCAGGGATACCGCGTCGAGAACATCGTGTTCGAAAGCCGGCCCAGGCTTTATGTCACCGGCAACCTCTACCTGCCTACCACCAAACAGGGCGCCGGCCGGGCTCCCGCCATCGTGTATGTGTCGGGCCACGCTCCGGGCACCGCCGGGGCCAAGGCGCACTATCAGCATCACGGCATCTGGTTCGCCAAGAACGGATTCGCCGCGTTCGTGCTCGACACGATCGAGTTCGGAGAGATACCGGGTATCCACCATGGCGTCCACAATCTGGCGATGTGGCACTGGCTTTCGCTCGGCTACACGCCCGCCGCGGTCGAAGTCTGGAACGCAATCCGCGCTTTGGACTATCTCGAGACCCGCCCCGAGGTCGATGCGGCCCGCGCCGGCATCACTGGCCGCTCCGGCGGTGGCGCCGTCTCCTGGTTCGCCGCTGCTGCCGACGACAGATTCAAAGCCGCCGCGCCCGTACATGGGACCTGGTCCGTCGGCCCCCACGTTGCCGGGGATACCGTGCGCGAAAACTGCGACTGCATCTACTTCTGGAATACCTACCAGATCGACCTCCCTCTGGTCGGAGCCTTGATCGCTCCCCGGCCGTTGATGATCGTGAACGCCAGCAAGGATGGCGCCTTCCCGCCAGCCGGGTACGATCCGGTGCATGATTGCCTGCGCCCCGTGTACGGCTGGTATGGCGCGCCTGAGAAGCTGGCGGCGTTCGCCCAGGACACCGGCCACGCCGACACGCCCGCCTACCGCAAAGCGGCCGACGAATGGCTCAACCGCTGGCTGCGAGGCGACCTGACGCCTTACGACGAGGGCGTCGTCGAGAGGGAGACCGATGCACGGCTCACTGTGCTCGACCGCTATCCCGCCGATGCGATCAATGAAGGCATCGATCGCAGTTTCATCCCCGCACATCGGCCAAAGGAGTTCAAGAGTCTTCCTGCATGGAACAAGCGGCGAGAGGATCTGTCCTCGGCGCTTCGCGACAAGGTCTTCCGGGCGTTCCCGAAGACGCTGGTTCCGTTTGATGCGTGGAAAGGCAGGCACAACATGTGGACCGAGAAGTACGCGGATTCGTTCAACGTCGAATTTACGACGGAGGAGAGCGTCCGTGTCCACGGACAGTTGTTCATTCCGCGCAACGGAAAGACGAGCCATCCCGCACTGATCTACGTGAAGGGAACAGACGACATCGTCTTTTCGGTGGATTACGACCACCTGCTCTCAGCCTTCACCAACCATGTTGTGCTCGTGCTCAATCCCAGAGCGGTCGACTACCCCATGGACGTGAACCGCGCCTCCATCACGAAGATGACCGCCGCCCTGCTCGGGGGCACCCTCGAATCCATGCAGCTTTGGGATATCCTCCGTTCCATCGATTATCTGGTGGAAGAAGAGAAACTGAATCTCAGTTCCATCTCGGTCTACGGGCGAAAGTACATGGGCGGCCTGGCGCTGCACGCCGCGGCAATCGACAACAGCATCAGCCGTGTAATCCTGGATGACCCTCCCGCCTCGCACTGGCAAGGGCCGGCGCTGCTCAACGTCCTGCGCATCACCGATCTGCCCGAGGTGGCCGGCTTGATGGCGCCGCGCGAGATCGTCTCGCTCACGCCTTTGCCTGACGCCTATCGTTACACCCGCTCGATATACCGTCTCCATGGGAAGCGCGATTCGATTCGCCAGGCGGCCTCGCTCGGAGAGGCCTTGCGGGTATGGCAACACTGACAGGAAAGACAGGCTGAATGCGCGCGCTACTCCTCTTCCTTTTCGCTACCGTTTCGATACCGGGTCAATCTCCGGCTTCCGCCGGTGGACGTCTCAACGCCGCGCAACGCTACGAACTCTTCAAAAAAAACCTCGTTCTCCGCGGGGCGGCGATCACGCGCGATCAGTTCCAGGGCATCAACAACCTGGAAGACTGGAAGCGGCGCCGCCCGGAGATTCACCGCCAATTCATGGACATGCTCGGGCTGGAGCCCCTGCCCGCCCGTACGCCTCTGAACGCGCGCATCACCGGAGAGTTCCAGCGGGAAGGGTACCGCGTCCAGAACATCGTCCTCGAAAGCCGGCCAGGCTTGTACGTCACCGGAAATCTGTATCTTCCGCGGGCTGCGGCCACGGCAGGCAGGTTTCCTGGAATCATCTATGTCTCGGGACATTCGCCAGGACCGGCGGGCGCCAAGTTCGACTACCAACACCACGGAATCTGGCTCGCGCGCCACGGCTACGCCGCCTTTCTGCTCGACACGATCGAATTCGGCGAGATCCCAGGCATCCACCATGGCGTCCACAATCTGGCCATGTGGCACTGGCTGTCGCTCGGCTACACGCCGGCGGGAGTCGAGGTGTGGAATGCCATTCGTGCGCTCGACTACCTGGAAACCAGAAGTGAAGTGGATACCGCCAAAACCGCCATTACCGGCATCTCCGGCGGCGGCGCAGTCACGTGGTTCACCGCGGCCGCCGATGACCGCTTTCAGGTTGCCGCCCCCGTGCTTGCCACATGGGCGGTGGGCCCGCACGTGGCCGGCGACACCGTGCAGGAGAACTGTGACTGCATCTATTTCTGGAACAGCCATCAGCTCGATCTCCCCATCGTCGGTGCGCTCATCGCTCCACGCCCCCTCAAGATCATCAACGCCAGCAAGGACGGAGCTTTCCCGGCATCCGGCTACGACCTCGTCTACCAGCAGTTGCGGCGAGTCTACGACTGGTACGGCGTGCCCGACAAACTGGCCGAGTTCCATGCCGAAACCGGCCACGCCGACTTGCCGCCCTTCCGCAAGGCAGCCAATGAGTGGCTCAACCGCTGGCTGCGCGGCGACCTGACTCCGTTCGACGAAGGCGACATTCGAAAGGAGGAAGCCTCCCGGCTCACCGTGCTGGACCGCTATCCCGCCAGTGCCATCAACGAAGGCATCCACAGATCCTTCATCCCCGCGCACAAATTGCTCGACTACAAGACCCTTCCGGCCTGGAACCAGCGCCGCCAGCAGTTATCCACGGCTCTCCGCGAAAAGGTCTTCCGCGCCTTCCCGAAGACGCGGGTCCCGTTTGATGCGTGGAAGAGCAGGCATAACATGTGGACCGAAAAGTACGCGGATTCGTTCAACGTCGAGTTCACCGCCGAGGAGAGCGTCCGCGTCCACGGCCAGTTGTTCATCCCGCGCAACGGCAAGGCGAGCCATCCCGCGCTCATCTACATCAAGGACAGGAACGACATCGTCTTCGCCGTGGATTACGACAACCTGCTCTCCGCCTTTTCAAACCACGTCGTGCTGGTGCTCGCCCCCAGGGCCGCCGATTATCCGATGGATGTCAGGCGCACCTCCGTCACCAAGATGACCATTGCGCTTCTCGGGGGCACACTTGAGTCCATGCAGCTTTGGGATATCCTCCGATCCGTCGATTACCTGGTGGACGAAGAGAAGCTGAATCTCAGCTCAATCTCGGTCTATGGGCGGAAGTACATGGGCGGCCTGGCGCTGCATGCCGCCGCCCTCGACAACCGCATCAGCCGGGTGATTCTCGATGACCCTCCCGCCTCGCACTGGCAGGGACCGGCGCTGCTCAACGTCCTGCGCATCACCGATCTGCCCGAGGTGGCTGCTCTCATGGCGCCGCGAGAGATCGTCTCGCTCACGCCGTTGCCCGAAGCCTACCGCTACACCCGGTCTATCTTCCGTCTCCACGGAAAGAGCGATTCGATCCGGCAGGCGGCCTCTCTCGGCGAGGCTCTGCGGGTCTGGGAGCACTGACCTTCGGACCTGTAAGTTTGAAGCCGCCTTCGCGACGGTCTTTCCCGGAATTCGCTGCCTACTGGTAGCGCGTTGCCTCGCTCGACCCCAAGAGTAGAATGATCGTCGCCGCAGGGAGCACAATCCCCTACAATCTGGGCCAAGGGCGCCAAGGGCCAAGGGCCAAGGGGTCGAGCGGTTGCCAAGGCCAAGGGGACGAGGTGACCGAAATGTGGGTTATTGGGTCACGTAAGAATGTAACCGAACGCGTGTAGCGTTTTCTCTCTCTGTACTCTGTGTCTGATCCGCGAGGGGTCGCGCCCAAGCGGAGATCCAAGGCCGATGCGACGGACTGGCTCCGAAGAATCGGCAGGCCCTTCGGAGTGGTTGCATGCCGCCCGAAGGGCCTTTTCCTTGGGCTGTATTCTCTGGTGAAGCTCCTGAGCGGAGGCCTTGGATAGATGAATGCGAAGATCGCCGGGCGTTGTTGGCCCGGCGCTCCAACTTGGTTTTCTCAATCTCCCGCCATGGCCCGCAGTCGCCTGTTGCGGGCGCGCGTCAGTTTCGATGCCTGGCCCGTGCCGCCGCCCGAACCTCGACTCGGGCTGATCCTTGTTCTCCACCAGATCGAACAGGCGGTCGCGCAAGGCTTGAATCCGGCGGCTCAATTCGGCCGGATTCAGCGTCTCGTAACGCGTCTGCAAGCTCTTGCGTTGCTTGCCCGTGAATGCGCCCGATTCGAGTAAGCGCTGGCACGGCGTCTTCGGCTCGTCGTATACGCGCCGCACCTTGCCGCCCTCCCTCACTTTCCCGATCGGTTTCATCACCGGCTGGAAGAAGTTTTGAAAGTCTGCCAGCGCCCGGTTCAGTCGCCGCATCACCTCCAGTTCTCGCGGTTGGCCGTAGCGCCGGTAGCCCACCACCTTGCGCACGTGCGTCCAGTTTTTCTGCTCCACCCAGGCGTTGCCGTTCTTCTCGTAGGGCCGGCTGCGCGACAGCGCGATCCGCCGTCTCCGGCAATAGTTCCCCGGCAGCTCGTTCAGCAACGCCGAGTCGTTGTCCGGATGGATTTCCCGGACCCGGAACGGAAACCGTTGCCTCACCCCGTCGAAGCTCTCTTCGGAGGCTTTCTGCGAGCGCCCCATCCGCGGCTCCCCTTCCCGCCACCCGCTGGCGATGTCGACCGCCGGGAATGTGTGCGCGTACTCGCCCGCCATCGACCGCCCACAGTGCACCACAAAGTCGATCCGCAGGTTCCCGGTCCCGTCCCGGTCCCATTCGTGCGGCAGCTTCACCGGCACCCGTTGATACGGCAAGCGATGAATAGGCGCCCGCCGCCGCCGCTTCAGTTGCCGCACCTGGCGCTCGTGCGCCAGCAGACGGTCCAATGTTGTCGGCGACGCCCGCTTCAGCAACTCCGCCACCCTGTCGCTGCAACGCAATTCGCCCAGCGACCGCAACCGTTCCACCTGGGCGCGCAGGACCGGCGCCAAACGCTGGCCGCAAGGATAGTCGAACAACTCCCACACCCGCGCCAACGGGGCCTTGACCTCCGCTCCATACGGCTTGCTCCGGCGCCACTTCGGCGGCGGGAAGGGTCCGGCCAACTTGGGGAGTATGGGGGCGGGATTTGGACTTGGCCGGTGGATGGGGTGGAAGTGATTGATTCTATGGGGTCGATTTTATTCTTGGGGCGGTGACTCGGGGTTTGGGGGGATTGGCAGTTCGTCGGGGGCGACGAAGGTGAGGGCGAGGCTGTCTTGGAGGCGGCGAAGGGGACGGAGCGCTCCGACTGGCTGTCGTCTGGCTGTCGTCTGGGTGTCGTTCTGGGTGTCGGCTGGGTTGATATTCCGATTGTCTTGGTGTATGATCGCGCTAGTCCGGAAGTTTAAGTCGAGATTCGGGTTCCATAGCCCGAGTGTGTGACCCGGCATCCGGCGCCAAGGGGGTCGAAATGAAAAGTCACGCTTTTTCCAGTTTGGCGGTCGGGCTTCTGGTCCTGCTGCTTGTCCTACCCGTCGCTGCCCAGAACATCACAGGAGCTCTCACCGGGGTGGTGATTGACCCTGCCGGCGCGGCCGTCCCGGCTGCGCAGGTCGAACTCACCAATCAACAGACGAATGGTAAACAGACCACGACTTCGAACGACTCGGGCATTTTCCTGTTTCCCAGCATCTTGCCCGGATCCTACACCGTTAGCGTGTCGATGGCCGGCTTCCGTTCGCACCAGGTTAAGGACATCTCCATCACCATGAACGAGCGCCGCTCGCTCGGCGACATTGTCTTACAGGTTGGCCAGGTGCAGGAGAAGGTCGAGGTTACCGCTGAAGCCACCCCGGTTCAAACAGCCTCCAGCGAGCGCGCCGGCCTGGTCACCGGCACCCAGTTGCTCAACACCGCCATTCGCGGCCGCGACTTCGTCGCTCTGCTCGCCACCCTGCCGGGCATCTATGACGAAAATATGCAGTCCCGCGATGTTTCCAAAGGACCCGGCGCCGGCGGACTCCATATCAATGGTGGACGCTCCACTTCCATCAATTTCGCCCTCGACGGCGTGCAGAATACGGACACCGGTTCCAACGGCGGATCGCACGTTCAGCCCAACATGGACGCCGTCGCCGAAGTCGTGGTGCTCACCAGCAACTACCAGGCGGAACACGGCCGCAATAGCGGCGGGACCATCAACGTCACCACGAAGAGCGGCACCCAGGAGTTTCACGGCAGTTCCTACTGGTTCTACCGCCACGAAAGTCTTTATGCGAACAGCTTTTTCCGCAACCGCACCAGCACAGTGCGGCCCATCGAGCGCATCCAGAACTTCGGCTACACGATCGGCGGTCCCGTTTTCTTAAAGAACTTCAACAAAGACAAGGACAAGCTCTTTTTCTTCTGGTCCCAGGAGTTCGTACGCAGGCAGAACTTCGCCAGCACTTCATTCGTGACCACTCCGACGGCGATCGAGCGGCAAGGCGATTTTTCGAACACGCGCGACGTCAACGGCGCATTGATTGCGATCAAGGACCCCACGACCGGAGCAGCTTTTCCCGGAAACGTCATCCCGCAAGCGCGCATCAACAAATCCGGGCTGGCGATCCTCAGTTACTTCCCGCTTCCCAATTACACAGAGGCGGATCCTAAGCTTCGCTACTCGCGGAACTACAGGTCGAGTGGGAGCGGCGACTTCCCCCGCCGCCAGGATCTCTTCCGCATCGACTACAACTTCAGCCAGTCCATGCGCGCCTACTTCCGCGGCACACGGGACAATGACGACGAAAACTGGCTCTATAACAACTGGACCGCGGGTAGTCACAACTACGACATGTTCACCACCTACCGCCCGCAGCGCGGCCGCAGCGGTCTGCTTCATCTCTCGAAGACCTTCAGCGCAACGCTGGTCAATCAGTTCACCATGGGCGCCAGCAATCGAGCCCAGAAGTTCAATCCCACCGACCCCAGTCTCGTTGCCCGCAGCAAGATGGGCAACATCGGCCAGTGGTATCCCGGCGGGAACGAGTCCGGCGCCATACCCGACGTGAGCTTTGGTGGCGTTGCGAGCGGCATCAACGGCGGCATTGGCAACATCCCTTACACCAACAGAAACCCTGTTCTTTCCTGGATCGACAACGTCAATTGGATGAAGGGCGCCCACGCCTTAAAGTTCGGCATCTACCTTGAACGCATGCGCAAGGACGAGGTCGGCGGCGGCAACACGCGCGGCTCATTCGACTTCGGCCGCAACACCAACAATCCGTTCGACTCCAACTACGCCTTCTCGAACGCCATGCTGGGCAACTTTAACAGCTATTCCGAGGCCAGCCTTCGCACGTACTCGCACTACCGCTACCTCCAGACTGAGTTCTACGCCCAGGATTCCTGGAGAGCCTCCAGGAAGCTCACCCTCGAAGTCGGCGTCCGCTTCTACTCCTCGCCCGCCACCCATGACGACCGGCAGTTCCTCACCACATTCATCCCATCCACTTACGATTTGAAGACCGCCGCCGTCATGTACCGCCCCATTATCAATCCGGCCACCAAGAAGCGTGCCGCTGTCGATCCGCGCACCGGCACCATCGCCCCCATCACCTACATCGGCCTGTTCGTTCCCGGCTCCGGCAACTACGCGCCCGGCATGGCCATCGGCGGCAAAGGCGCGCCTGACGGCTTGTATACGACGCCGCTCTCCGTCGCACCTCGCTTCGGTTTCGCCTACGATCCCCAAGGAAACGGCAAGACGGCCATCCGCGGCGGCTTCGGCATCTTCTACGACCGCCCCCAGGGCAACGTCTACTCCGGCACTGTGGGCCAGGCCCCGGTCTCCTATAACCCCTCGGTCTCTTTCGGCAACCTCGACACCTTCCTCCAGGCCACCGGCGTCGTCGGCCCTCCCGGAGTCACCGTGGTCGAGAGCGCCCAACAGAGCTTGCCCAAGACCATGAACTACAGTTTCGGTGTCCAGCGCGAACTCGGTTTCCGTTCGGTCATCGACGTCTCCTACGTCGGCAGCCTGGCGCGGCATCTCATCAACCAGCGCAACATCAACTCCATTCCGATGTACGCCCGCTTCGATCCTGCAAACGTCGACACCACCACCAACAGCCCGCTCCCCGACAATTATCTGCGGCCTTACCTTGGCATGGGGACCATCAACATGCGTACGTTCGACGGCACCTCCAACTACCACGGTATGCAGATGTCCGCCAACCGCCGCATGACGAACGGCCTGCAGTACGGTGTTTCCTACACCTGGTCGAAGTCCCTCGGCGTCTCCAACGCTGACTTCGGCGGCCTCAGCTTCTACTTCCCCGCCCGACAGCGCAACTACGGACCCCTGGGCTATGACATCCGCCACATGGTCGTCATCAACTACAACTACGAAGTCCCCAATCTGGGCAAGAAGTACAACAACCGGTTCCTGGGCATAGTCACCGACAACTGGCAACTCTCCGGTATCACCACCTTCATGACCGGCACTCCCTTCACCCCTGGCTATAGCACCTCGGATGGGGCGGACATCACCGGTTCGCAGGAAGGCGCCACCATCAACGTGCTCTCGGATCCCTCCCTGCCTGCCAGTGAGCGGACCTTCGACCGCAACTTCAAAACCGAGGCCTTCGGCCGCCCCGCGCTGCGATCCTTCGGCAACGCCGGCGTGAACATCATGCGCAATCCAGGCTGGAGCAATTGGGACATGAGCTTCTCCAAGCGCATCCCTTTGAAGAGTGAGCAGCGATACTTCCAGCTTCGCGGCGAACTTTACAACATCTGGAACCACACCCAGTTCAATGGCTACAATACGACCGCGCGGTTCGACGCGGCCGGGCAGCAGATCAACGCAAACTTTGGCGCCCTGACGGGTACGCGCGATCCGCGCAAGGTTCAACTCTCGCTGCGCTTCATGTTCTGACCTCAAGCAACTTTCTCGCACACCATAGAAGACGAAAGGCTCCAAGGCAGCGGAGCCTTTCGACTTCTATGGTGTGCCGGGCATGTTCGACAGCTTGCGGGTGAAAGTCCCCTTGACAACCTGATGGAGGTGAAG
>CAZLDN010000090.1:0-21373 GCA_964558355.1 uncultured Candidatus Solibacter sp.
TCGTTCGCAGCCTCAGGTCCAGAAGGTGCGCCACGGCGAGGAGTCCGCGAACGAACAGAGCGGGTTCCCCACCGGCCCCGCTTCCTGCCGGTTCGAGCGCAGCGGGCCCCTATACTCCGGCGCACGCGATTCACATTGTCCGCCGCGACTCCCACCAATACAGGATGAAAAACGGTAGCGGCGCAGCGTTCAACAGTGCCACCCATGGAAACCGGTTCATCCCTATGACGGAAAAGAACGCCACCGTCGATGCGACCATCACTGCGGTCCCCAACCTGTCCCAGCGCAGCATCATCAGGAATCCCGCCAGAATCGAGGCATGAAGCGCCTGGGCCACCCAGACGTGCGGCGGCGGATAGCCCTGCTTTGGAGCGATGAACCATTCGCCCATGTGTTCAACGAAAAACGCGCCCCAAAATAGAAACAGAAGCAGACTGAGTCCCCGTCCCGTCCAAAGGGCCGTGCGGCGGAGTCGATGAAGAGTCTTGGATTTCATGCGGTTGTCCTCGGCCCAAGTATGGCCCGATTCAAGGCCGAAAGAGCTTCGCAAAGGTTTCGGAAAGGCTTCGCGCCACCTTGAGGGTTCGTTTGGTTCGCGCCAGGGGAGTCCAATGTCGGAAAATGGAGGGCGAGATGCCGATCAAGCACGAGGAAGAGGTTTTGGCCTGTTGTCCCGAATACTCCGAGACCGCGGCCATCGATGAATTGAGGGCCCGCGATTACAGCCGGCTGGACCGGCTCGACCATGTTTACCTCGACTACACCGGCGGCGGCCTGTACTCCGACTCCCAAATCGCCCGCCACAACGAACTCCTCAGTACCCACGTCTTCGGCAACCCCCATTCGCACAACCCGACGTCGCGGCAGATGACCGATCTGGTCGAACACGCCCGCGGCCGCGTCCTCGATTTCTTCAACGCGCCTCATGACGAATATGCCGCCATCTTCACCTCGAACGCCTCAGCCGCGCTGAAACTCGTCGGCGAGTCCTACCCCTTTCAACCCGGCGGCCGCTACCTGCTCACCTTCGACAACCATAACTCCGTCAACGGTATTCGTGAATTCGCCCGCGCGCGCGGCGCCGCGATCCGCTACGCCGGCATCCGTCTGCCTGACATGCGCGTGGTGGAAAGCGAACTCGACGAAGCGCTTTCCGCCGGACCCGGCGGAGCGCCCAGCCTCTTCGCTTACCCCGCGCAATCGAACTTCTCCGGTGTTCAGCATCCGCTCGAATGGATCGATACGGCCAAACGCCTCGGCTGGGATGTCCTGCTCGACGCCGCCGCATTCGTACCCGCCAACCGGCTCGACCTCTCGCTCTGGAAGCCCGATTTCGTCACCATTTCGTTCTACAAGATGTTCGGCTACCCGACCGGCGTCGGCTGCCTGCTGGCCCGCCGCGAAACCCTGGGGAAACTTCGCCGCCCGTGGTTTGCCGGCGGCACCATCACCGTCGCCAGCGTTCAGGGCGACCGTCATTTCATGGCCGACGGGGCGGCCGCCTTCGAGGATGGCACGCCCGATTACCTCAATATTCCGGCGGTCGAGTTTGGCCTCGACCATCTGGAAAGTATCGGCATGGATCTCATTCACCGGAGGACCGGCTGTCTCACCAGGATGCTGCTGAAGGGCCTCGGCGGGATCCGCCACGCGAATGGCCGCGAACTGGTGCGCATCTACGGGCCGCTCGATTCAGAGATGCGCGGCGGCACGGTGACCATGAATCTATTCGCCCCTGGCGGCAGCCTGATCGACCACCGGGTGGTCGAATCCGCCGCATCGCGCCACGGCATTTCATTGCGGACCGGCTGTTTCTGCAATCCCGGGGGCGGGGAAGTGGCGCTCGAAATTACCACGGACGAACTGACCGGCTGTTTCACCCAGCCCGAGGTCCAACGGACCGACCGCTTCACCATCGACGACTTCCGGCTCTGCGTGGGCGGAAAAGGCGCAGGCGCCGTCCGCGTCAGCGTGGGCGTGGTGTCGAACGCCGCCGATGTCGCGCGCTTCCTCGCTTTCGCCCGCGATTTCTCGAAATAACGCCCGCTACGGTGGGGCGGGCTTTAGCCTGCGAAGGGCTTCAGCCCGCCAATGGCGATCGCCGCCTCCCTGGCATCGCTGCCGCGATCTCGTATCATGGGAGTGGCTGTGGCCGGATCCGGCACGGGAAGGGTCTTATGATCTTTACACTCACCGAACTCGAACATCACCCCATCCTCTTCGAAGTCAGTTATCCGCCCGGCGAACTCACGTTCTATGAAGAGGTCAGCCAGGCTAATAACCTCGCAGCCTCCGGCTCCGCCACTCTGCTTCATCAAACCATTGGCGAGATCCGCGTCCAAGGCCACGCCAAAGTAGCGCTCGACGCCACGTGCCACCGCTGCCTGGAGACCGCTTGCCTTGAACTCGACTCCGAGTTCGACTTTTTCTACCGTCCGGCCATCAAGAAGGGCGCGCATGGCGAAGTCCACCTGGAAGAGGGCGAAATCGACATCTCTTTCTATGAGGGCGACGGCGTGGTGCTCGAGGACGTCCTGCGCGAATTCGTCCTGCTGTCACAACCCATGCGAACGCTCTGCCAACCCGAGTGCCGCGGACTCTGCGCAAGTTGCGGCTCGAACCTAAACCGCGTTGAGTGCGCCTGCGCGCCAGAGCCCAGGGATTCGCCCTGGACTGCGTTGAAGGGACTCTGATCCGTCAACCCCCGCGCCGGGGGCCGTCTTCCACCAGCCCGCTAAAAGATGAGCTTCTTCCGCACCGCGTACAGCACCAGTTCGGCCGTATTGTGCAGCTTCAACTTCTGCATGATGCGCGTGCGGTGGGTCTCGACGGTATAGACGCTGAGGTCCAGCAGTTGCGCGACATCCTTGTTTGACCGCCCTTCAGCCAGCAGTTGCAGGACCTCTTTCTCGCGGTCCGTCAACAGGCTGTAACTGTCCTGCAGACCCTTCTGCTGAAGGTTGCGCATGTAGTCTTCCAGCAGAGTCTGGGCGATGGCCGGACTGAAGAACGGTTTGCCGCGGGCGACGCCGCGGATGGCTCCGAGCAGGTAGTCCTCCGCCGTCTCCTTCAGGATGTAGCCCTTGGCGCCGGCTTCGAGAGCGCGCAGGATGTAGCTCTCGTCGTTGTGCATGCTGAGGATGAGCACTTTCGACGACGGGCTGGCCTTGAGCGCCTGAGACGTGGCGTCAATGCCGTTCAACTGCGGCATGGCGATGTCCATGACGATCACGTCGGGCGTCAGTTCCTTGGCCAGACGCACCGCCTCGCGGCCGTCGCCGGCTTCGCCGACGATCCCGAATCCTTCCTCGTTTTCGATCAGGAACCGCAGTCCTTTGCGGACGACGCCATGGTCGTCGGCCAGCAGTACGCGGATCGTGCTCATGCCGCGATTCTCCTTGGCAGCCACACCTCGATTGTAGTTCCTTCGCCCGGCGACGAGGTCATGGTGAACCGCCCGCCCAATTCCGTGGCCCGCTCTTCCATGCCGAGTAAACCTAACCCGCTGCCGCGAGTCTGGTCGTCCAGCATCCCGCGGCCATTGTCGCCCACGGTCAACGTAATCCCATCGCCGACGGTCGACAAGTCGATGTGGACCTCGCTTGCCTTGGCATGTTTCGTGATGTTGGTCAGCGCCTCCTGGACGATCCGGAACAGCGACGTCCGCTCGGCCTCGTTCAGATCGCCGTCGATCTCGCCGTGAAACTCGACAGTCGCCGGCACGCCGCCGCGGCGCGAAAACTCCCGCGCCTGCCACTCGATCGCCGGCCCCAGCCCAAGATCGTCCAGCATTGACGGCCGCAGCCCCATTGCCAGGTCGCGCACGGTCTTCATCGTCTGAAGCGCCAGGCTCTTGGCCTCCTTCAGGTGCGCCTCGAAAACCGCGCGGTCGCCGGGCACGATGCGGCCCAAGTTGGCGATTTCGACCCGCAGCGCCGTTAGTTGCTGGCCCACCTGATCGTGCAACTCTCTCGAAAGCGATCGCCTCTCCTCTTCCTGCGCTCTCACCAGTTGTTGCGACAACCGGCGCAACTCATGCCGGGCGCCCTCGGCGCGCTGCTTCTCCGACTCCGCCTGGCGCTCCAGCCGCATAATCCATGTGATGCTGAGAGCCGCCACCAGCATACTGAGGATGACAACGATCAAGGTCAACCTACTGAGCCACTGCAGGTACTCCTGCTGGCTTCGTTCCAGCCGTTCGCTCGACCGCCGCAGATTGGTCGAGTTGATCGTCTGCAATTGCCCGGCCAAGCTCGTGATCGCCTCGCGCCGCTTGAGCAGGACTCCGCGGACGTACGTTCCGCTATAGGCCGCCTTTTCCTCCGGAGTCCAACTCAGCACCGGAGAGGTCCATTCAAAGTACTCTTCCACCTCGTCACGGAGTTTCTTAAGCGGTTCGCGGTGCTCGAGCGCCATTCGCGATTCAAGCATCTCGATGTTGCCCAGCACCTGCTGGCGTGTCACCAGCAGCTCCGACTTCATCCGCTCCGAGTTGCCGGACCGGTCGAGGAGATAATCCCTGACGTTCATTCCGATGCGGTAGAGGTCGACTCTCGTCTGGGACAACAGCATCTCGGTGGACGTGTAGGTCTCCTGCGCCGCGATCAGGTCTTTTTGAATTGAAGCCGCCCGCCTGGACTGGCTGATGCCGAGCGCGGCAGTCAACACGATGACGGCGCCGAAGCCGGCGATGAGCGAGAAACCGATTCGCGGAGTCATTGCCGCCTCATCCCTGCTATCTTAATTCCGTGCTCGTCGTTTTCACCGACATGGACGGATGCCTTTTGGACCACTCGACATACGAGTGGACTCCCGCCCTTCCCGCCCTGCGGGTTCTCGAGCGCCATGGCGCGCCTATCGTCTTCACTACCAGTAAGACCAGGGCCGAAGTCGAGCGGTGGCAGAAGACGATCGGCATCCACCACCCGAGTATCGTCGAAAACGGCGGCGCCATCCACCTGCCCGCGGGCGCCTTGCCCGCGCTGCCTCCCGGCGCTGAGAGCTTGCCGGGGGGCGGCGCCCGCATCGTGCTCGGATGGCCACAGATCCAAGTGGTCCAGGCGTTGCACCGGGCAGCGGCCGGGAGCCGTTGCGAGGTGCGAGGATTTTCTGAGATGAACGTCGAGGAGATCGCCGTTCACTGCAACATGACGCTTGACGACGCCGCTCTCGCCGCCGCGCGTGAATACAGTGAGCCGTTTCTGTTGCTGACGCCGCGCCGCGAATCCGACCTGCTGCGCGCCTTCCTTGCCCACGGACTCAAAATGACCCGCGGCGGCCGCTTCTACCACGCGCAGCGCCACACCGGCAAAGGGGACGCCGTCCGCCGCCTGATCGATCTCTATGCCGATTTCCATACGCCAGTCGTAACCATAGGTCTCGGCGACGGTCTGAACGACGACGAATTCCTGCGCGCCGTCGACCATCCCATCATCCTCAAGTCGGCCCATTCGGAGGAACTCCAGCGCCGCCTGCCCCGCGCCCGTGCCACCGCGCAAGCCGGCCCGGCCGCATGGTCCGAAGGCATACTTGCCTTACTCAGCGATCTTGAACTCGACATCGGTCCCGCCGCCTGACCCGCCTCAAGCCGTCCTCGCCGCGCCGGCCAACCCGCCTTCCAGTTCGGCCGCGCTCACCAGCCGCTCGAGAACATCCGGCGACGCATCCACCACCCGGTCCCAACTCGCCAGCGGCGCCTCGCCCAGCGGATTGGCGAGGAACTCCTGGGCCGCATCGGACAGAGACTGGGCGAAGACCTCGATCGACGACTCCTCGATATGCCGGTTGTATTCAAGCCCGTTGATCACCGCGTCGGCCCGGTATCGCGCAACCATCGACTCGGCCATCTGCTGGTAGCGCAGCGGCAGCGTGTTCAACAAAAGATCCCCGCTCAACGGCACCCCTTCCTTGCCCAAGGCCCGGAACATCGCCTTGGCGATATCCTTCGTCATCTTGTTCAGGCCGCGGCTGGAATCGTCCGGTGACAGGTCCTGATGCTTGTGGTCGTAGCATTCGGTCAGATCCACCTGGCAGGTCCGCATCGTCGGAACCCTTTGCCAGACCTCGTGTAATGTGCTCACCTCCAGCCCCCAGTCCGAAGGGACTCGCATCGTCCGCGCCAGATCCGTCTTCATCGCGAACTCCCCGGCCAAGCCATAACGGAAACTGTCGATGAATCGCAGGAACTGGGTGTGCACGCCGCAATCCTGCAGCGAACGCACCAGCGGGGTCAGGAACAGCCGCGTGACCCGGCCGTTGAGCTTGTGCGTATACCGCGGATAGTATCCCTTGGCGAATTCAAAGTTGAGCCGCGAGTCCACCAGGGGATAAACCAGGCGGGCCAGCATCCGGCGATGGTAGGTCCGGATGTCGCAGTCCTGCAGTGCGATGATGTCACAATCGCCCTTGGCCATCAGGTAGCCGTATGAGAGCCAGCACGAGCGGCCTTTGCCTTCGACGCCCGAACTCACGCCGGCATCCTCCAAACAGGTAAAAAACTCCTGGACAGGGTCGCTGTCGATCCACAGGATCGTGACCTCGGTCGGAAAATTGGCGAATAGGTTGACCACCCGGCGGTATTCGCGCTCCCCAGCCCGCGCCAGCGCCAGGACGATTCGCTTCAGGTAGCGAACCTGCTTCAACTCCTCCATGATGAGCTTCATGGCTGGGGTTTCGAATTCGCTATAGAGAGCAGGCAGCACCAAACCGATGCCGGGCTTGCCTGCGGTGTGATCGAGTTCAGCCTCGAGGCGCGGAAGGCCTTCACGGTTCAGGCCGTGCAATGTCGGTACAAGACCAGTCTGGTAGAAATCGGACATTCCGTCACCTCCTTGCCTGAGTCTAGGGGGCGGAGGCGGAATAGGTAATCCCTGAAACCCTGTATGGGGATCCCGGAATCCCGGTATCCGGTTGATATCAGGGCAGTGCCGGATGACAGGGCTGCATGGGGTTGGTTACAATGAGAGGGTCTTTCATTTACGCACTCTTCTAATCAATCCCAGGAAGTAGACAATGCCCAACCCCAAACGACGCCACTCCAAGCAACGCACGTCAACCCGCCGCGCCCACGACCACCTGAAAGTCGCCGGCGTGTCGGAGTGCCCTAAGTGCCACGAAACAAAGCTGCCCCACCGCGCCTGCCCTGCTTGCGGGTGGTATAAGACGCGAGAAGTCATCGAAGTCGCCGAGCAGTAGGCCGGCCAGGCGAACCGCCTATGATCACTGTCGCCGTTGACGCGATGGGTGGCGATCACGCACCCGCGCCGGAAGTACTCGGAGCCGTCCGCGCCGCCCGCAGTCAGGATGTCAGCATCATCCTGGTGGGGCGCGAGGATCTGTTGCGGGCGGAACTTGCGAAATATAGCGACGCCAGGCACCTCGCCATCCGTATCGCCCACGCCAGCGAGGTCGTCACGATGGACGACAATCCGGCCAAGGCGCTGCGGAGCAAACGCGATTCCAGTATCCGTGTCGCCGCCCGCCTGGTGCGCGACGGCGAAGCCCATGCACTCGTTTCGGCCGGCAATACCGGCGCCTGCATGGTTACGGCCAAGACCGTCATGGGCATGGTCCCGGGCGTCGACCGGCCGGCCCTGGCCTCTGCCTTCCCCACGCTGAAAGGAAAGCCGACCATCATGGTGGATGTCGGCGCCAACGTCGATTGTTCCGCCCGGATGCTGGCGCAGTTCGCCGTCATGGGCGACATCTATTCCCGCTTGATCTTTCATACCGAGGACCCGAAGGTCGGCATCCTCTCGATCGGCGAGGAAGAGCAGAAGGGCAACGATCTGACTCGCACGGCCAGCCTGCTCATGAAGGGTCTGCCGCTGACCTTCATCGGCAACGTCGAGGGGCGCGACCTCTATACCGGAAAGGCCGACGTGATCGTTTGCGATGGCTTTATCGGCAATGTCGCACTGAAGGTCAGCGAAGGCATGGTGGAAGTGATCAAGCACATGCTTCAGGAGTCGCTTGCAGCCACCCTCACCCGCAAGATCGGCTATGTCCTCAGCCGCGCGGCCTACAAGGACTTCAAGAAGCGCGTCGACTATTCCGAATACGGCGGCGCACCCCTGCTGGGCGTGAAGGGCATCTGTATTATTAGTCATGGCCACTCGAACGACAACGCGATCCGCAACGCGATCCGGGTGGCCACGGAATTCGCATCCGAGCATGTCAATGACCGTATCGCCACCAAACTCAATGAATGGCGCCTGGACAACGGCGCGGCAGTTAAGCCGGCTCTCCTCTAGGGTCATCCTCCTTCTCCTGTTGTGCACAGCCCTTTTCGCCCAACGGCCTCACCCGGCCCGTTGGACGCTCGAGCCGATGTCGAAGGCTGCCGCGCCAGGTTCAAGCGTGGTTTTGGAACTCAGGCTCGATCTCGCCGAGCCTTGGCATATGTACTCGCCCACCACCCCCAAGCCAGGGCCAACGGGCGGGCCAATCCCCACCACCATCGAAATCGAGGACAACCCCGCCATCGCCAAGGCGGCGCTCTACTACCCAGTGGCCAAGCGGACATTCGATCCGAATTTCAACCTGGATACCGAGACTTACGAGAAGTCCATCAAGTTTTACTTCAAGCTGAGCCTGGCTCCCGATGCGCCGGCGGGTCCCAGGGAGATCACGGCGAAGATGCGGTATCAGCTTTGCACCGACACTGAGTGCCTGCCGCCGAGGCGGGTGACAGCCGTTGCCACGATGAATGTGGATTCCAGCGCGATCGCGTCGGCCGCCGCGATCCCTGCCGGATGGACGGAGTTCAAGCCTGTGGCAGAGCCGGCGCCGGCGCAGACTCAGAGTGAAGTACAAGCTCAACCTTTGGCCTCTTTCCTCTTGATTGCATTCGGTTTTGGCTTGGCGGCTTTATTCACGCCCTGCGTTTTCCCGATGATTCCCATCACGCTGTCATTCTTCCTCAACCAGAGTGGCGGGACGCGGGGACAAGCGCTGACGCAGGCCTCGGTGTTCTGCCTGGGCATCGTCGCTCTATTCACGGGGCTGGGCTTTGGCGTGACGGCGGCCTTGGGCCCGTTTGGTGTCGTTCAGATGGCGTCGAGTCCTTGGGTGAATGGATTCATCTCGATTGTTTTCTTTGCGTTTGGTCTGTCGCTGCTGGGTGCGTTCGAGATTACGTTGCCGTCAGGAATGCTGACGAAGATGAATGCCGCCTCTAACCGCGGCGGCTACCTCGGAGTCTTGTTGATGGGGCTGACCTTCTCGCTGACATCGTTCGCCTGCGTCGGGCCTCTTGTCGGGACGCTGCTGGTGGCCTCGGTCCAGGGCGGGATCCTGCAACCAGTGTTGGGAATGGCGGCTTTCTCGGCAGGGTTGGCGCTGCCGTTTTTCTTTCTGGCGTTGTTCCCGAACTACCTGCAACGTCTGCCGCGCAGCGGCGGGTGGATGGCCCGGGTGAAGGTTGTGATGGGCTTCCTGATCCTGGCGGCGATGCTCAAGTACCTGTCGAACGTGGATGTTGTGTTGCAGTGGAACCTGTTGACACGGGAGCGGTTCCTGGCGTTTTGGGTTGTCCTGTTCGCGCTGCCGGGGCTGTATCTGCTCGGACTGGTGCGGATGGAAGGTGTCAAGGCGGACCAGAATCTGGGCACTGGCCGGCTGCTTGTCGCAGTACTTTTGCTCGGATCAGCTATTTCGTTCATTCCAGGCATGTTCGGCGTCAGACTCGGAGAGATTGAAGCATTCATCCCCGCGCCTGGGGAGACGTCCTCCTCTGCCGTTGGCGGCGGCACTGCGTCGGCTAAGTGGTTGAAGAACGACTACGATGGAGCGCTTGTCAAGGCGAAATCGGAGAACAAGCGGGTGCTGGTCGCCTTCACCGGCTACGCCTGCACGAACTGCCACTGGATGAAAGCCAACATGTTCACCCGGCCCGAGATCGGCGATGCGCTCAGCGGCCTGGTCGCCGTCGAACTCTACACCGATGGGACCGATGCGGCGAGCGAGGCAAATCAGAGACGGCAGGAATCGACGTTCCAGAGCGTGGCGATCCCGTTCTACGCCATTCTTGACTCGGACGGCAAGACTCTTGCGAGCTTTGCCGGGCTGACCAAGGACGCGGCTCAGTTTTTGGCCTTTCTCAAGACCGGCGGCTGAGCGCGGCTCCGACCAAACGAACCTCATGTTCAGTTAAGTCTATTTTTTACAAGTAGATACAATTAAGTATAGTTAGTTGCTCCGGCGGGCATTCCATTGGGCGATGACAAGTTCAGAGACCAGTTGCTCCTGTTCCTTGTCAGCTTCCGCCCGCCAGTTGGCCAACCGTTTCTCTTTGAGGACCTCCAGAATCCTGACTTGTTTGTGCGCTTCAACGACCATGCGCCGCTGGGCTTCGAGGCGCTCCCGTGACTTGAGGCGGGCCTCGACGAGACGGTGGTTCTCTTCGAGGGCGTAGCGGTGGAAGCGGTTGAGGGCGGAGAGTTGCCAGCCGTCGACAGACGCCGCCGCGGCTACGGCGAGCGAGGCCGATTGGCTCTCTTTGCCGAGAGCCAGTCGCCGCTCCTCGATTAGTGAGATCCCGGCGGCGATCTGCTCGATCTTCGCCAGTTCGTTTTCAAGCCGCGCCTTCTTGAGGCGCATGAGGCTTTCGAGCGGGTACCGGAAACGCTTCACCGCCCGGCTCCCGAGCGGGGCGCGGCGAGTTCAGCCAGCCTTCGAGCCGTCGACTCCATGTCGGCGGACTCATGGGGTTTCTGACGGAGGAAACGGTTGATCTCCTGCTCGATTGCGATGGCGGAATCCAGTTGCGGATTAGATCCGGAGGCGTAAGCTCCGACGCGGATCAGATCGGCCGCGTTTTCGAGCAAAGCCATGGTTTCCCGGACGCGGTTGGCAGCCTCGGCCTGGCCTGGGGCAGCCACGCGAGGCGCGAGGCGGGAGACCGATTGCAGGACATCGATGGCCGGGTAGTGGCCCTTCTGGCCGAGAGCGCGTGAAAGGACGATGTGGCCGTCAAGGATGCCGCGAACGGCGTCGGCGATAGGTTCGTTCATGTCGTCGCCTTCGACCAGGACGGTGAAGAAGGCTGTGATGGAACCGTTTTTGAAGCGGCCGGCGCGCTCGAAGACCCTGGGCAGGAGGTGGAAGACAGAGGGGGTGTAGCCCTTCTGGCTGGGCGGTTCGCCGGCGGCCAGGCCGATTTCGCGCTGCGCCATGGCCAGCCGCGTGACGCTGTCGCCGACCAGCAGGACGTCTTTGCCCTGATCGCGAAAGAACTCGGCGGCGGCCAGGGCCACCGAAAGGGCGCGGATGCGAAGAGGAGCCGGGCGGTCCGATGTGGCGACAACGACGACGGAGCGCTTCAGGCCCTCCTCGCCGAGTTCGTTTTCAATGAAGTCGCGGACCTCGCGGTTGCGTTCTCCGATCAGCGCGAGGACCGACACCTCGGCATCGTTGTTTTTCACCAAGCTTCCCAGAAGGGTGCTCTTGCCGACGCCTGATCCGCCGAAGATGCCGATTCTCTGGCCGCGCCCGCAGGTGAGGAAGCCGTCGATGGCGCGGACGCCGGTGGACAGGCGGTCTCGGATCGGTTCGCGCTGGAGCGGGCCGGGCGGTTCGGCATCGAGGGCGTAATAGGCTTCGGGTTCGATGGGCGGACCGCCATCGATCGGGCGGCCGAAGCCATCGAGGACGCGTCCGAGGAGTCCGCGGCCGACGGCGAGGCGGGCGTCGTTCTTTCTGGCTATGATCGTGTCGCCCAGTTGCAGGCCGGAGGTCTCTTCGAGCGGCATGGAGAGGACGCGCCCGTTCTTGAATCCTATGACCTGAGTACGGATTCGGCGTCCCTGGGACGTGATGATCTCGCAGAAATCGCTCAGGGCCGCGGCCGGACCCTCGCTTTCGACGACCAGGCCGATGGTCTCGCGGACCACGCCGGACCAGCGGAGGGGGTCGGCGTCGTCGAGACGCCGGAAGTAGCGCCCAAGGTCGAGCGCGGGCGAACTCATGAGGTTCCCCCGGTGGTGAGGAAGTCGGCAAAGCCCCTTTCTATTTCAGCGAGTTGCGTGGAGACGGAGGCATCCAGCCGGCCACGGTCGGATTCGATGAGAACCGCGCCTGGTTCGAGGCTTGGGTCGGCGATGAGCTGAACCTGAGACGGCAGACCAAGGCGGTCGAGAGCGGCCTTGACCGGGGCGTGATGGGCCGGGGCGACGCGGATTTCGAGCAGTTCGCGGGCGTCGATCCGGCCGAGGGCGGCTTTGATCAGTCCGTTGAGCGCGTCGGGGTCCATGGTGAGGGTGCGGTGGAGGATCTTGCGGGCCACGAGGATAGCGAGTTCAACAACCTGGGCCTCGGCCTGGTGGCGTAGCCGGGGCCGGAGGGCGGCCACATCGGCGAGAGACGCGGACAGGCGGGCGCCGACTTCGTTCAACTGTGTTTGAAACTGCTGCTGGACGGCCGATTCGGCGTGACGGACGCCGTCCTGGAAGCCCTGCTGGCGGGCCTGCTCGATTCGCTGCGGGAAGTCGTCACCCGAGTCGTGGGACTGTGCCGTGTTGGCTGGCTGGCGGGCGGAGGCAGGCAGCGGCTGGACGCCCCAATCGAACGATTGGACCGATCCGGCATCGGGGGCGTTGATGATCTTACACGACATACTGTTCGCCGACGGTGCCCTTCAGATTGAGGACGCCTTCGGTCTCGAGTTGGCGCACGACGGAGATGATCTGTTGTTGGGTGGCCTCGACTTCCTTGATCTTCACGGGTCCGAGCGCATCCATGTCCTCTCTCAACATTTCGGCTCCGCGTTGTGACATGCACTGCAAAAAGTGGTTCTTCAACTGGTCGGATGTGCCCTTGAGGGCGATGGTGAGAATCTTGCGGTCGATGCGGCCGAGCAGTTCCTTGATGCCTTCAATGTCGATGAGCAGGAGGTCCTCGAAAACGAACATGAGATGGCGGATAGTGTCGGCCAGGGTGGCGTCTTTCTGGTCGATTGAATCGAGGATGTCCTTGCTCGTAGTCGAGTCCAGACGGTTGAACATCTCGGAGACGGCGCGGACGCCGCCGTAGCTTTCGCGGCTGAGTTCGCCGAGCGCCTTCAGCTTCTGTCCGATGATGCTGGCGATTTTGGAGATGATCTCGGGCGAGATCTGGTCGAGATTAGCCATGCGGAGGCTGACCTCGGAGCGGAGATCGTGGGGGAGGGACAGAATTAGGCCGGCGGCCTGGGAGGGGTTCAGGTGGCTGAGGACAAGAGCGATGGTCTGGGGGTGTTCGCTGTGGATGAACTTGGCGAGTTGTTGGGGATCGGCTTTCTGGAGGGCGTCGAAGCTGGCGGCATCGTTGCCGAGCATCTTCATCAGACGGTCGATGATGCGCTTGGCGGCCTCGGGTCCGAAGGCGCCCAGCAGAATCTTCCGCGCATAGTCGATGCCACCCTTGAGGACGTAGTCCTGGGCCATCGACATGGTGTAGAACTCATCGAGGATGGCCTCGGCGTCTTCGGAGGTGATGGCGGCGATTCGGGCGACCTCCTTGCCGATCATGGCGACTTCATCTTCGTCGAGGTGCTTGAGGACTTCGGAGCTGACTTGTTCCCCGAGGGTGACCATGAGCACGGCGGCCTTTTGGGAGCCGCTGTGGCGAGATCCCTGGTTCTTGTCCTGATTGACGTTGGTGATCACCTTAGGAGGTCACCTTTCCTGCTCGTTGAGCCAGGTTCGGAGCAGTTGGGCCGTGGCCTGGGGATCGCGTTTGGCGGAGTCGCCGATCTGTTTGCGAAGGACCTCGGTCTTCTTGGTATGGGGGGGGAGTTGAAGGGAAGCGAGCATCTCCTGTTCGGCCCGGGCGCGGTTTTCGTCGTTTGCGGCGAGTTGGGCCAGGGCTTTGGCCTCGAGTTCGGAGCCGTGATTGGGGGCGGCGAGGGCGGCTCCCATTTCGACTGTGGCGTGAGACACGGGGCGCTTGCGCCGGAACATCCCGCGGGCGATCCAGAGAACGGCGACAAGAGCGACGATGACGACGGCTCCGAGCGCGCCGAGCCAGACGCCTGGAGGCGCGCCCTTGAGATAGGGTTTCAGCCAGCCGGGAATGGGGATCGAGCCGGGGGGATCAGTAGCGGGTTGACTGGAACCTGAGAGATCCGGAGGAGGGGCGTGGAGCGTGGCGTCGAAGGGCAGGGACTCGACCAGGATCTGGTCGCCCCGTTGTTCCTGAAAGCCGACAACACCTGCGAGGACGTCGCGAACGACCTTGAGGCGTTCGGGGGGCGGCGCATCGAGGACGCGCCGGGCCTTGGCGCCGGAGCCTTCCCACCGGACGTCCTGGTCGAGCAGGACGGCGACCGAGACGCGTCGAAGATTGCCCTGGGGGAGCGTGAGACGCTTGACGACGCGACTGGTCTGGTAGGTGACGTTTTCGGTGCGGCGGGCCGTGGAACCGCGGGTGCTGGCCGTTCTCTCGACAGGGCGCGGCAGGTTGCTGGCGGTGCCGGGCACACCTCCGCCAGCGGCGGCTGCGCCGGAGACATCCTCTGTCTTCTGCGAGGACAGCATGACGGACTTGTCGGGTTCGAAGGTCTCCTCGCTCTGCTCGCCGCTGGTGAAATCGACTTCGGCGGTGACACCGGCGCGGTAGCGGTCCGATCCGAGGAGGGGATCGAGGGTGGCGCGGATTTTGACCAGGAGATCCCGTTCGACCGACTGGCGGTACTCCAGACGGGCGTCGGAAGAGCCTGCGCCGTCCTCGTCGAGCGCGTGGCGGGGGCGGTTCAAGAGAGAGCCGTTCATATCGAGGACGCTGACGTTTTCCGGCTGAAGTCCCTCGACGGCGCTGGCGGCGAGATGGGTGATGCCCTGGATGTTCTGGGGCGAGAGTTTGCCGCCGGGCCGGAGCTTGATCATGACGCTGGCCTTGGCGGGTTGGCGGCTCTCGACGAAGACGGAGTCCTTGGCGAAGGTGACGTGAACACGGGCCTTCTCGACCTCGGAGATCGCCATGAAACTGCGTTCGAGTTCGCCCTCGACGGCGCGGCGGTAGTTGATCTGTTCGGCGAAGTCGGTGGTGCCGAAGTTGGTCTTGTCGAACAGTTCAAAGCCGAGGCGGCCGGTGCGTGGCAGGCCAACGGAGGCCAGGTCGAGACGAAGTTCGGCGACGCGGGCCGAAGGGACCAGGATTGCACCATCGTCGCGGACTGTGTGGGGAACGTTGGTTGAACGGAGGCGTGTGACGAGGGCGCCGGAGTCCTCGGCGGAGAGGTTGGTGAACAGGGGTTTCAGGTCGCGCTCGCGGTTCCACTGAACGCCCAGCCAGAGGGCGAGGGCGACGGCGGCGGCGGCAACGGCGATCGAGATCCGCTGTTTCCAGCTCAAGCCGGCGAGCATGGATGTGAATTGGTCCATCCCGGTTCAAAACCTCCCCAATCGAAGGACGAAATCAGACCTGCATGCGCATGATCTCCTGATAGGCCGTCACCGCCTTGTTTCTGACCTGGAGAAAGAGGTCAAAGGCGAGCGAGGCGCGCTGCTGGTCGAGAGCGACCTTGTGGAGATCCTCGCTCTCGCCGCGCAGCAGGCTTTCGGTGGAGGCGTGAGCGTTCTTCTGCAACTTGTCGACACCCTGGAAAGCGTCCTTGAGGGCGTCCTGGAAAGCCGCGCCGGAGGCCTTCCGTCCGGAGACGCCGGAGGGGTTGATGGCGGCGAGATCGGGGATCCGGATTGACGAGATGGAGGGTGTCATAAGCGCATCAGGTCAATGGATTTGGCCACCATGTCCTTGACAGCCGTCATGGCCGCGGCGTTGGCCTGATAAGCGCGAGAGGCGCCCATCAGGTCGACCATCTCCTCGGCCGGGCTGATGTTGGGCATGGCGACGTAGCCTTCGGGGCTGGCGTCGGGGTGGCCCGGATCGTACTTCATGATTGGCGGGCGCGACTCCTCGACGATTTCGGCGACGCCGACGCCAGTGACGTGGGGTCCGAGTTCAGCCTGGAAGATGGCCGAGAAGGGCGAGGTTTGCGCTTCGGGTTGAAAGATGACATCCCGGCGGCGGTAGGGGCCGCCTTCGGGGGTGCGGGTTGTCTCCGAGTTGGCGAGGTTTTCAACGATGGCGGTGGCCCGTTGGCGCTGGGCGGCCAGGCCGGAGGCGGAGACAGAAAGAGTTCCAAAGAGGCTCATCCGCCCCTCCCTTCATCTATGGCGCGCTTCATCGTCTGGATCTCGCCGCGGAGCAGCGTTGAGGCCATGTTGAAGCGCAGGGCGTTTTCGGCCAATAGGCGGGCCTCGCGGTCGAGACTGACGTTGTTGCCGTCATTTTTGACCGTCAGGCCGTCAGGTTCGATGGCATTGAGTCCGGCGCCCTCGATCCGCGACATGTACTCGAACTGGAAGTCGATGTCACGGGCGCGGTAGCCGGGCGTGTCGATATTGGCAAGGTTGGAGGCGACCAGCTTTTGGCGGGCCGCCAGCAGATCCATGTAGTTTTCGAGTCTGGACGCGATCGGGTCCAACATGGGAGAGGAATAAGCAGATGGTTGGCCAATGGGGAAGATGAGGATAAGTGCTTGAAAAGACTTGAGGAGCTATTCCTCGTATTGCCAGGGGTATGCGGTGCGCATCTGGTTTGCTGTTTCGAGAGATGTACTGATTTGGTGCAGGTGTCCCGTTCCGATACCTGGGCAAGAGGCTGATTCGGCGAGCCAGCGTTCGCGGGAGGCGAGCAGTTCGGGCCAGAAGGGGTAGGCCCGGCATTGGGTTGGTTTGACGGGGTGGACGGAACAGCCGGTGGGGGTGAGGAAGTGGCAGTGGCCGCGTTTGGGCGAACGGAGGCGGAGGGTGCGGCGGGTGCGGCAGACGTAGCGGGCTTCGAAGGCGGCGGGGGCAAGGTTGAGAAAGGCGGCGAGGCGGAGGAGATCGTCCCCGGTGATGTAGACGAAGCCCTTCTTGTCGCAGCAGCGGACACAGCCGGGTTGGCACTGAAAACGGACGGCGCGGCCCAGACCGTGAACAGGCGAATTTGTTTTGGTTGTGTTTGGCAAGGCTTGAGGTTTATTCTCAACAATGTAGGCCGGACCCGGCGATGGCGTCAATGGGGACGGAGGGAAGGAAGACAATGCCTGAACGTTCGGACGGCGAATTTGAGTTTACCTTAGGCAACAAGCAGCTCTTCAGCGTGTTGTTCATCGTGGTGGTGCTGCTGGGACTGTTCTTCGCGATGGGCTTCCTCGCAGGGCGGGGCACGTCCCCGGAGGGCGGGCCGAGGGTGGCGAAGAACGAGGCGGGTCCCTTACGTGTGGATTCGGGAGAGCAGCAGGCGGCGCCGGCGGCGGAATCGCCAAAGCCGCCGGAGCAGGTGAAGAGCGAGCCGGCGAAAGCCGAACCAGTCAAAGCCGAACCACCGGCCGCGCAGCCGAAGCCGGTGAGCGCGCCGCCGCAAAGCCCGGTGGGCGTGACGGACACGCCCGCGCCTGGCCGGTACCTGCAAGTGGCGGCGACGGTGCTGAACGACGCCCAGACGCTGCGGCTGCAGTTGGTCGAGCGGAGGTTGCGGGTGGTGATTTCGCCCTCGTCGAAGCCGGAGTACGTGAGGGTGCTGGTGGGTCCGCTGGCCGACAACGAGGCGATCACGGCGGCACGGGACGAGTTGCGGACGCTGGGCATTGCAAGTCCATATCTGGTCACCTATAAGTAGGTTGCCAGGACGATGGATGAGTTGATACAGATTGGCCGGCGGCCGCCGAAGGGACCGCGTCTGCCGGGTTTCCTGCGGAAGCCGCAATCGAACTACCTGAGCGTGCAGGCGTTGAAGAACGACCTGCGGCGGCTGGATCTGCATACGGTATGCGAATCGGCGCGCTGCCCGAACCTGCATGAATGTTTCGATCGCGGCGCGGCGACGTTCATGATCATGGGCAACGTGTGCACGAGGGGGTGCGCGTTCTGCTCGGTGCCGAAGGCGTCTCCGGCCAAGACCGAGTTCCGTCTGGATCCGGACGAACCCGGCAACGTTGCCGAGATGGCCAGGCGGATGAAGTTGCGCTATGTCGTCATCACGAGCGTGAACCGGGACGATCTTGAAGACGGCGGGTCGGGGCATTTCGCCGGGACGGTGAGGCGGGTGCGCGAGGCGTTGCCGGAGGCGCGGATCGAAGTGCTTACGCCGGATTTTTGCGGGGATTTGCGGGCGGTAGAGAGGGTGCTGGAGGCGGGTCCGGATGTGTTCAATCACAATATGGAGACGGTGAGGCGGCTGTATGGAGCGGTGCGGCCACAGGCGGATTACGGCCAGTCGTTGCGAGTGCTGGACGCGGCGCGGACGTTCGCGCCGGCTGTGTTGACGAAGTCGGGGCTGATGGCGGGTTTGGGCGAGAGCGAGGCCGAGGTGGTGGAGGTGATGGGGGATTTGCGTGCGGCGCGGGTTGATGTTCTGACGATTGGGCAATACTTGCAGCCGACGCGGCGGAACCGGGCGGTTTCGGAGTATGTACCGGAAGAGCGGTATGAGCGGTGGAAAGAGGCGGGTCTGGAGATGGGATTCAAGATGGTGTTCGCCGGACCGTTTGTGCGGTCGAGCTATATGGCCGAGTTGGTAAACGAACAGGCGGTTGAACGATGCGGCGAATCCCGTTACTGACGCTAGGCGCGGTGGCGTCGGCGGCGATGATGGCGCTGAGTCTGCCGCCTTGGAGCCTGGCGTTCCTGGCGCCGGTGGCGCTGGCGCCGCTGCTGTTTTCGTTGGGGCATGAGAGCGATGGCAAGGCGCGGTTTCTCACCGGATGGCTGGCGGGGTTCCTGTATTGGACGGCGGTGTGTTACTGGATCGGCGGCGTGCTGGCGAATTACGGCGGGTTGAACGGACCGCTGGCAGTTTTGGCGGTCATTCTGTTCGCGCTGGCGAAGGGGCTGCATCTGGCGGTATTTGCGTGGATGGCGGGTCCGCTGCTGAAGCGGTGGTGGGCGATACCGGCGATCGCGGCACTGTGGACCGGACTGGAACGGACGCACGCGCCGCTGGGTTTCCCGTGGCTGCAACTGGGGAACGCCGGCATCGAGATGGCGTTGCCGTTACGGTTGGCTCAGGTGGTGGGCGTCTACGGGTTGACGTTCATCTTTGCGGCGACGGCGACGGGCGCGGCGCTGGCGGCGTTGAAGAGACCGCGGAAGCAGTTGGCGTGGTTGGGTGGGATTGTGTTGCTGTGGGTGTTGCCGGCGGTCGAAACCGGGAAAGCGCCTAACCGTCAGGCGGCGGTGTTGCAGCCGAACTTCTCCGCCGATCAGGTGTGGACCGGGGAGGAGAAGGAACGGATGCTGCGCCAGACCAGCTATCTGACGCTGGCGGAGGCGCTGGATCCCGAGAGAGCGGCGGTGGATCTGGTGGTTTGGCCGGAGGCGCCGGCGCCGCTGTACTACTACAACGACGAAGCATTCAGGAGCCAGGCGGGGACGCTGGCGCGATTGGCGGCCGCGCCGTTTCTGTTCGGCGGCGTGGCCTATACGGCCGAGCGGGAACCGCTCAATTCCGCGATTCTGCTGGATGGGCGGGGGAGGCTTGCGGCGCGGTACGACAAGCGGATCCTGGTGCCGTTTGGCGAGTACATCCCTTGGGGGTTTGGCTGGATCGAGAAGATCTCGACGGAGGCGGGCAATTATGCCGCCGGGACGACGCCGGGGCGGCTGCTTGCGGGCAACCGGAGCGTGGGGGTGTTCATCTGCTATGAGTCGGCGTTCCCGCACCTGGTAAGGGAGGTGGCGGCGCTGAACGCGCCGGTGCTGGTGAATCTGACCAACGACGGCTATTTCGGCAAGAGCAACGGGCCGAGATCGCAGCACGTGATGCTGGCCCGGATGAGGGCGGTGGAGAACCGGCGATGGCTGTTGAGGGTGTCCAACGACGGGTTGACTGCGTCGATCGACCCGGCGGGGCGTGTGCATGACGCGTTGCCTGAGTTCACGCGAACGGCCGGGCGGCTGCGCTACGCTGAGATTCGGGAGAAGACGATGTACGCACGGTTTGGCGACTGGTTTGCGTGGATGTGCCTTGTGCTGGGGGCGGGGCTGTGGTTGGCGGCGCAGATGCCGGTGTACCGGCCCGTGCCGAGGCCGCCACAATAGGGACCTGAGAAGCGCGTCAATTTTGTCTCAAGCCCACTGCTTTCTCGCCGATGTGGGCAACATGGCCCATTTCGATTTTGTGAAGCACCGGCCCGCGAGGTTCTTGCCGGTTATTTTCTTTTCCGTGATGGTGGCCGCGGCGATCAGCCGGTTCGTCGGGGCTGAGTTGGTGCCGGCGTTGATTCAATTGAGCGCGGGACGGTAGCGGCGCAGCCAAACGAATGACAGGACGGGAGCACGCGAACCTCTGCGCTACTGCGGGCGCGTAGCCGTGTTTCAGCGCTTTCCAGCAGGATGCTCTTCGGATCCGCCCATGCTCCCGGCGTGAGAACGAATAGGGGCTTCACCACTTTGCGGCCTTGGAGCGGAGGCGTTCTTCAATCATCTCCCGAAGCTCGTCGAACACCTGGTCGCCGTCGAGCAATTCGCCGCGCTCGGCCTGGGCGGCGCCACGGTTCAATTTCGCTTTCAACTGCTTCAGCGCAGCTTCCCGCTCGTGCCCTTGACGCTCCAGGAGACGGAGGGCCTCTCGAACCACCTCGCTGGTGGTCTGGTAACGGCCAGATTTCACCCGGCTCTGAAGGAACGCATCGAGCTCGGGCGTGAGCGAAACGTTGACGGTGGTGCGGTTGGTGGCCATGCCTCCAAAGGAGCAGTAAAACAATTACTTGAACTTTTGTTTGTGTCCCGATGAACTTGGGGCATGGAAGCAGACGCGTTGATTGCGGCCCGGCATCGAGAACTGGAAGGAATTCTGGACGAGCGCCAGAGGCGGCTGCATGCGGCAGTGGAGGCCAAGGTGCTTGGGCATGGTGGCGTCAAGCGCGTAAGCGAGGCGACAGGGGTGGCTCGGGGGTCGATTCTAGCCGGGATCAAGGAGTTGGGGCTGCCGCAGGCGGGCCCGCCGGGCGGTCCGCGCCGGGTCAGGCGGCCCGGTGCCGGACGCAAGAAGTTGGTGGACGATGACCCCAGCCTGCTGGAATCACTGGAGCGGTTGGTGGAGCCGGCTGCCAGAGGCGATCCGATGACGCCACTACGTTGGACGTGCAAGAGTTTGAAACAACTGGCGCGCGAATTGGCTCAACAGGGCCACCCGATCAGTCATGTCACGGTGGGCGTCCTGCTCAAGGATCTGGGGTATAGCCTGCAGGGGAATCGCAAGACGCTGGAGGGATCGAGCCATCCCGACCGCAACGCGCAGTTCGAATACATCAACGCTAGGGCGCAAGCCGCTTTGGGTGCGGCCCAGCCCGTGATTTCCGTGGACACGAAGAAGAAGGAACTTGTCGGTCAATACAAGAACGGCG
>CAZLDN010000091.1:0-20999 GCA_964558355.1 uncultured Candidatus Solibacter sp.
GCCCCGCCCACCATCACTCCCCTTCAGGCTCATCCTTCGATGAGAATATGCTATGTTCAGTCACAAACGACTGATTCTAAATGAAATAAATTTCTTGCCAAATGTCGAAGTCAGTCACCGTACACATTGGGCGCGATCATCTAAGAAGAAAATTTGAGTGAATTAGACTCACGTCTTGCGACACGAGCAGTTTTCGTGCCGGTGCTATTCTGGAGGCATGTTCCGGCGGGCACGCTGGCTGGTATTGCTTGCGCTGGCCGTGGTGACCGCCTTCACTGCCGCCACCTATTACATCCAACGCAAGGCGCAGCGGCAGAACCGCCCGCAGGCATCCACGCCGCTGCCGGCCAACATCTCGGCCACGGCCGATTACTGGACCTGGGAGTTAAAGCAGGGCGAACACCCGAAGGTGACGGTGAAGGCCCGGAGCTTCCAGCAGGTGAAGGAACCGTCGACGTTTCTGCTGGAAGGCGTCGAGATGCGCGTATATGCCGCCGGCGGTGGCAGCTACAGCCTGGTGAAGAGTGCGCGTGCCAGTTTCGATACATCGGGCGGAGAGTTGTACTCCGAAGGTGAAGTTGACATCACGACTGCAATCGCCGACGGCGGGAAACCATCGGGTCCGCCCATGCACATCAAGTCCGCCGGGGTTCACTTTGATGCGCGCAGCACAAGGGTCTGGACCGAACGTCCCGCCACATTCGAATTTGAGAAGGGCAACGGCTCGGCGACGGGCGCGTCTTACGATCCTCAGAATCACGAGTTGACGATGAATGCGGACGTGGTTCTGCACTGGCTGGGCGGCGGGCCGGTGGAGCGGCAGATGACCATCGAATCGGGCCATCTGCTTTACAGGGAACTCGCGAGCGAGATCTTCCTGACGCCAAACGCCAAGCTGACACGGGGGACTTTTACGCTGGAAGCGGCCGATACCGTGGTGATGCTGAAGGACGGCGCGCTCGACAGGGTAGAGGCGCAAAAGGCCAGCGGGACCGACCGGGCCCCGAAGCGCTCGCTCGCCTACAACGCCGGACGGTTGTTCATCTTCTTCGCCGAGGGCGGCGAAATCCGGAGGATTGAAGGTCACGACGGGGCGCGTATCGTTTCGGAATCGCGGGCGGGATCGACGGTGGTGACCTCGAACCGGGTGGACATGGATTTTGTCAGTAAGGATGGATCGAGCGAGTTGGCCCGGTCGCTGGGCACGGGGCGGGCGAGGGTCGAGTCGACGCCGGCGAAGAGGCCGAATGGCGTATTGCCTCCGGTGCGAGTGATGACGAGCGAGGTGATCGAGGTTCTGATGCGGCCGGGCGGCGAGGAGATAAGCCAGGTTTCCACGCACAGCGCGGCTGAAGTGGAGTTCATCCCGCGCCGGGCGGGCGACAAGAAGCGCAGACTCAACGGCGAACGGCTGACGATCCAGTATGCCGCCGGCAACATGGTGGAATCGGTGAGGGCGGTGGACGTGACCACGCGCACCGAAAACCCAAAGAAGGATGGCAAGATCTCGGTTGCCACCACGCGCAGCAAGGACCTCCTGGCTGGATTCGATCCTGTGACGGGGCAGACGACGAAGATCGAGCAGTGGCCGGACTTCGAGTATGAGGAAGGCACTCTGCGGGCTCGGGCGGCCATGGCGACTCTCGATTCGGTGACGGAGACGATCACGCTGAATGGGGCCGGGCGGCTATGGGATGAGACCGGTTCGACGAGCGCGGATCTGATCGTCTTGCAGCAGGCGACTGGCGATATGTCGGCCTCGGGCCATGTCGCTTCAACCCGGTTACCGGACGCGAAAGCGAAATCGCCGGACGGAATGCTGGACGCGAGGCAGTCGCTCCAGGCGCGCGCCGGGAAGATGACGACGACGGACAAGAACCAGTCGATCCGCTATGAGGGCGACGTACTGATGTGGCAGGGTGGGAGCCGGCTGCGTGGAAAGTCGATTCTGATCGACAGAGCGGGAGACAGGTTGACTGCGACGGGCGATGTGATGACGCTGATTCCTGACGATCGGAGTGGGAGCAACAAAATCAAGCCAGGGGCGACGACGGTGCGGGCGGCTTCGATGGTCTATTCCGACAAGGAGAAGCTGGCGTACTATTCGGGCGGGGTGGGGCTGGAGCGGCCGAATCTGGATATGAAGTCCAGACAGTTGCGGGTGTGGTTCAGGGATGAGACCAACTCGAAGGGGTCGAAGGATTCGAAGCTGGACAGGATGTTCGCCGACGGGGCGGTGGTGGTGGTTGAGTTGGGTCCGAAGGCTTCGAAGACGGGGAGTTCGGAGCATGGCGAGTACTATCCGGAGGAAGAGCGGATGGTGCTGACCGGGGGCAATCCGCTGGTAACTGACAAGAAGCGGGGCACGACGCGGGGAACAGAAATCACCTGGCTGGTGGGGGAGGACCGTCTGATTGTGGATAATACGGGGAGTGGCCCTGCCGTCAGCCGGATACTCAAGGACGAACGGAAGTAATTCCCGCCGCACGCTGCGTACCCAGGAGATTTCGAAATCCTATCGGGGGCGGCGCGTGGTGGATTCAGTGTCGGTTTCGGTGGATGTGGGCGAAGTGGTCGGGCTGCTGGGTCCGAATGGGGCGGGCAAGACGACTTCGTTCTACATGATCGTGGGACTGATCAGCCCGGACGCGGGGCGGGTTCTGCTCGATGAGGAAGAGATCACCGGGTTGGCGATGTATGAGCGGGCGCGCGCCGGGATCAGTTATCTGCCGCAGGAAGCGTCGGTATTCCGCAAGCTGAGCGTCGAGGACAATCTGCGGGCGATCCTGGAGACGCTGCCGATTTCGGCTCATGAGCGGCGGGAGCGGTTGTCGCTGCTGATCGAGCAGTTGGGGCTGGAGAAGGTCAGGACGAGCAAAGGATATATGTTGTCGGGCGGCGAACGGCGGCGTGTCGAGATTGCGCGGTCGCTGGCGATCCGGCCGCAGTTCCTGTTGTTGGACGAGCCGTTTTCGGGGATCGATCCGATCCAGGTGCTGGAGATCCAGCGGATCATCGCGGAGTTGAAGCAGAGCGGGATCGGGATTCTGATCACCGACCACAATGTGCGCGAGACCCTGGCTGTCACCGACCGGGCCTACATCATCAACAACGGACGGATCTTCAGGGCTGGTTCTCCCGAAGCGCTTGCAAAGGACCCTGAGGTGCGGAAGGTGTATCTGGGCGAGTCGTTCGAATTGCCCGGGTGAGGGCCCGCATGAGGGATGGGGAGAGAGACGAGCGTCAAGGCTGCGCCGCTCCATTTCAACCGCACGTAAGTCGAGCACGCCGGCGGAGCGCAGCGAAGTAGACGCAGGCTTCCCGCGAGCCGCGGTAGGGTGCTGGCTGGAAATGCGGGCTATGCGGCGGGCCGCGCTTTGCGGAAAATCCGGGCCAACCCATTGAGCGCCTTGGCGGCTTCCTTTTCGCCAAGGATGTAGGGCGGCAGCATTCGCAACACGTTTTCGTGCGTGACGTTGAAAAGGAGCCCCTGCTCCATACCAATCTGCACGAAGTGTTTGCAGGGGAACTCGGTCTCGACGCCAATCATCAGTCCGGCGCCGCGGACGTCCTTGATGATGGAGTACTTCCGTTTCAGCTCGTTCAGGCCGTCGAACAACTGCGCGCTGACCTGGCGCATCCGCGGGAATATCTCTTCCAGGATGTCGTAGAATTCGAGCGCCACGCGGCACGCCAAAGCGCCGCCGCCGAACGTCGTACCGTGCATGCCGGGGGCGATGGCCGAGGCGGCCTTTTCGGTGGCGATGACGGCGCCCAGCGGCAGGCCGCAGGCTATGGGCTTGGCCATCGTCACAACGTCGGGCAGAATCGCGGGCTGGTGAAGCTGGTAGGCGAAGTGGACTCCTGGACGGCCGATACCGCACTGGATTTCGTCAAAGACCAGGAGAGCGTTGTGGCGATCGGCCAGGGCGCGCGCCTTGCGTAGCCAATCGGCCGAAATCGGGCAAATGCCGCCTTCGCCCTGGATCGTTTCGACGACGATGCCGGCGGTTCGTTCGGTCACGGCCGCTTCGAGCGCGGCTTCGTCGCAGAGATTGATGTGTTTGACCCCCGGCATGAGCGGTTCGAAGTCGGCGCGGTACTTGGGTTGTCCCGTGAGTGCAAGGGCGCCGACGGTGCGGCCATGGAACGAGTTATCCAGGGCGACGATCTCGTACTTCTCCGGGTGGATCTTGCGGCCGTGGGCGTGGAGGATCTTGATGGCCGCTTCCATCGCCTCGGTGCCCGAGTTGCAGAAGAAGGCCCGATCGAGACCGCTGGTCTCGGCCAGCTTCTTCGCCAACGGGCCCTGGTACTCGTGATAGTAGAGGTTCGAGCTGTGAATCAGCAGACCGGCCTGTTCACGGATGACGCGCGTAATGCGCGGATGGGCATGGCCCAGTGCGTTGACGCCAATGCCGGAGATCAGGTCAAGATAACGGCGCCCGCCCATGTCGTAGAGCCAGCAGCCTTTGCCCCGCTTCAGCGCGAGCGGGTAGCGCGCATAGTTCTGGAAGAGATGGGCGCGCTCAAGATCGATGATCGTCCGCATGGCGTCGCCGGCGGCGCTGGAAACACTGTTCATATGGTCCATGGTAGCCTCTCCGGGCGAGGCTATTCGACGATGAACCCGTCAAGGTCCAGGAAACAGCCCAGGACAGAGCTGCCTCCGTCTCGCGGTTGCGGGAAACGGAGCGTGAGCGTGTGGTGGCCGGGTGGCGCATCGAGCCGGGGTGAACGCGTCTGCCACTTCGTCGATCCTGAGTATTGGCTGAACGGGATGCTGTCCGCGCCGTCGATCGAGACAAGGGCCGGGCAACGGTTGGCGGCGGCGGTGTGGATCAGCGTGATGGCCCGGCCCTGGAACCGGATGTAGACGCGCGAGCGGGCGTCGTTGCTGTATGCGAGAGTGCCTCGATAGGCGTGCTTGAAGTTCAGATCCCGGCCCCACGGTCCCTCGTAACGGACAAAGGAGTTCAACTCATCGTGCATGCCGGTTCCGGCATAGGGTTGAGGCAGCCCGTCCAAGGTGCGGCGCACCGGAGCGAGTTTTCTGAGTTCCATATCGGCGAATTTACGGACCGGATCGGTATAGAGATCGAGGAACTCCCGGGTGAAGACGTTGGACAGGCCCCGCGTGCTTTGAGCCGAAGGAGCGATGAAATACTCGATTTGGTACTGTTCGATCTGGAAGAGATGCCCCTCGGCCGCGGTGGACGTGCGCAACGCCTTCCAGAAAGCGTAGCTGTGCCAGGTGTTGCTCCAGCTTCGCCCGGCGAAGTTCGAAATGGCGTTGGACTCCATCCAGGCGGTCCGGGCCTCCGGCGCCGTGGCATTGAGGTGATCCACGAGCGGGCGCTCGGGAGCGAAGCGGGCGAGGTACTCTTCGACGCCCTTGCGGCTGAATGCCTGGTCAAGAAAAAAACCGGCATTCTCGGGTGCCGCCGCCGGCAGGATGGCGAGTTGAACGAGAATCGAGACGCCGCAACATGCCGAGATCCCCCATTCGAGGCGGCGGCTGTACGCGCGCAGAGTGGCTGCCGCGATGCCGATGACCAGCGTAAGCAGCGGAAGTGCAGGGTAGAGATGCCGGATGTTGGGGACGCTCAGGAAGACAACCAGGCCACCTGCCGCGCACATCCAGAGCGCGGCAAAACCCACGCGGGGCCAGGTCTGCCGTACCGCCACCAGCGCCAACGGGGCGAGCACAAAGAACATGACGCCGAAAGTGCCGTCGCCGCCTTCGCTGAACCGGGAACTGTGGAAGGTCAGGTCGAACCACGTCCGCCAGTCGAGCGAGGAGACGAAACGCGGGTCAACCAGCGGCGCCGAGGCATCGAACAGCGGCGACCGGAAGTAATTGTTCATGTAAGGGAAAACCGGATTGCCCGTCCGCGACGCCGCGGCCAGATAAGGTAGCGAGCCCACGGCAAATCCCAGCAAGCAGCCATAGAACATGTGACTCGCCTGGAACGTCACCAGTAACGCCAGCGTGAGGGGCAGCACGATGCCGGCCGCCGATATCGAGGTCGCCGCCGCCGCGCCGGCAAGAAAGGCCGTGGCGAGTGCGTCACTGAGCAACTGCGCTCTCATGTAACGGCGGTAGAAAATCAATCCGGCGAGCAGGAACGCCGCCGCGACGTTCTCGACATCCAGCGAGCCGGTCACCCGCTGGACCAATGGGGTCGAAGCGAATCCAGCCGTCAATAGCGCCGCCAACCGTCCCGGAAGCAGCTCATGCAGCCATGTGTAAAGCAGCCAGCAGATCAGGACCAGGATGAGCGCATTCATCAGCTTCGCCGCGCCCTCGCCGCCCAACAGGTAGGCGATCGACCAGATCCAGTCGCCATTCATCGGCAGCACCGCCCAGGCGAATTCGGATCCGTCAAACGGCCAGAAGCGCCGCGCCGCCATGCGCGCCGCGACGACAAGGTGCATCGCCAGTCCGTCCGCACTCACCTCCGGCTTCAGCGCCACCATCCAGTGAACGGCCGCCGGGAAGATCGCCAACGCCGCCCAGGAGGTGTCCTGGCTCGTCTCGGATACTGCTCGCAAAGCGCCTTGGACCAACCTCAACCGGAAAACCTGGAACATGGGCAGGAGGAAGATCAACCAATAGACCCACGCACGGTGGATCGGCCATTGCGCCGTGAAGGCCACAAAGACCGACCAAACGGCCAAGCCGAGCAAAGCGACCACCTGCGGGTACTTTGCAATGAACTTCAGACGCGTCTGGAGGATCCACGCCCCCGTCGCAAACGAACCGGCCAGCAGCCAGACAGCGCCGATGACGGCCAGCGGCCCCACCGCCAGCATCGAGTAGCCCGCGGCCACCAGTCCAAGCGCCGGCAGGAAGAGGCGCGGCCGAAACCGTGCCGCCAATAGAGCTAGACCCGCATAGCCTGCGGTGAACAGCGCCATCTTCAGCGCTCCCGAGCCGGTCCAGAGCGGCTGCGTGAAGACGCTCCCGCCTGCCAGCCCAGCCAGCATGAATAGAGCGCCGGCTGCCAGCACCACCCACGCCATGACGGATTGAACGAACATCGAAACTCCACAAATACCACTAAACGGACGCCCGATAGCCGTCCTTCGCACGATAAGCAGGGGTGTGGGCTTCAGCCGGCGTCTTGTCAGGTTCACCCGGCTGGGTGCGATCCGGCACGCCGGGGGCGGCCGGAACTAGGAGGATGGGGGGATTTTTCATAAGATGAGTGTCTGTCGCTCATATAAAGTATTTGAAACTTGCGCATATGTGCTATAGTCTAGACAAGGGGAGCGAAACTTGATGGACCCAAACAGACTGACGGAGAAGTCCCAGGAGGCTCTGCGATCTGCACAGACGCTTGCCGCCCGCCTGTCGAATCAGCAGGTTGACGCCGAGCATCTCCTCGTCGCCCTGATCGAGCAGGAAAACGGCATTGCCGCCACGGTTTTGCTCAAGTCCGGCGTGAAGCTGGAGAATTTGGACCGCCGTCTGACGGGCGAACTCGACAGGCTTCCAAAGGTCCAGGTCTTAAGCGGGGCGGGTTCGGCGATGTTCGCGACGCAGAGGCTGGAAAAGGCCCTGGCGGGCGCGGAGCAGGAGTGCCGGCGTCTGAAGGACGAATATGTCAGCGTCGAGCACCTGCTGCTCGCCCTGTTCAACGCCAACGGCGCGGCGGGCCAGGCGCTGAAGGAAGCGGGTCTGACCCGCGAGAAACTTGAGACGGCAGTCAAGGATGTCCGGGGCGCTCAGCGGGTGACGACGCAGAACCCCGAGAACACCTATCAGGCGCTGGAACAGTACGGCCGCGACCTGACGAAGATGGCCGAAGACGGCAAGCTAGACCCGGTGATCGGCCGCGACGACGAGATCCGCCGCGTGATGCAGGTCCTGTCGCGGCGCACGAAAAACAATCCGGTTCTCATTGGCGAGCCGGGCGTCGGCAAGACGGCCATTGCCGAGGGATTGGCCCAGCGCATCGTCCGCGGCGACGTACCCGAGGGGCTGAAGGACCGCCGCGTGGTCGCCTTGGACATGGGCGCGCTGATCGCCGGCGCGAAGTTCCGCGGCGAGTTCGAGGAACGGCTCAAGGCTGTCTTGAAGGAAGTCCAGGCCAGTGAAGGCCAGGTGATTCTGTTTATCGACGAGTTGCATACCGTGGTGGGCGCGGGCAAGGCCGAAGGCGCCATGGACGCCGGCAACCTGCTCAAACCCATGTTGGCGCGAGGCGAGTTGCACTGCATCGGCGCGACGACGTTGAGCGAATACCGCAAGTACGTCGAAAAGGACGCCGCCTTGGAGCGGCGCTTCCAGCCGATCGTGGTCGATCAGCCAAACGTCGAGGACACGATTTCAATTCTGCGCGGCCTGAAGGAACGTTACGAGGTTCACCATGGCGTTCGGATCAAGGACGCCGCGCTGGTGGCCGCCGCCGTGCTGTCGAACCGTTACATCTCCGACCGTTTCCTGCCCGACAAAGCCATCGACCTGGTCGACGAAGCCGCCGCCCGTCTGCGCACCGAGATCGATTCGATGCCGTCGGAACTGGACGAGAAGTTGCGGCGTGTCATGCAGCTTCAAATCGAACGCGAAGCGCTGCGGAAGGAGACCGACGAGGCCAGCCGCGAACGTCTGGCAAAGATCGAGGAAGAGCTCTATTCGCTCGAAAAGGACGCCTCCAGCCTGAAGTCCCAGTGGGAGGGCGAGAAGGACGCGGTACGGCGCCTGCGCGAATTGCGCGAACAGATCGAGCAGACCAAGCATGGGATCGACGTGGCCGAGCGCGCCTACGACCTGAACCGCGTGGCCGAACTCAAGTTCGGGCGGCTTCAGGGCCTCGAGCGGAATCTGAAGGAAGAGGAAGACCGGCTGGGGATGCGTGAGAAGCAGCACCGGCTTCTCAAGGAAGAGGTGGACGAGGAGGACATCGCCGAGGTGACCAGCCGCTGGTCGGGCGTGCCCGTCTCGAAGTTGATGGAAGGCGAGTTGCGCAAATTGTTGCATCTCGAACAACACCTGCACCTGCGCGTCGTGGGGCAGGACGAAGCCGTGCGCGTGGTCTCCGAGGCCGTGCAGCGGGCGCGCGCCGGATTGAACGACCCGAACCGCCCGATCGGCAGCTTCCTGTTCCTCGGCCCCACCGGCGTGGGCAAGACCGAATTGGCCCGCGCGCTGGCAGAGACTCTGTTTGACGATCCCCGTGCGCTGGTCCGGCTCGACATGAGCGAATACCAGGAGAAGCACGCCGTCGCCCGCATGATCGGCGCGCCTCCCGGCTATGTCGGTTTCGACGAAGGCGGCCAGTTGACCGAGGCCATTCGCCGCAGGCCGTATTCGGTGATTCTCTTCGACGAGATTGAAAAGGCCCATCCGGATGTCTTCAACGTCCTGCTCCAGGTGCTCGATGACGGGCGTCTGACCGACGGCCAGGGCCGCACGGTCGATTTCCGCAACACGATCCTGATCATGACCTCGAACCTTGCCAGCGACAAGATCCGGTCGTACTCCGGCGAGAGCGCCGGCACGGCATACGAGATGATGAAACTGGCGGTGCAGGAGGAGGTGCGGCGGCACTTCCGTCCGGAGTTCCTCAACCGCATCGATGAGACGGTCGTCTTCCACTCGCTGCGCGCTGAACACTTGAAACGGATCGTGGACATCCAACTCGGCCACCTCAAAAAGCGGCTGGACGCCCGCCACATCACACTGGAAATCACCGAAGCCGCGCGCGACCACCTGACGCGTGCCGGCTACGAACCCGACTTCGGCGCCAGGCCGCTCAAGCGGGCGATCCAGAAGGAACTCGAAACCCGCCTCGCCCGGGCTTTGCTCGACGGCGCGATTCGCGATGGCCAGCATGTCGTGGCCGACATGGTAGGTGGCGACTTGCAGGTCGAACAGCGGCTTGAAACCGCGCCGGCCTCGGTCAACGCCTGAAACAGGCAGTATCACGGCAATGGAACATTCAAGGAGATTCAATGACCGATCAGGAACAGCGGACCGCACTGCCGGTCCTGGCGCTAAAGAACATCGTTGTCTTCCCGAAACTTGTGATCCCGTTGTCGGTAGGCAGGGATGTGTCGCGCGCCGCCGTGGACGCCGCGATCGAGAAGCATGACGGCGAAATCCTGCTGCTTGCGCAGAAGGACCCGAATCAGGAAAACCCGTCCGCGGCGGACCTCAACACCACCGGCACGCGCGCCAAGATCCGCAAGGTCCTACGTTCCTCGGCGCACTCGATCGAGATCATCGTCTCGGGCATGGAACGCATCCGCGCCGTTGACCTCCACATGGGCGAGCGCTACTTCGAGGCCGAGCCCCAGCACTGGCCGCTCGAGATTGATGAAGCGGAGAACCGCGAAGCCCTCCAGACAGCCCTCTATGAACTGGCGTCCACGGCGATCGAGAAAATAAACCCGCAGGCAGCCGAACAGATCGCCGGCCTGCTGGCGACGGCCGACGACCCGGCCCAGGTGATCGCTCTTCTGGCCACCGCCTTCAGCATGGATCTTGAAAAGCAGCAGGGTCTGCTCGAAGCGGCCACGTTGACCGAGGCGTTGCAGCTCGCCGTCAAACATATTTCGCACGAAATCCAGTTGCTCGAGATGCGCCAGAAGATCATCAGCGAGGCTCACTCGGAGATCAGCAAGGAGCAGCGCGACTACATGCTGCGCCGTCAGATGAAGGCGATTCAGCAGGAGCTGGGCGAAGAGGATCCCGAAAAGGCCGAGGTCGCCGAACTTCGCAAAAGATTGGACGAGACCGAACTGCCCGAGGCCGCGCTCAAGGAGGCGACCCGCGAATTGGGCCGCCTGGAACGGCTGCCTTCGCAATCGCCCGAACGCCACATCCTCCGGACCTGGCTCGAACTCGTTCTTGAACTGCCCTGGAATAAGACCACCGAGGACCATCTCGACATCGCCCGCGCCCGCGAAATCTTGAACGAGGACCACTATGGCCTGGATGACGTCAAGGAGCGCATCCTCGAACATCTCGGCGTGTTGAACCGCAACCCCGACGCCAAGGCGCCCATACTTTGCTTCGTCGGCCCTCCTGGCGTCGGCAAGACATCGCTCGGCCAGTCGATCGCCCGCGCGCTGGGCCGCAATTTCGAACGCATGAGCATTGGCGGTTTGCACGACGAAGCCGAACTGCGCGGCCACCGCCGCACTTATATCGGCGCCATGTCCGGCCGCCTGATTCAGGCCCTGCGCCGGGCGGGTTCGAAAAACCCGGTGCTGATGCTGGATGAGGTTGACAAACTCGGCCGCGACTTCCGCGGCGACCCTGCGTCGGCGCTTCTTGAAGTGCTCGATCCGGCCCAGAATTCCACCTTTCGAGACAACTATCTGGACCTGCCATTCGACCTGTCGAAGGTCATGTTCATCACCACGGCCAACACCCTCGACACCCTGCCGCAGCCGCTGCTGGACCGCATGGAAGTGATCCGTCTGGCCGGCTACAGCGAAGAGGAGAAGATCGCCATTGCGAACAAATACCTCATCCCGCGCCAGTTGAAGGAGGCGGGGTTGAGCGGCGAGGAGGTCGTCTTCATTGAGGGCGGGTTGCTCAAGCTGATCGGCTCCTACACCCGTGAAGCGGGCCTTCGCAATCTGGAACGCGGCATCGGCCGGTTGGCGCGCAAATCGACGCTGCGCATCGCCGAAGGCAAGGATACGCGGATCGAGTTGACGCCCGAGCGCATCGTCGATCTGCTTGGCCCGGAGGTATTCCTGCCCGAGGAGAGCCTCAAGGAGCTTCCGCCAGGAGTCGCCACGGGCCTGGCCTGGACGCCCACGGGCGGCGACGTCCTCTACATCGAGGGTACGCTCCTGCCCAAGGGCAAGGGACTCACGCTGACGGGCCAGTTGGGTGAAGTGATGCAGGAGTCGGCCAAGGCGGCGCAGAGCTACCTCTGGGCTCATGCGGCCGATTACGGCATCGACGTCTCGGCGTTCAGCGATTTCGGCGTCCATATTCACGTCCCCGCTGGAGGGATCCCCAAGGATGGACCCTCGGCCGGTATCACCGCTGCCGTCGCTCTGGCATCGCTCTACACAGCCAAACCCGTGCGCGTTGACACAGCAATGACAGGCGAGATCACGTTGACCGGCCGTGTGCTGCCGGTCGGCGGCGTAAAGGAAAAGGTCCTGGCCGCGCGCCGCGCCGGGCTGAAGCGCGTCATCCTGCCCAAGGCCAACGCCAAGGACTTACGCGATCTGCCGGACCACGTCCGGGAAGAGATGGAGTTCAAGTTCGTCGAACGGATCGACGAGGTTTTCGCCGAAGCGATTCCGCTTCTGCCGCGAAAGGCGAAAGCCGCCGAACCAGTTCCTGTATTGGCCGGTTCGTAATTCGGTAGAATCTGAGTCCGGAGGGACTCTTCATTTGGATCTGGCCGGCCGTCTGTTGGCATCTCTCATTGCCGCCGCCATCGGCTGGGCGGCAGGCAACGCCGTGACATCCAGCCTCGTCCTGCTCCACTCGCCGTCGTTCGCATGGCAAGGCTGGGCGCTGACCAGCGGCGCGGTTTGCGCGGCGGCTTGGGTGTTGACCGGAATACCGCTCGCCATCTCCGGTATCCGCTTCCCGGCAGGCCGCCAGCGGGCTCGCGCAATCCTCCTGACGGGCCTGGGCGCATGTGCCGTCGTGTGCCTCTTCTTTGGACCGGCGGCGCTGACGTCCAACGCCGGCAGGGTCATGTTGTTGATCGCCAGCGGGCAGGCGCTGGCCACCGGCGGCATCAGCATGTTGGTCTACTGCCTGCTGTCCGGCCGGAACCAACGCGCCGGACGCGCCGTGAGTTCGCCGGGGCCTTGACCCCCCGATTGCCCCCGCAACGCCCGGCCTCTTTCCCCTGCCTTTCCACTCGCCGTTGTTATCCTGGTGGTCGAAAACCCTAAGAGGAGGTGACGCATGTCCCCCAGGATCCTGACCATTGCCGTCCTTCTGGCTGCATCCGCCTTTGCCCAGATGTCGCCGTCGCAACGGCGCGTGGACTTCGAGCAACTGGCCGGCTTCGTGGCCAAGAGCTACGCTCCCTACGAATGGAAGCGCGACGCGTTCGGCTTCGACGCGCTTGAGATCGCGGATTGGATCAGCCGGGTCGAGAGTGCCAAGTCGGATCTCGAGTTCTTCGAAATCTGCGCCGAGTATGTCGCCAGCCTGCGCGACCTGCATTCCGGCTTCTATCTGCCATCCGATTTTCTGGCGGCCATCCCGATCGGCGTGGACCTCTACGACGGCAAGGCGTTGATCGACTCCATCACCCGCGGCGATCTACCGGCGGCGATCTACCCCTTCGAGATTGGCGACGAAATCGTTTCCGTGGATGGAGAACCGGCGCTTGCCTGGGTCAGCCGGATCTCGCGCCAGCAGTCGTTCGCCAACGAACGGGCGACCCGGCGGTGGGCGCTCGATCAACTCTTCTACCGCGACCAGGCCGTCTTGCCGCGAGCACCCGAGGTCGGCGACAAAGCCGTTGTCGTCGTCAAACGGAAGTCGACCGGGGCGCTGGAGACCTACGAGATTCCATGGGAAAAGTTCGGTACCCCGTATGTCGTGGTCGGACCCGTCCCATCGCCGAAGACACGCCTCGCCGTCGAATCCGTCGAACAACCCGCCACGTTCCAGCGCTCCATCGAAAGGCTCGGAACCCGGCGTTCGCCGAAGGCCAAGCGCGTCAGGGGATTCGGCAGCCTGTCGCCCGCATTCACCATGCCTTCGACCTTCGTCGCCCGGCTCGGCGTCACCCCGGGCGCCTACATCTACTCCGGAACCTACACCGCGGAAGGCTATAAGGTCGGCTTCATCCGCATCCCGTCGTTCCCGTCGTCTTCTTTCGCGTCCTCCACCATGCTGCGCCAACTCGACGCGGAGATCGAGTACATGCGCCGCAACACCGACGGACTCGTCGTGGACGTGATGCGCAATCCCGGCGGCTCGGTCTGCCTGACCAACGAGGCTCTGCGCCGGTTCATGCCCTATCCGTTCCGGACGGTCGGCGATGAGTTTCGCCCAACCTGGGAGACCGTCCAGCAGTTCCGCTACGACCTCGAGGACGGCATTGACTTCGGAGCCAGCGACATCGAAATCTACCTGCTCGGCGCCTGGCTGAACAACATCGAAACGGCCTACTACGAAAATCGCGGCCGCACCGGCCAGATTCCCGCCTGCGGCTTCTCCGTCGATATCCAGCCGCTGCTCGACAAGGACGGCTACCCGTGGGGCTACGACAAGGCCATGATCGTCCTGATCGACGAGTTTTCGACATCTTCGGCGGACGTCTTCCCGGCCATCATCCAGGACGCCGGCCGCGCCCTGTTGGTCGGCCGCGCCACGGCTGGCGGCGGTGGTTTGTCCACCGAGAAGACCCTGGGCCTCTATTCCGAGACGATGGCGTCGCTGAGCATCACGCTGGGCGTCAGGCCGGTGGAGAGGCATGTGCCGGGACTGCCGCCGTCGAACTACATCGAGAACATCGGCGCGCTGCCGGACATCGACCTCGACATCATGACCGGGGAGAATCTACTCACCAGCGGCAGACCCTTCGTCGACGGCTTCACGCGCGCCATCATCGACCACATCGTGCGGTCGCGCCAACCGCTCGATCCCGCTAGTTCCGCCGCGCCCGCGATTCAGCCAGCATCTCCGACACCCGCGCCTGAAGCTCAGCCGTCACCCGCCCGCGGTCCTTCAAGGTCAGACCAGTGACGGGGATCGGTTCGCCGATGATCACATCGACATCCGCGGATCGAAAATGCGACGACTTGGCGGCCAGGACGTCTTCGGTCCCATGGATCGCCACCGGAACAGCCGGTACGCCGGACTGAATCGCCAGATAGGCCGCCCCGTCCTTGAACGGCTGCAACTCGCCCTGTCCGCGCGTCCCCTCAGGGAAGATCAGCACGGAGAGTCTGCGTTCGCGGATCAGCCGCGCGCATTCGTTCATGCTCTCAAGCGATGAACGCAAACTGCCGCGGTCCACCGTCAGATGTCCGCCGCGGATGAGATACCAGCCGATGAAGGGCGTCTTCAATAGTTCCCGCTTGGCCAGGAATTTGAACTCGACCGGCAAATGCAGCAGCATAAGCGGCGTGTCCATCAGCGACAAATGGTTCGCGGCGACGACGTAGTTGGCGTTCGGATCCAACCGTTCGGCGTGATGCACGCGGACGCGGGCCCCGGCAATGCCAAGCACCATCGAGGCCCACAAACGATAGAGAAACCGCTGCCACCGGCCGGCCGGCGCGACAACGCTGGTGACGACGGCAGTGGTGATCATCACCGCCGTCACCGCCCATTCCAGAGGGATAGTAAAGAACCAACTTCTCAGCTTGCCAAGACCCATATGGTCGAACTGCTACTTCCCCGCCGTGACCGTGATTGGCGCCTGGAGCTTGAACGTGAGCAGGCTCTCACTTGGCAGGACCGCCGATTCGCCGCGGGTCATCAACACCGCGCCGGTTCCGGCCGCGCCACCCGCGCCCGCGCCAATGGCTGCGCCCTTCCCGCCCCCGGCAATCGCGCCTATGGCCGCGCCGATGCCCGAAGCGACGCCCACCTTAATGGCGTCTTTCTTGGTCGACTTCCGCGCCAGTTGGGTATGGTTCGACGTGTCGATCTTCACCACCTGTCCGCCCGCGGCCTCGATCGATGCCAGGCTGACCGTCAGCGACGCCACGCCCTTCACCTTCCCGCCTGGGTCCGACTGCGTGACGATGCCCTTGACCGTGGCGCCCTTCGGCGCGACCGTATAGCCGTCAACCACGATCGGCTGGTGCAGAGTCGCTTCGAATGGAGTGCCGCCGGCGGCTGTCTTGGTGGACAGCGCCGTAATCGTGCGGACACTGATTGGCGTGCCTGCCGGAACCGTGTACGTCCTCGGCGGCGCGGGGGCTGTGGCATCAGGTTGGCCCGCATTGCCGGGTCCCTGGCTCCAGCCCGGCCCTGTCCTCGGCGCGGACTCACGCGCTTTGGACAAATCCTTCTTAGCCTGGGCCACCTTCTGTTCGGCTTCAGCCAACTTCCGTTCGGCCGCCGCGGTCTCACGCGCCTTGGCCAACTCCTGCTCGGCCTCGGCCACCTTTTGTTCGGCCTCAGCCAGCTTCTGTTCGGCCGCCGCCGTCTGGTTCTGAGCCGTTTCTTCCTTCTTCGCGCACCCGCCCAACACCACAACCAGCGCGGTGGCGCAAACCAACCCATGCATGTTCAGTTTCACAATCAATCCCCTCCTTAACGTGCTATCTACCTAGACTTTCGGTTTCGGTGGAGGCAACTCCCTCGCCTCGCAGACCGAATCGAAGCCCTGCCTGCCATGCGTCCCGTCGCAGAACGGTTTGTTCGCGCTCATCCCGCAGCGGCACAGCCCAATCGCGCCGCGCCCGCCCAGACCGTAAGCGTTGCCCTGCGGGTCCACGATCGTGAATTCGGCCGGATCCCCCTCGATTCTGATCGGACCGTTGTTGAACACTGTCACTTTGACTGCCATATGTGCCGATGGTAGCAGACCCCTGGAATTCTATAATGGCCTCGTGAGGGTCTTGCTCCCGCTTCTGTTCGCTTGCGCCTGCTCCGCTCAGCCGCCGCCCGTCACGCAGCCTCTCAGCGACGAGACGCTGCGCCTGGCAAGACTCCGCCTCGCGGCATCGAGCCTCTTCGAGAAACTGCCCAACATCACATGCACCCTCACCACCGAACGCTCGCGCCGCCAATCCGCCAACCGCAAGTTCGAACTGATCGACAACCTCCGTCTCGAAGTCGGTCTCATCGACGGCAAGGAGCTTTACGCCTGGCCCGGCTCCAGGCGCTTCGACGACCGCGAACTCGTCGATATGGTCGGCAAAGAGGGAGCCATCGGCAGCGGGGACTTCGCCACCCACGCCAAGAGCATCCTGCTGTCAGGAAAAACGAAGCTGAAATTCGAGGGCGATGAGACCCTCGACGGCCGCCGCGCCGACCGCTGGAGTTTCCACTATCCCATCGAGACATCGCAGTACATGATGCGCATACCCCCCCTTGAGGGTATGGTGGGCTACAGCGGCGTCCTGTGGGCGGACTCGATCAACCGCGATCTCCTCCGGATCGAAATGGAGATCAACGAGATTCCCTCGCATCTGCCGTTGAAAATCGGGATCAAGCACATCACCTACGAGCGTGTGCGCATCGGCGACGCGTCTTTTCTGTTACCGAAGGACTCCGACTTGACTCTGGTCCACCGCGACGGATCCGAGTCCCGCAACCGCACCAGTTTCGCCTCATGCCGCCAGTTCACCGGCGCGTCCACCCTGACCTTCGAAGATCCGCCGCCCGATGCCGCGCCCAAGGCGCCCGCCGTCGCCTGGTCCCTGCCGGAAGGCCTGGTGGTTCAACTCAAGCCCGCCGCGGACGTGGACTTCAGAAAGGCGGCAGTGGGCGATCAGATCAGGTTCATTGTCTCGAAGGACGCCATTTCTGCCAAACAGACATGGTTGCCGTCCGGCGCTATGGTTGAAGGCAGAATCACTTCCACCGATTGCTCGGACTCGCCCGTCTTCCACTGCTTCGCGCTCATCCGGATCGAGGCGTTCTCCTTCGACAACAAGGAGGGCGTCATCCGTGCCGGGATGGATTTGCCCAGCGTCGATCAGCAACTCACCTTGGTCGCCACACTCCGGCGATCCCTGCTCGCGCGCGCTCCCGCCATCTATATCTCTCCAGCCCCTGGCCTCGGCATGATCTTCACCAGCGGCGGCAAGTGGCCCAAGTCGGCGGTCACCGTTTGGCGTACCCTGAAAGAGTCCGGAGGCAAGTAACCATGATCCAGTTCGAACCCGAGATTGAACGAGAGACGCTGTCGTCCGCGCTGGACTTCGCCGCCCGCCAGGTGCGCCGCCTCGCCGACGCCAATCCCGGCTATTACCCCATCTACACTTCGGACGGCAAGTGGAAACACGAAGGCCCCGTCTGGACCCACTGGTGCGACGGCTTCCTGCCCGGCATGATGTGGATCTTCCACCGCCGCGCCGTTGATTCCGCCGAAAAGGGCTTCTGGATGGACCTGGCCATCGAATACTCCCGCCCGCTCGAATCCCGCCAGTTCGATAAGGACACCCACGACCTCGGCTTCATTTTCCTTTCCACCTACTATCGCTGGTACATGATCACCCGCGAGCCTCTCCTGAACGACGTTCTCGTCCAGGCCGGCCGCACCATGGCCGCCCGCTTCAAGGACAAAGGCCAGTACCTCTGCTCCTTCGTCTCCGAGGATTCGCTGTTCATCGACATCATGATGAACGTCGGCATCATCTTCTATGCCGCCCGCGAAACAAATGACCGCCGCCTGCGCGACATCGCCATGCGCCACGTCCTCACCACCCGCCGCCACCTCGTCCGCGGCGACGGCTCGACCGCCCACGAAGGCATCTTCGATCTCGATTCCGGCGAGTTCCTCAAGATGGCGACACACCAGGGCTATCGCGCCGATTCCTGCTGGTCGCGCGGCCTCTCCTGGGCCATGTACGGCTTCGGCATCTCATACGAATACACCCGCGACCCCCGCTTCCTCGACACAGCCCAGGATTGCGCCGACTACTTCCTCACCCACACCAACACCGACGGCGTCCCCCCTTGGGATTTCCAGGCCCCGCCCGAGAACCGCAAACTCGTCGATACCTCCGCCGCCGCCATCGCCGCCTCGGCCTTGCTCCGTCTCTGCCGCATGTTGCCCGATCCCGTCAAGGGCTTCTACTATTGGTCCTGCGCCCTCCATATCCTCAAGACCCTCTGCGAGAAATACACCGCTGTCAACGATCCCGAATGGGAAGGCATCCTCAAGGGCGGCGTCTACCACATGCAGAAGGACCTCGGCGTCAATGAGAGCGTCATGTGGGGCGACTACTTCTTCTGCGAAGCGCTGGAAAACGCCCTGCGCCACTCGCCGGTGAACGAAAAGAAAACCAACGGCCAGCCCTGATCCGAGCCGCGGCCAACACCCGGCTTGCAGTGTGAGGCAATGTCCGCGTCACTGCGGCCCCCGGATCCCGCTACTTCAGTCCGCGCAGGCCGCGAACGAAGAGAGTCCACATGGCGCCTCAGCTGATGAAAAACGCCCCGTGGCCGGAGGGCGGGTCCCCCGACCCGCGCGGGACCCGCTGGTCCCGCTTCTTCGGACCGGAATCTATTTTTCGACAGAGTCAACATGGCCCCGCTGGGGCCACCTAAGTTGATGAAAACGCGGACTACCGAATCGCCAGGCGGACGCCCCACTCGCGCCAACCGCGAACGCGGAGAGCGGGTTCCTGACCGCATTTTCGACAGAGTTCCACATGGCCGTTGCCGGCCGCAACAAGCCATGAAAATGCGGGCCACGGAATCGTATGGCGGACGCCCCATTCGCGGGAACCGCGAACGAAGAGAGCGGGTTCCCATCCGCATTTTCGATAGAGCGGGTTGCCCTGCCCGAATTTCAACATAGCGGTCCGGCTCAGGTGGAACATCTCTCCCTTGACGCCCCGCGCATCCTCATCTGAATTCCAAGCCCCAATGCCCGCCGGTTCCGGGAGCCGCCCGCAACCAGGGCGGCAATCCCGTAACGGTTTCTTGGTGCAAGCCGGCAATGAGGCGGCGCCGGCGCCCAGGATAGTGGAAATCGTCCAGCTCCTACCCCCCGGTCATCCCTATCCTATTCTCCGAACCGCACGAGTCCCCGGTGCGTCAACTGGTAGCAGACAACGCCGATAATCAGTCCCGCCAAATAGCCATATGGCAAAGCGCTGCAGATCACGGCCACCAGCATCGCGATCACGAAGTCCCTCTTCTCAGCCGCAAGGTCGCGCGGCAGAGCCAGCAGCGTCACGGCCTCGAACAGCAGCAGCACCCCCAGGATCGGAAGCGGGAAAATCTGGATGACTTCCTGAAAGCCTGGCCCGAACAGAATCCCCAGCGCCACGAACATCGAGCCATAGATCACCACGGATCCGCCTGTTCTTCCGCCGAAGGCATAGTGGCCGGCCATGCCGCCGGAACCGTGACACGTGGGCGCGCCGCCAAAAAATGGATTGATCAGGTTCATGATCGAGTAAGTCCAGCCGATCCGCTTGGCGCTGATCCGGCGTTCAGGAAACAGGTCCTCCGCCAGTTGCCGGGTCGCCAGCACGGAATTCGCGATCGAGAGCGGGATCTGCGGCAACGCCAGCGCCAGGAACCCGGTCCAAACGTCCACGGCGGTTGGCTGATGCCAGATCGGGAGGTGAAAACCGGCGATCCCGGCCAGATCGAAATCATGCCTCTTGAATACGAAGGCGTACACTGCGCCCAACGAGATGACAACAAGGGCCGTGGGGACACTCTTCCGCCCGGCGAGAATCAGCGTCAGCAGAAACCCAATGCCCGCCAGCCAAAGCCCTGCCGCACCGTCGGCTTGAACGTAGTCTTTCAACGCGATACCCGCAAGCTGCAGTCCAAGCCCGCACTGTATGCCGCGCACGACTGGCTTGGGAACCGCCCGGTTGATCCACTCGATCGCGCCCGTGGCGGTCAGCACCAACATGCTCAGCCCGATCGCCAGCCCGCCGCCGTATAGAATATTCGGCGGAAGTTTCTGCGCAATCACGATTGCGGCCATCGCTTTCAGCGGTTGCACGGGCATTGGCATGCGGTACGTGATCGCCGTTGCGACCTGCATCAGCCCGAAAAGAGTCAGAACGCTGGTCGCATCCAGACCCGAAGCCAGGATCATCCCCACCAGCAATGGCAGATCGGTGCCCATATCGCCGAACGCCCCGGACCACTCATTGCGGTTGAATCGAAGTTTGCCTGACGGCTCCGGTTCTACCGCGACGTTCGTCGGAGCCGGACTGCGAGGATCGGGAATTTCAGAGAAGTGCGAAGGCATCGAGTCAATTCTCGCATCCACGCCGCCAAGGTGGATACCGGAGAATATGTCCACTCTTCCTGACCAGCCAAATCCACCGTGTAGTGTGGCCCAGGCCCTCGACCCCGCTCACCCGCCCCAACCTCTCGCCCCCCTCGCCCAGAC
>CAZLDN010000092.1:0-20541 GCA_964558355.1 uncultured Candidatus Solibacter sp.
GACCCCACCATCAAACCCCTCTTCGGAGGCAAACCCCAATGGAACTGAGATGTTCGGTTGTCTGGCTTCAGTACGCGCTGTGGGACAGGTCTTCCGGCCCAATGCACTTAAACAGTGTCCTTGAAGCTCTTACCGCGCGCCGGAAAACTATGGCTGCGAAGCCTTGGCCGGCGCGCTCCAGGCTTGAGTGGAAAGCCGGGGCGCGGCGGCACGGACGCCGCTCCACGCGAGGGAGAGGATGACAAGGTTGTGGAGCATCATGCGGAGTTGGCCGTACGGCGGCCCTTGGGAGACGGAGCGGCGGGCTTCGGCCCTTTACGGCGTACCGCGCCGCTCAAGTGGCGGTTGACGGCGCGGACCAGGTGAGACACCTCGTTGGCGCTCTTCATAATGACGACGTCGGCGCCCGTGTTGCTCTCCGTGAGCCCCAGGGCATCGACGAAACCTGAAACGAGAATGACGGGCACGTTCTCCGAAATAGCCCTGATCTGCCGAATCAAATCCACCCCAGTTTGTTCCGGCATTTTGTAGTCGGTGATCACCAATCCGAAGGCTTCACACATTTGAACGGAGGCAGCGAAAGCCTCGACAGCTTCCTTGGGGCAGACCACGCCAGTAGTGGCGTAGCCAAGCTCTTCGAGCACCGAACGGCGGGCGGCGAGGCCCGAGCGGTTGTCATCCACCAGCAGGATGCGAGGGGCGGGTTTTGATGGGACCGTCCTTTTCAAACTCATGCGTGAATGGCAACGGTACCAAACGTGGAAATGGCATGTCAACGCATCTGTAATATGCTCATGGACGGGCACATCGAGTTCTTGACTTCACGGACGCGCGGGTGTATGCGATGCGCTACTCAACGGCGCGTGGGGCGTTGTACCCGGTCTTGGCGACGACCGTGTACTTCATCGGCTTGCCCTTCTCATCGGTGATTCTGAGGGGATCGCCGGTGGGGCCAACCAGATCCACCTTAATCTTGCGGTACTTGCCGTCGCGGGCGATGTTGGTCGGACTGTAAGACAGCGTGTAGGTGTTTCTCAGGGCCTCCGAGATCTGGCGGAAAATACCGCCATACTCGCCGAGGAAGCGCGGGAACCAGGCCTGGCCGCCGGTCTCGCGGGCGAAGGTGCGAAGTTGGTTGTCGGCCTGGAGGAAGTCCAGCCGCTGGATGGATCCCATGGCGCCGCGCGAGTCGTAGTATTCGCGCAAAGCCTGCAGCGTGCCCATTGCATAGATCGGCACGCCGGCGGTCTGAAGCTTGCGCCGGGTCTGGTCGAAGGTGATCTTCGAGAACGTGTCCATGCCCGAGCCGATGTAGAAGATGGCCTTGCGGCCTTCGATCCCGGCCATGCGGTCGGCGACATCGGTGAGGGCGTCGTAGAGGTTGGACTCGGAAAAACCGGGGATACGCAGCCGGGCCAGCGCTTCCTGGGTGTCGCGGCGATCGGCCGAAAAATCCGAAAGGATCTCGGAGCGCAGATCGAAGGCGACCACGGCAACGGTGTCTTCGGGTTTAAGCGTTTCAAGGAAGCTGTAGCAGGCGGTGAGAGTCTCCTGCCATCCCCAGGACCAATACTGCTGGAACTGGTTTGAGAACTCGATCACCATGGCGATGGTCATCGGCGCCTCGCCCGTGTTGAAGCCGGTGACCTTCTGCGGCACGCCGTCCTCAAGGATGCGGAAGTTGCCAGGAGGGATACCCGGAATGAACCGGCCCCTGTTGTCGAGCACGCCGGCATCAACGGTGACCGACAGCGTGTCGGAACGGAAAGTGGGCGCCTGGGGGTCGGCCTGGCCTTGCTCGGCCTTGCGCATTTGCGACGGAATCTTGGGCTGTTCAGCCGCCGGGGGCGCCTCGCCCTGCTTGGGCCGTGGACGAGCCACCGGGTCTCCTGTCTCTTTCTTCGGACCCTGCTGCGGGTAGGCGGCCACGCCGAGCAGAACGATGGCGGCGGCTGAGAAGACCGCGGCCCGGATAGCTTCTTTCATGCGTAGACCTCCCCTTGACGGATTCAGTCCATGATACTCAATCCAACTCTTCAGACGATGTACCAACCGCGGCGGTTGCAGAATGCGCGAACCTGGCGGCGCGGGTCAGTTCACCCAACGGTCGCGGTCCGGGTCCTTTTTCCGCAAGTAGACCTGAAACTTCTTCTTCGCCCGCCGGAGTTTCCAACCCTTGTAGACCTGCTCGAGCGATGAGGCCAGCCCTGGACCGCGTTTGTAGATCATCCCGCTTCGCAGATAGAGGAACCCGACGACCATCCCGCCGAGGTGGGCGAAGTGGCTCACGCCGCCGCCGGTATCGCCAATCGAACTCAGGAAGACGATTGCGCCGATGATCATGACGAAGTACTTCGCCTTCATCGGGAAGATGAAGGCGAACAGGACCATGGCTTCGGGAAACATCATCCCAAAGGCCAGCAGCAGGCCGTAGACGGCGCCGGAAGCGCCGATGGTGCGGGAATTGAAGTCTCCGAAAAGCAGGTTGAGAACCACGGCCAGAAGCCCGGCGCCGATGCCGCAGGCGAAGTAAAAGCGAAGGAAACGATTGCTGCCCCAGGTCTGCTCGAGCGGCGAGCCGAACATGTACAGGGCGAGCATGTTGAAGAGGATGTGGGAGAACGACTGCGCGCTATGGATGAACAGATAGGTGACCGGCTGCCAGAAGGCGAACCCGGTCAGGACTTCACGCGGGGAGAGTCCGAACGGTGCCAGCAGACTGGCCAGCCCGGCTCGGGCCAGAAAGAAATGGACGACAAAGATGGCGACGTTGGAGATCAGCAGCCACTTCACGGCTGGAGTCACCCGGCCGAAGGAGATGGTGGCGTTGGAGGAACGGTTGAGTAAACCCATGCTGCGGGAGGACGCCTTCTACTGAAACAATAGCACCATGATCCGTGTGGCCGTTATGATCGTGGCGGCGGGAATGTGCGCCGGCGCCGAACCCGGCATGGTGGTGCTGAACTCCAGGGTAAAAACCATGGACGGCAGGGTGCTTTACGAAGTGGACGAGCAATAGGGCGCCGTATGCACGAAACTGGGATTGCAGCCGAAATTCTGGAGATCGCCAACGCCCAGGCCGCCTCGCACGGCAAGGCGCGAGTGGCCGAAGTCACGGTCCGCGTGGGCGACATGTCGGGCGTGGTCGCGGAGGCGCTGGAGTTCGCTTTCGAGGTGCTGAGGGAAGGCGCGGCGAGCCGGGCGCGGCTGGAGTTGAAACGTATCCCGGTGCTGGCGCGCTGCGGAGTCTGTCAGGTGGAGACGAGGCCCGGCGTGGACCTGGTACTTTGGTGCGAAGGGTGCGGCCGGCCAATGCAAGTGATCGAGGGCGAGGAATTGACGGTAGAATCGGTCGTGTTGGAAGACGGTGAATAATGGCTGAACGAATCGCGGTCGAGACGCCGGTCCTCAAGAAGAACGACGAATACGCCGCCGGGAACCGGCGGTGGTTCGCCGAGCGGGGCATCGCCGTCGTGAACATCATGTCGGCGCCAGGCGCGGGCAAGACGACGTTGCTCGAAAAGACCCTACCGATGCTGGGCGAACGATTCGCCTGCGCTGTGATCGAAGGCGACCTGCAGACCGACCTCGACGCCCAGCGCATCCGGAAGGTCGGGGTGCGCGCCCATCAGATCAACACGACGTGCTGCCACCTCGACGCCCGCATGGTGATGGGCGCGGCGGAGACCTTCGAGGGGTCCGTACCCGAAGTGTTGTTCATCGAGAATATCGGCAACCTGGTGTGTCCGGCGTCTTATGACCTGGGCGAACATTTGAAGGTGACTTTGTTCTCTGTCGTCGAGGGCGCCGACAAACCGAAGAAATACCCCAAGATGTTCCGGATGTCGGACTGCGTGGTGCTGAACAAGGCCGACCTGCTGCCATACTCGGGCGTGGCGCTCGACGAACTGCTGGCGAACGTGCACGACGTGAGTCCTGAGGCGGCGGTGTTCACGGTGTCGGCGCGCACGGGCGAGGGCTTGCGCGAATGGGTGGACTGGCTCGCCGGCAGGATCGCGCGCGTCAGGGACGTGCGTCAGAGAGGATAGGTAATCCGCCATGTGTCTTGCGGTTCCGGGATTGGTCATTGAGGTCGGAGGCGGCGAACCGGCGTTCCTGCGCGGCACGGTGGATTTCGGCGGAGTGCGGAAAGAGGTGGCGCTGGCGTTCACGCCGGAGGTGAAACCGGGACAGTATGTGCTGGTGCACGCCGGTTTCGCGCTGCAAGTGGTGAATGAAGAGGAAGCGCGCAAGACCTTCGAGGATCTCAAGCAACTGGGATTGATCGAGGACGAGGCGCAGGACGGCGGATGAAGTTCCTCGACGAATACAGAGGCCGCGCCGCCGTCGAAACGCTCGCCCAGCGGATCCGGACGCGGGCGGCGGGCAATTGGACGCTGATGGAGGTCTGCGGCGGTCAGACGCACACCATCCTCAAAACCGGGCTTGAAGGACTGCTGCCCGGCAATGTCAGTCTGGTGCACGGGCCGGGTTGTCCGGTCTGCGTGACGCCGCTTGAACTGATCGACGCCGCCGTCGAGATCGCATTGCGCCCCGGGGTCACGTTCACCTCCTTCGGCGACATGCTGCGTGTGCCCGGCTCCGGCTTCAGCCTGTTCGACGCGCGGGCGCGGGGAGCCGACGTTCGAATCGTTTACTCCCCACTCGACGCTGTGAAGTTGGCGCGGGAGATGCCTGAGCGCCAGGTGGTCTTCTTCGCCGTGGGCTTTGAAACCACCGCGCCGGCCAACGCGATGGCTGTCTGGCAGGCGGCGAAAACGGACGTGAAGAACTTCTCCATCCTGGTCGCGCACGTGCTGGTTCCGCCGGCGATGGACGCGCTTCTCGCGTCGCCCGGGTGCCGGGTTCAGGCGTTTCTGGCGCCGGGCCACGTCTGCACGGTCGAAGGTTACAGCGCTTACGAGGCCTTGGCGGAACGCTATCACGCGCCCATCGTGGTGACAGGCTTCGAACCGGTGGATCTGCTTGAAGGAATCCTGGCTGCCGTGGACCAATTGGAGCAAGGGCGGGCCGAGGTTGAGAATCGTTATGCCAGGGCCGTAAGGCGTGACGGCAATCCCGAGGCGCGCAAGGTTGTTGGCGAGGTCTTTGAAACCGCCGACCGCAAATGGCGAGGCATTGGAGCGATTCCTCGCAGCGGGTTGAAACTCAGAGCCGAGTATGCGGGCTTCGACGCGTTGATGCGATTCGAGACGCACACGGGCGAGGTGAACGAACCTGAAGCGTGCAAGGCGGGACTGGTTCTTCAGGGGTTGATGAAACCGCCTGAGTGCGCGGCCTTTGGGAGTGAATGCACGCCGGAGCGCCCGCTCGGCGCGCCCATGGTCTCGAGTGAGGGCGCCTGCGCGGCGTACTATCTGTATGGCGGACGAGCGTAACACGGCATTCCAACTGAACTGTCCCCTGCCCTCGGACGGCGCGGGCCGCGTCACCATGGCGCACGGCGGCGGCGGGCGGATGACCGAGCGGTTGATTGAAGAGGTCTTCCTGCCTGTCTTCAAATCCTCGGAGCTTGGAAGGAAACACGACGGCGCGTATTTGAACGTGCCCGCCGGACGGCTGGCCATGACGACCGACTCCTTTGTCGTCAACCCACTGTTTTTCCCCGGAGGATCGATCGGCAGCCTCGCCGTGCATGGGACGGTGAACGACCTGGCGATGTGCGGGGCGCGGCCACTCTACATCACGGCCGGGTTCATCCTCGAAGAAGGTCTCGAGATCGCCACACTGACACGCATCGCCGCCGGGATGGCCGAGGCGGCCCATGATGCGGGAGTCGAAATCGTCACGGCGGATACGAAGGTGGTCGAACGGGGCAAAGGCGACGGCGTTTACATCAATACCACCGGCATCGGCGAGTGCGTCATCGATGACACAGGACCGTGGCGCGCCGCGCCCGGCGACGCCGTCATCATCAGCGGCGACCTGGGCCGGCACGGAATCGCAATCATGTCGTTGCGGAGCGGAATCGAATTCGACGCGCCGTTGGAGAGCGACTCTGCCCCGCTCTGGCCCGCTGTTTCAGCGTTGATAGACGCCGGATTGACCATCCACTGCATGAGGGACCTGACGCGCGGCGGCCTGTCTAGCGCCTTGAATGAAATTGCGAAGGCGCGAGGCGTCGAGGTGACGATAGACGAAGATGCGATCCCGGTCGGCGATGCCGTGCGAGGGGCGTGCGAGTTCCTCGGCCTTGATCCGCTGTATGTCGCCAATGAGGGCAGATTCTGCGTGGTTCTACCAAGGCGCGATGCGGACAGGGCGGTCGAGGTGCTGAAAGGCGTCGAAGTTTCGGCGGGAGCGGTCGTAATCGGCAGCGTGGACGAGGGCCGGTCCCGGGTCGTCATGCGGACGCGCATCGGGGGCAGGCGCGTCGTGGACATGCTGAGTGGCGAGCAACTGCCGCGGATCTGTTGAAGGGAGGGCGGTCATGAAACGCAGAGTCTTTCGGACTCTGGACGATGACCGGCCTGGACGGGGCAGCCGAAGCGGGAACTCACCAATACCAGGGGTGAGCCTGGAAGCGCGTCCTACCCTGCGTGTATGTCCTGCACGCTCCAGACGCGCACCGGGTCGCGCAGCCTCGATGCGATCGCCTCGACCGCCGCGCGGGCGCCGCTGATCGTCGTGATGCAAGGCACGCGGTACTGGACCGCGGTCCGGCGGATCGCCTGCTCGTCGGGGAACGATGTCGCGCCTGTGGTCGTGTAAATGACGAGTTGCAGCGATCCGCCCTTCATGAGATCGACTGCGTTGGGACGGCCCTCGTTCACCTTGAAGACGGTCCGCACCCGCAGTCCGGCGTTCTTCAACCAGAATGCCGTGCCGCGGGTCGCGGCGAGTTCAAAGCCCATGCCGGCGAACAGTTTTGCTAGCTCGAGCGCCGCCGGCTTGTGATTGTCGTTCACGCTGAAAAAGACGCAGCCGGCCTGCGGCAGCGGTACGCCCGCGGAGAGTTGAGCCTTGCCAAACGCCTCACCGAAGTTCTCTCCGATTCCCATCACCTCGCCGGTCGAGCGCATCTCCGGACCCAGCGCCGGATCGACGCCCGGGAATTTCGCGAACGGGAACACCGGCGACTTCACCGACACCATCTTCGGCGGCAGTACCCCTGTGATCTGGCCGCCGGAAAGGTACGCCATCTCCTTGAGCGGCCGGCCAAGCATCAATCCGACGGCGATCTTCGGCAACGCCACGCCGGTTGCCTTCGAAACATAAGGCACGGTGCGCGACGCGCGCGGGTTGACTTCAAGCACATACACCTTGCCCCGCTGAATCGCGTACTGGATGTTCATCAAGCCGCGAACGCGAAGCGCGCGGGCCAGTTTCTCCGTGTACTCGACGATGGCCGCCAGTTCGTCCTTGCCGATGGACTGAGGCGGCATGACACAGGACGAGTCGCCCGAATGGACGCCGGCTTCCTCAATGTGTTCCATGACTCCGCCGATCAGCACGTCCTCGCCGTCGGAAAGCGCGTCAACGTCGATTTCCAACGCGTCTTCCAGAAACCGGTCGATCAGCACCGGACGGCCGGGCGAATAGAGCGTCGCCTCCTGCATGTAGCGCCGGACCGTGTCCTCTTCGTAGGCGATCACCATGGCTCGCCCGCCCAGAACATAACTGGGCCGGACCAGAACGGGGTAACCGAGGTCGCGCGCGATCACGCAGGCCTGCTCAACCGTGGTAGCCGTACCCCAATTCGGCGACGGGATGGCGAGTTCCTCAAGTAGCTTTCCGAAGCGCTTGCGGTCCTCCGCCAGATCGATGTCCTCGGGGTCCGTGCCGATGATGGGCACCCCGGCCGCCTTGAGCGGCAGTGCCAGGTTCAGTGGCGTCTGCCCGCCGAACTGGACAATCACGCCATCTGGTTTCTCGGTGTCGCAAATGTTGAGCACATCCTCCAAAGTGAGCGGCTCAAAGTAGAGGCGGTCCGATGTGTCGTAATCGGTGGAGACGGTCTCCGGGTTGCAGTTGACCATGATCGACTCGACGCCAAACTCCCGCAAAGCGAAGCTGGCGTGGCAGCAGGCGTAATCGAACTCGATCCCTTGTCCGATACGATTGGGTCCCGAGCCAAGGATCATGACCTTCTTTCGGTCCGACGGATTCGCTTCACATGTGGACTCATATGACGAGTACATGTACGGCGTGAAGCTCTCGAATTCGGCCGCACACGTATCCACCCGGTTGAAGACAGCCGTGACGCCAAGCTCCTTCCGCTTCCTCCTGACATCGAGCGGATCGGCATTCCAGAAGCGCGCCAGACGGTTGTCGGAGATGCCATCGCGCTTGGCGTGACGCATTTCACTTTCCGTAATGGTGTCCAGCGTGGTGTTCTGAAGGCTGCTCTCGAATTCGAGCGCGTCTCGAAGTTGGCGAAGGAACCAGGGATCGATCAGGGTCATCTCGAACACTTCGTCGACCGTGTAGCCCTTCTCGAAAGCGAAGCGCAGATAGTGAATCCGATCGGGATTGGGCGTGATGAGACGCTGCGCGATGAGCCGTTCATCCAGGTTCGTTGAAGCCGACGACTTGCCGGTCTCCAGCCCGCGCAGCGCCTTGTTCAGGGCCTGCTTAAACGTCCTGCCGATCGCCATCACCTCGCCGACCGACTTCATCTGCGTCGTCAGTACCGGCTCGGCGCCGGGGAACTTCTCGAACTGCCATTTCGGGATTTTGACGACCACATAATCGATGGTCGGCTCGAAACAGGCGGGCGTCTTGCGCGTGATGTCGTTCTTGAGCTCGTCCAGACGGTAACCGACGGCCAGCTTGGCGGCGATCTTGGCGATGGGGAAACCGGTCGCCTTCGACGCCAGCGCCGAACTGCGCGACACGCGCGGGTTCATCTCGACGACAACCATCCTGCCCGTCTTCGGGTCGATGGCGAACTGAACGTTCGAACCGCCCGTATCGACGCCGATCTCGCGCAGGCAGGCCAGCGCCCCATCGCGCATCATCTGGTATTCGCGGTCAGAGAGCGTCTGCGCCGGCGCGACAGTGATTGAGTCGCCCGTGTGCACGCCCATCGGGTCGAAGTTCTCGATTGGACAGACGATGATGGCGTTGTCAGCCAGGTCGCGAATGACCTCAAGCTCGTATTCCTTCCAACCCAGTACGGACTCCTCGGCCAGCACCTCATGCACCGGCGACAGATCCAGCCCGCGCTCAAGAATGTCCACCAGGTCCTCGCGGTTGTATGCAATCCCGCCACCGGTCCCGCCAAGCGTGAACGACGGCCGCAGGATCAGCGGATAACCGATCTTCGCCGCGAAATCAAAACCCTCTTCGACCGTCGTGAGCAGCCGCGATTGCGGCGTCTCCAGGCCGATCTTGCGCATCGCGTCCTTGAACAGCAGCCGGTCTTCGGCCTTCTTGATCGATTCAATCTTCGCGCCGATCAACTCAACGCCGTACTTGTCGAGAATGCCCGCCTCAGCCAGCGCCACAGATAGGTTCAAACCCGTTTGCCCGCCGACCGTCGAAAGCAACGCGTCGGGTCTTTCCTTGCGGATCACTTCTTCGGCGTACTCGATAGTGAGCGGTTCGATATAGGTCCGGTCAGCCGTGTCCGGATCGGTCATGATCGTGGCCGGATTGGAGTTGATCAGGACCACCTGATAGCCGTCCGCCCGCAGCGCCTTGCAAGCCTGGGTTCCGGAGTAGTCGAACTCGCACGCCTGTCCAATCACAATCGGCCCGGAGCCGATGATCAGGATCTTGTGGATGTCGTTTCTGCGGGGCACCTTTGTCGTCGCTCTCCAGAATTATGGCTTCTTGAACTCGCGCATCAGGGCCGCGAAGTCGTCAAACAGGTATTGCGAATCGTGCGGGCCGGGCGCGGCCTCGGGGTGGTACTGGACACAGAACAATGGTTCACGGCGGTGACGCAGGCCTTCCACCGTGTCGTCGTTCAGATTCCAGTGCGTAAGGTCGACGTCGGCATCCTTGAGCGAATCGGGATCGACGCAGAACCCGTGGTTCTGCACCGTGATCTCAACCTTGTTCGTTCGCTTGTTCAGGACAGGGTGATTGATGCCGCGGTGACCGAACTTCAGTTTGTAGGTCTTGCCGCCAAGCGCCAGGCCAATGATCTGATGACCCAGGCAGATGCCAAACACCGGCTTGCGGCCAATCAGCGATCGAACTTGTGCGGCCTGGAAATGCAGCGGCTCCGGGTCGCCAGGGCCATTCGACAGAAAGACTCCGTCGGGCTTGAGCGCCAGCACATCCTCGGCCGTGGTCGTTGCAGGCACGACCGTGACGCGTGCGCCGATCGAAGCCAGGCATCGCAGAATGTTGTGCTTGATCCCGAAGTCGTATGCAACCACGTGGAACCCATCCGCCGGCGGCGCGGCGATGTGCTCGGACGGCGAACAAGGCTCGAGGGGTTTCTCCCAGCTATATCTCTCACGCGTCGAGACGCCCGTCGCCAGGTCCAGTCCCGCCATCGATGGCGACTTGCGCGCCATCTCCACCAACTGTTCCGCTGTGTGGCCGGCGGTGGACAACGCGCCCCGCATCACGCCCGACGAGCGGAGCTTCAGCACGATCCCGCGCGTGTCGATCTCGTCGATCACCGGCACGTCGTGCCGCGCAAGAAACTGGTCCGCCGTCTCCTCGGAACGCCAGTTCGACGGCAGTTCCGCCCACTCTCGAACCACCAGCCCTTCTATGCATGCCCTGTCGGCTTCATTGTCGGCGGCGGTCGCGCCGTAGTTGCCCACTTGCGGATTTGTCAGAACGACGATCTGGCCAGTGTAGGAGGGGTCAGTGAAGACTTCCTGGTACCCGGTCATCGAGGTGTTGAAAACAACCTCGCCAGTGCGAACGATGCGCGCTCCATGAGCGCGTCCCAGGTAGACGGTCCCGTCCTCCAGGGCAAGGATGGCGGTGGTTGGCACACTCTCTCCTGCTAGTTTTGTGGGGAACAATTTCTATTGTTTCACGCCGGAGCCGCGGGTTCAAGCGGCCCCGTGACTCGCCGGAACAAAAACGGCGTGTTTGTTTTGTAGCACGCTTATATTAGTCGTGCTACGATCATCTCAGCATGACAGACCTGATCCTCCTTTTCTGCCTTGCCGCCGGCCTCTCTCCGGCGCCTGGCGATTCCAAGGCCGGAGACGATAAGGAATCGCCAACGGCAACCAGGCCGGTCGACCTCGGCGTGGTCTATACATCCGTGGATGTCATCGCGAAACGCCCCTCTGACGGCGTTGAACCCATCGAGGCCGGCCGCATCCAGATGGACACGACTGGCGCGCGAACCGTTCTCGACGCCGTCGAAAAACTCGTTCCCGGAGCCTTCCTCACTCGCCGCGGCGTCATGGGCTATGGCATCGCCACCAACGGAACAGGCGGCATCACGATGCGCGGAGTCGGCGGACAGCCGAATACCGGCGTCCTGATCGTCATCGACGGCCGGCCGGACTTCCAGGGTCTGATGGGCCACCCGCTGCCGGATTTCTACGACTTCAGCGACGCCTCGAAGGTCCGGGTGACGCAGGGTCCGGCGTCGGTCCTCTATGGCAGCAACGCCATGGGCGGAGCTATCGAGATCGAGCCGCTTCGTCCGTCGCCCGGTTACCATACCTCGCTGCGCGCCAGCCTCGGTTCCTATTGGACATCTCAAAACAAGCTGACCCACGGCGGCGCATTCAAGTCTTGGTTCTATCAACTCTCCGGCGGCGTGAATACTACCTCGGGCGACCGGCCCAGTTCAAAGTTCCGCGACCAGGACGCCTCGTTCGCTCTCGGCCGCAACCTTGGCGATCACTGGAAGACATCGCTTCAGGGCCGCTACGGCTTCTTCCACGTCGAGGACCCCGGCCCCTACTACGCGCCATTGAACAACAACTACGCCCGCGTAGGCCGCGGCGGCTACGGTCTGCATCTCGATAACAACTACGCCCGCATGACCGGCTCGATCCGCCTGTTCGGCAACTTCGGTCGCCATTTCATTACGGACGGCTTCCGCTCGACCGACTCCACCAACGGCCTCCGCGCCATCGAGAACTTCTTCCTCAGCCCAAATGTTCAACTCGACTTCGGCGGCGACTTCCAGCGTTACGGCGGACAGGCCCGTAATGCCAAATCGCTCCTCAACTACGGCCAACACCACCTCACCGAAGGCGCCGGCTTCGCCCGTCTCAAATACGCCGCCGGCCGCCGCTGGATCCTGCAAGCCGGCTACCGCCAGCACCAGCATTCGCTCTATGGCTCGATGCGGGTGCCCGAAGCCTCGGCAACCTTCCGTTTCTCGGAAGGCTACTCGCTTACCGCCGGTTTGGCCCGGGGCTTCCGCAACCCCACCATTCGTGAACTTTACATGTTCCCCGCCCCGAATCCCAATCTCAAGCCGGAGTCCATGTGGAACTACCAGGCCACCCTCAGCGCGCATCCCTCGCGCACTCTCGCGCTGACCGCCACCGGCTTCTATGCAAACCTGAAGGACCAGATCGCCACGCTTGGCCGCTTTCCCAATCTGCGGCTTCTGAACACGGGCGCGGCCTTGAACCGCGGCGTCGAAGGCACCGCGCGCTGGAGCCCGTCGCGCCGTCTCCAACTTCACGGCGGCTACGCCTATCTGCGCTCCACGAACTTGCTCCCTCTCGTGCCTGCGCAGAAGTTTACCTCCGGCCTGGACTGGGGGATCAAGCGGGCCACGCTCAGCCTGTCGTCCATGACGCTGGGCAAACGCTATGCCAATGCCCAGAAGCTCCTGAAGCTGGGCGGATACACCGTGGTATCGGCCCGCGTATCGCTTCCGCTGCGCGAGGGCTGGACTGTGTTCTGTGCCGTGGACAACCTGCTCGACAAACGCTATGAGGTCCTCACGGGCTACACCATGCCGGGAGTCAACGCCACGGCCGGTCTGATGGTCTCCTTCTGATGAACAAATCGACGCTACGTGATGTCGTCCTCAGCGCCGCCATGGGTGCGCTGTCGCTGGCTCTGCCCGCAGCCTTCCACGCCGTGGGCTTGGGCAGCCGCTTCCTGCCTCTGCTTCAGCCGTTGCTGGTCCTCGGCTTCCTGGTCTCACCGGGATGGGCCGTGGCGACGGGCGCATTGATGCCCTGGGTCTCTGCCTTGTTGACCGGCATGCCGCCGCTCTATCCCCCCGTGGCGGCTGTGCTCTCGATCGAGGGAGCCGTCATCGGCGGTGTCGCGGCCGCCATCTACCGCCGCGGCCGCGGACCGCTCTGGCCCGCCCTCCTGCTGGCCATCATCGCCAGCCGCGCCGCCGGCGTGGCTTCGTCCTACGCGCTAGCCGGATGGTTCGGCTTGCCGGCCGCGTTCGCCTCTTTGGCATCATTGGTCCAAGGCTTGCCCGGAGTCGCGCTGATGCTGGTGGCCGCACCCGCGGTTGTCGTTTGGGCGCGGCGCCGCGAGGGCCCGCTATTTGGAGGTGAACGGTGAAGAGAGAGCATTTCAACGAACTGGCCCCGAAGTGGGACTCTTTGCCTGGCCCGCCCGATGCCGGCGCCCGCGTGCAGGAGTTCCTGGAACGGGTCGCTCCGCCCTCTGGCAGGCGCGTACTCGATGCCGGAGCAGGAACCGGCATCCTGTGCGAGGGCCTGAGACAACGCGGCTGCGTTGTTGTCGAGTTCGACTTCGCCGAACTGATGCTCGCCGAAGCCCGGCTCAAGAGCGGCGATGCCAGCCAATCCTACGTCTGCGGCGACCTCATGCAGCCACCGTTTCGCCAAGGCGCATTCGACGCCGTGTTGTGCTTCAACGCACTGCCCCACGCCCGTCCCGTCGAAAGCGCCCTCGGCGCGCTGATGTCCTGCGTGGCCGCAAATGGACACCTCGCCATCGGCCACATGATGAGCAGCCAGGCGCTGAATGCGTTGCATGGCATGATCGGCGGCGCTGTCGCCGCGGACCAGTTGCCGCCCGCCGCTGAAGTCGCCGCAATCCTCGAATCGAAGGGCGCGCGCATCCTAGCGGCCGAGGAGAGCGACCGCCACTATCTGGTCCTGGCGGAGGCGCGGGGGTGAAACGCCGCCTCATGGCGCTGGCTGGCGTCGTATGGTTCGCCCTGCTGCTGGCCGCCATGGAGTTCTGGCAAAAGGGGCGCGTGACATCGCTCCCCGCGCGCACCGTGGCCGTCGCGGTCCTCACTGTCGCGCTGGCATCCCTCCTGAGACCCGCCGCGTGGGCGGCGAAAGTCAGCCCTGGGTCCGTTTGGTTCCCGGCCGCGATGTTTGTCCTGCTCACAAGCCACTTCCTGACCGCGGTCGGCGAGGAATGCCTCCGCGCATTCCGGGCTTGGCGACTCGCCGCAGGTTCGCCGCGCACACTCAAGGGTAGGTGGATCGGCGCTTCCTCTCTCGGCCATGCGCTCGGCGGAATCCTGAAACGCTCACTCGCCCGCGCCGAACGCCTCTATGCGGCGCTAGAAGTATCAGGAGTCGCGCGATGAATCCTGTCCTTCAGGTTCATCACCTGAATTATTCGCGCGATCGTCTGCTCATCCTTGAAGACATCAGCTTCGTCATCGCCCCGGGCGAATCCCTCGGCATCGCCGGACCCAACGGCGCCGGCAAGTCAACTCTCCTCTGGTGCATCCTCGGCCTGCTCGACGGCCATGGCCGCATCGACAAACCCGCCCGCACCAGCATCGTCTTTCAGAATCCGGAAGACCAGTTGTTCATGCCCACGCTGCTCGACGACCTCATGCTTCCCCTGCGCTGCGAAGGCATGGCGAAGGATCAGGCGGAAACTGCGGCACGGTCCGCGTTGCGCCGCTTCGAGATGGAAGACTGCGCCGCGCGTCCCGCCGCCGGCTTGAGCCTCGGCCAACGCAAACGCGCCGCATTGGCGCTCGCCATGCTCCGCGACCCTGAGCTCCTCCTGCTCGACGAACCCACCGCCGAACTCGACCCCAGGGCCTCGCGCCTCCTCGCCGAAGCTCTTCAAATCAGCTCAGCGGCCCGCCTGGTCGCCTCGCACGACCTCGCCTTCCTCGACAAGACCTGCTCCCGCCTCATCATCCTCGACCAGGGCCGCATCCAAGCCGACGCGCCCGCCGCCGCCATCCTCGCCAACTTCGACCTGCTCGATCGCCATGGCTTGAGATAACGCCTACCCTCAACAGGTCTCCGGCGTTCACGCCCGCCAAGCGGAGTATCATGGGCGCGAGGATTCTTGAAAGCGCATGTCTCTTCCTGAACAACTCCGGTCCGAACAACTGCACCGCCGGTGCGATCCCAGTGCATTCAACTTCGAGACGACAGCCGGCCTGCCACCGCTCGGCGAGGTCATCGGACAACCCCGCGCCGTTGCCGCGCTCGAGTTCGGCCTGGACATCGCCAGCCCCGGATTCCACCTCTTCGCGCTCGGTTTGCCCGGCTCCGGCCGCACAACTCTCATCCACGAATACCTCGAGAAACGCGCAGCCGCGCAGCCACGCCCGCCGGACCTCTGCTTCGTCCATAATTTCCAGGACAACCGCCGCCCGCTGCCGCTGCGGCTGCCCGCGGGACGCGGCGTCGAGTTTCGCAAGGATGTCGAGTCCCTGGTCGCCGAACTCACTTCAGCCATTCCGAAGGCCTTCGAAGCGCCTGAATATGCCGAACGCCGCGAGGCCGTCGTCGCCGATGTCGACTCCGCCCGCAAACTCATCTTCGAGGAGATGGAACGCCTCGTCTCCGAAGCCGGATTCAAACTCCTCAAGGGCGAGAGCGGCATGGTGCTCGCACCCGCGCCAAGTGGCGAGTTGATGCCCGAAGAGGTCTTCCACAATCTCCCCAGGGAAGACAAGGAGAAGATCGGCGGCGCTCGCGAGAAGCTTCAGAAGAGCATCGAAGTCAAACTCCGCGCCGCCCGCGAAGCCGAAAGGACCGCGCGCGAGCAACTCCGCGACCTCGACACTCGAACCGCCGCCTGGGCGGTCCGCCACCTCGTCGAAGACGCAAAGTCCAAGTACGCCGGCCTCGACGAAGTGCTCGCCTACCTCGACCGTCTCGAGCAGGACGTTGTCGAACACGCCGACGACTTCGTCAAAGGCAAGGAAGATGAATCGCCCCAAAATCCCATCGCGGCCATGATGAAGTCGGTTCAGGACCGCCCGCTCACCCGCTATGCCGTTAACGTGCTCGTCGATCACACAAACACCCAGGGCGCGCCCGTCATCGTCGAGACCAACCCCACCTACCACAACCTCATCGGCCGCATCGAACATCAGGCCATGTTGGGCGACGTCCAGACCGACCACACCATGATCAAGGGTGGCGCCCTGCACCGCGCCAACGGCGGCTATCTTCTCCTCCCGGCCCGTGAGTGCCTCATGAATCAGCACTCCTGGGAGGCGCTGAAACGCGCGCTGAAAACCCGCGAACTCGACGTCGAGGAACTCGGCGCCCAACTCAGTCTCGTCAGCACCGTCACGCTCGATCCCGAACCCGTCCCGCTCGATGTGAAGGTCGTCCTCGTCGGTAGCTCACAGCTCTACTACATGCTCTCCGCCTACGACGAGGACTTCCAAAAACTCTTCAAGGTCAAGGCCGAGTTCGCCTCGCGTATGAGGCGTACGCCCGAGTCTGAACACAGCTATGCGCTGTTTGTCGGCGACATCGCCCGCAGCGGCTCATTGATGCCCTTTGACCGCTCGGCCGTGGCCCGCGTCATCGAATTCGGCACGCGCATGGCCGAGGACCAGGCGTGGTTGACCACCCGCTTCGGCGAGGTAGCCGACCTCGTCCACGAAGCCGCCCACCGCGCCAAACGAAACGGCAACGGTGCCGTCACTGCTCATGACGTCAAGGCCGCCGAGCAAGCCCGCCGATTCCGTCAGAACCTGGCCGAAGAGCGTGTCCAGCAGATGATGGCCGAAGGAACCATCCTCCTCGAAACCGAAGGCACGGCCGTCGGCCGCCTCAACGGTCTACCCGTCATCTCCATGGGCGACTACGCTTTCGGCCATCCTGCCCGCATCACCGCCGCTGTCGGTCCCGGCAAGGCCGGCGTCGTCAGCATCGAACGCGAAGTCGATCTCAGCGGACCCATCCACGGCAAGGGCGTGCTGATCCTCGGCGGCTACCTCCTCCGGCAATACGGCGCCGCCGGACCGTTAAGCCTCTCAGCCAGCCTCGTCTTCGAGCAGACCTATAGCACGGTGGATGGCGACAGCGCCTCACTCGCCGAACTCTGCGTCCTGCTCTCCGCCCTCTCCGGCCTACCGCTCCGGCAAGACATTGCCGTCACCGGTTCGGTCAACCAGCACGGCCAGATTCAGCCCGTCGGCGGCGTCACCCAAAAGATCGAGGGCTACTTCGACCTCTGTAATGCCCGCGGCCTCACCGGCACGCAGGGCGTCATGCTGCCCGCGACAAACCGCGCCAACCTCACCCTCCGTGACGATGTCATGGACGCCGTCGGCGAGGGCAAGTTCCACATCTATGCCGCCAGGGAAGTTGGAGAGGCTCTCGAGTTTCTCACCGGCATCCGGCCCGGCTCCGCCTCCGAGGAAGGGACGCTTCATCAGCGCGCTGCCAAGCGCCTCTCCGAATTCTCGGCGCAGATGAAACCCGACAAGCCGGCGCCGCGGAAACGCTCGAAGTAGACCGCCTCACCGGTCGCGCGCGACAAAGCGCAACGGCAGATCCGCGCTTCTGCGAATCCCGATGCGCGGCGTGACAACGATCGCTGCGGGCGCCGTGCCGCTCCGGATCGCGATGGGTCCGCGCGTCAGGTCGCATCCGTTCTGTTCGATTGTGATCCCCGCCGCCCGCGTCAACTTGCCCGGTCCGTCACCCAGCCCTTCCACATGGCGAATGAGAACACACCCCGGCGTCCCCTCGGGCTCAACCACAACGTTCAGACAACAGTGGATCCCGTAGTTGACGAACACATACGCATGGCCCGGCTCGCCAAACAGGACCTCGGTTCGCATCGTCCTTCCCCGCCACGCGTGCGCGGCTTCATCGCCTTCAGGCAGGTAGGCTTCCACTTCCACGATCCGCCCCCCGCGGCCGTTATACTCGAGCACGCACCCCAACAATTCCCGTGCGACCGCCACCGTGGGTCGCGCGTAGAACGATCGGGTCAGGATGCGGCCGGCCATGTCGGGTTACGCTATGTGAGAGTACCACTCACCAATGCGACTCTTCATCGGCCTCGATGTCCCCTGGCAGATCCGAAGGAATCTGGAACTCCTCCTCCAACTCCTCAAGCCAAAGGCATCCATCGCTTGGAGTCCGCTGGGCAACCTGCACGTCACCTCGAAGTTCATCGGCGATTGGTCCGAGTCCCGTCTCGACGAACTGAAACAGGCCCTCGCCGCCATCGCTCGCCCCGGCGCGCTCGACATTGCCATACAGGGCATAGGCTGGTTCCCCAACCCCCATCAGCCGCGCATCCTCTATGCCGGGATCCAGGGACCTGCAGGTCTAACCGAACTTGCCGTCTCCGCCGAATCGGTCTGCGCCGCGCTCGGCATCCCATCTGAACGCAGCGATTACCAGCCCCATCTCACGCTTGCCCGCGTCCGTACGCCCAAACCCCTGTTTGAACTGAAACGCGCCATCGCCGAACTGCCCGACGACAACTTCGGCAAATTCCAGTCCACCGAGTTCCACCTCTACAACAGCGAACTCCGCCCGCAGGGCTCCCTCTACACCAAACTGGCAACCTACTCCCTCATCCCATGACACCACTGCTCGTCCTCATCGCCGCCTACCTGCTCGGCGGCGTCCCCTTCGGTTACCTGCTGGTCCGCCTCAAGACCGGCAAGGATGTCCGCGCCATGGGCAGCGGCAACATCGGCGCGACCAATGTCCTGCGCACCGCCGGCCGCGCCTTCGGCGTATTAACACTCCTCCTCGACATCGCCAAGGGCTGGCTAGCCGTCTGGATGATGGGCCGCATGACCAGCGGCGATGGCGCCTGGATGACCGCCGCAGGCGGAAATGAGGTCTGGATGGCCGCCGCCGGCGTCGCCGTCGTCCTCGGACACGCCTTCCCCATTTTCCTCAAGTTCCAGGGCGGCAAAGCCGTCGCCAGCTTCGTCGGCGTGGCTCTCGCCCTCGCGCCCCTCGCCCTGTTGGCTGTCGTCATCGTCTTCGTCCTGGTCGTCGCCAGGACAAAATTCATCTCGCTCGGCTCCATCCTCGGCGCGGCGCTGTTTCCCCTCGCCGTCTGGCTGCTCTATCACCCCGCCTGGCAGGCGATGGCGGCCGTCGCCTTCTGCGGATTCTTCATCGTCTGGCGCCACAAATCCAACATCGGCCGCCTGCGCGCCGGCACGGAAAATGTCTTCCGCTTCGGAGGATCGAAGAAATGAACAGGCTAGCCGTAATCGGCGGCGGTAGTTGGGGCACCGCGCTCGCCCTCGCCCTTGCCTCCAGACACTCCAGCGTCCGTCTCTGGGTCTACGAAAATGACCTCTCGGATACCATCAACCAGACCCGCATCAACGACGTATTTCTCCCCGGATTCACGCTCCCCTCAAACGTCGAAGCCGGCACTGCATTGGACTGGGCCGTTGACGGCGCCGAAACCGTCCTCGGCGTCATGCCCTCTCACCATGCCCGTTCCATCTACACCCAACTCGCTCCACACGTCACTCCCAACATGCTCTTCGTCAGCGCGACGAAAGGCCTCGAACAGGATTCCCTGCTGCGCATCTCCGAAGTCATCCGGGACGTGCTAAAAAGCCGCTTCGAGCCGCGCGTCGGAGTCCTCAGCGGACCCACCTTCGCACGCGAAATCGCGCGCGGCGAACCCGCCGCCATCGTCATTTCATCGAACGACGCCGATCTGGCCCGAACCGTCCAGCAGCGCTTCGCCGGCCCCGCATTCCGCCTCTATACCAACTCCGACCCCGTGGGCGTCGAAATCGGAGCGGCGCTCAAAAACGTCATCGCCATCGCCGCCGGAGTCTGCGCCGGCCTCGGACTCGGAGCCAACACCATGGCCGCCCTCATCACCCGGGGCCTCGCCGAAATCACCCGCCTCGCCGTCGCCGCCGGTGGCAGCGCAAGAACGCTGGCCGGACTCGCCGGTCTCGGCGACCTCGTCCTCACCTGTAACGGAGAACTTAGCCGCAACCGCACCGTCGGCTTCCAGCTCGGCCAAGGCAAATCCCTGGCCGAAATCCTATCCGGAATGCGAATGGTCGCCGAAGGCGTCCAAACCACATCAGCCGCCGTGGCCCTGGCCGCCCGCCATAATGTCGAAGTCCCCATAGCGGCACAGATGCACGCCGTCCTCTACGAAAACAAGCCCGCCCGAGCCGCCCTCCGCGACCTGATGGACCGATCCCTAAAAGGAGAGTGAGTCGCCCCCACTGTGGGGCCGGCTTTCCAGCCGGCAGCCGGGCTTCTGTCCGGCTCTTCGGCCTCACCCCGCCTTCAACACCGTGCAAACCGAAGCGCATATCGGCCCGCCGATATTGAACGTCGCCGCCGCCCTCGCCCCAGCCACCTGCAAACCCGCCGGTGCCTTCCCCATCAACTGCATCGCCGCCCACCCGATCATCGCCACACCCGTCGCCCCCACCGGATGCCCCTTCGC
>CAZLDN010000093.1:0-20424 GCA_964558355.1 uncultured Candidatus Solibacter sp.
CGATCGTGCCAATGTTGACGTGCGGCTTGCTGCGATCAAATTTCTCTTTCGCCATGAGTGCGACTCCCTGTTGACAACCTGTCGATCCAAATTCGTCCGCGCCCAGCCGGTTTCTCCGCTTCGAGTCGAGGCCGGAAACCGGCTCGCCTCGCGCGGCCGCTCTCCGGCGTGGGCTCCTGCGCTTGAACTCTGGAGCCGATGACCAGGATTGAACTGGTGACCTCGTCCTTACCAAGGACGCGCTCTACCAACTGAGCTACATCGGCCCGGACTAAAATCAGAATACCGCAACCGGCGTCCGCGAGAGAAAACCTCACTCCGGGCGTTCTCTTTTATATGGTGGGCAGGGATGGATTTGAACCACCGTAGCCCCAAGGGGCGACGGGTTTACAGCCCGTTGCATTTGACCGCTCTGCCACCTGCCCACACACGCGGGGTCGCCGCGGTTACGGCAACCTTTTAACTATAGCTCAACCCGCCGCCCGTCCGCAAAAGAACATTTTCCGCTTTCTTGTTCTCCGCCGCCCCGCCTCGACCTTCACATTCCCGGCGGCGGCGTCACCTTGACAGCCTGAGCCCTTTCTTTTCCATGCTATAGTGTGGCCGTGTTAAATTAGAAGGAGATGCGCGCGCTCAAACAGGAGGGCGACCCATCAGGCCCCATTTCGATTTCCGCCCCCTCATGAGATCCACCCATTCCCCCCGGCGCGGCGCCGCTTCCGGACGCCTCCGCATGACTGCCGGCCCCTCAAATCAAGGTTTTTCCCTGCGATGAAAATTGTCCTTCAATCCAACCGCGGCCTGGAGTCGTTCTTCGGTACCAAGGACGAGAACATCCGCCTGCTCGAATCCGGCCTCGGCGTCCAGACCCGCCTCACCCACGACGGGCTTGAAATCGAGGGCGCCGATGTTGCGGTTCAACGCGCCGAACAGATTGTCAGCGACTACCTCGCACTGGCTGACGGCGGCCAGACCATCCCGCCCTCCGACGTCAATAGCTACCTTCGCGTTCTCACCGCCGACCCATCCACCAACTTCCGCAGCCTTTACGCCAGTGGACGCGCCCGCAATTTCGGCAAAAAGACCGTCGTCCCCAAGACCGTCAACCAGCGCTCTTACCTCGACCTGATCGAACATAACGACCTCGTCTTCGGCGTCGGCCCCGCCGGTACCGGCAAGACCTATCTCGCCGTCGCCATGGCCGTCTCGGCTCTGCTCAATAAGCAGGTCTCGCGCATCATCCTCACCCGCCCGGCCGTCGAAGCCGGTGAACGTCTCGGCTTTCTGCCCGGCACGCTTCAGGAAAAAATCGACCCCTACCTCCGCCCGCTCTACGACGCCCTGTTCGACCTGCTCGAAACCGAAAAGGTCGAGCGCGCCCTCGAACGCAACACCATCGAGGTCGCCCCGCTCGCATTCATGCGCGGCCGCACCCTCAACGACAGCTTCATCATCCTCGACGAAGCCCAGAACTCGACCCCCGAGCAGATGAAGATGATGCTCACCCGCATCGGCTTCAATTCGAAACTGGTCGTTACCGGCGATCTCACCCAGATCGATCTGCCCGCCGGCCGCCGCTGCGGCCTGCTCGACGCCGTCGAGATCCTGCGCGGCGTCGACGGCATCGGCGTCACCTATTTCGACGAACGCGACGTCGTCCGCAACGCCCTGGTTCAACGCATTGTCAAGGCCTACGAGCGCCACGGTGAACTCACCGGCGCCGGACGCCAACTCAGCCTCACCCTTCAGGAGCCCCCGGCCCCCCGGCCTCTCGAATCCGGCTTGCCAAATCCGGCATAGATCAAGATGGACACAGACCCACTGCTCCTGTTCCGCCGCGCACCCAAAGGTCTCGACCGCGCCCGTCTCCGCGCCTTCGCCGAAACCCTCCGCGTCCGCGTTGCCAAAGGCCATCCTTACTGCGCCATGCTGACCGGCGACACCGATCTCCAGGACCTCAACCGCGACTTCCTCGACAAGAACGAACCCACCGACGTGCTCAGCTTCCCCGCCCGGGATCCGTCGCAATCGCTCGGCGACATCGCCATCTCCTGGCAGCGTGCGCGCGCCCAGGCAGGTTCGTTTGGACACGGCATCGAGGTCGAGATCGAAATTCTCCTGCTCCATGGCCTGCTGCATCTGCTCGGCCACGACCATGAGACCGGCCGCGGCCAGATGCGCCGACTCGAATCGCGCTGGCGCAAGGCCCTTGGCCTGCCCACCGGCCTGATCGAACGAGCGCGAGTCAAGGGAGCCCCCATGGCCCCGCGGGCCGCCGATGGCGATGAAAGTCCCGCCGCAGCGCCCGATGGCATGAGGCCGCGAACAAAGAGAGCGGGTTCCAGACCGAACCCGCGAACGAAGAGAGCGGGTTCCGGACCGAACCCTCGAACGAGCGAACTGCCCGGCGCGACTTTCAAGGGATCAACTTCATGATCCTTGCCGTCTCCGCCGCCATCCTCGCCGTACTGTTGATTCTGGTCAGTTTCGTCCAACTCCTCTACCTCGAATCGCTCCGCCTCCGCACCCGTGAATCAGACGCCCTCGAGTTCTTCAAGGACTCGCTCGAAGACATGATCGGTTATGACACCGAGGACGGCGCACTCACCTTCTCGCTGCTCAAACACACCCTGATCGCCGCCGCCGGCGCGATCATCGTCGCCGCCACGCTGCTTCACGCCCCCAACTTGCTCGGCTTGCTCGAAGGCTTCGCCATTGCCTGGCTGCTCATGCTCTGCTCGGCCTATCTGGTCCCCCAACTCCTCTACCGCCGCACCACCGCCGCCTGGCTCATCCCCCTCATCCCCTTAATGCGCTTCTTCGCCGCCCTCATCCGGCCCCTCACGGCCTTGTTTAAGTTCCTCAACTCCCTCCACTCCCTCGCCGGACCCGCCGGTGAGCAGGAAGAGGAGCCCAACTCCTCCGAGGACATCGAGGCCCTCATCACCGCCGGCGAAGAGGAGGGCATCATCGAGAAGGAAGACAGCCGCCTCATCCATAGCGTCGTCGCCTTCGGCGACAAACGCGTCCGCGAGGTCATGACCCCGCGCCGCCAGATGATCACCATCGACGCCGCCAGTTCGCTCGACGATCTCCGCATTCTCGCCAGGAGCGAGCAGTTCTCCCGCATCCCCGTCATCGAGGGGTCCGTCGACAATATCATCGGCTTCGTGCACGTCCGTGACCTCTTCGAACTCGATCCCGGCGACAAAACCCGCACATCCATCCGCCACCTCATGCGCCCCATCCTCGCCGTCCCGGAGACAAAACTCGCCTCCGACCTCGTCAAGGAGATCCAGGCCTCCGGCACCCACATCGTCTATGTCGTCGATGAATACGGCAACGTCGCCGGACTGGTCACCCTCGAAGACCTCATGGAAGAGGTCTTTGGCGAGATCCGCGATGAACACGAACCCGCCCACGACCTCGTCCGCAATGAGGACGGATCTGTCACCGTTTCGGGCAGCTTCGATGTAGACCACTTGCGCGACCTGTTTGACTTCCGCCCCGAAGACGACATCGAGTCCACCACTATCGGCGGACTCGTCACCGAATGGCTCGGCGAGGTGCCCGCCGCCGGAGCCTCGGTCGAACGCGACGGCCTGCGCCTGGAAGTGCTGGCGGCGGACCCGCTGCGCGTCATCAAGGTCCGCATCCTGCGGACGCCTGAACCGGCTGAAGAAGAGGCCGAAACGGCCTAAGGAGTCCTCCCGCTTTGTCTGAACATCTATCCGGATTCGTCTCCGTCCTCGGCCGTCCAAACGCCGGCAAGTCCACTTTGGTGAATCGTCTGGTCGGCGTCAAGGTGGCCATCGTCGCCGATAAGCCGCAGACCACCCGCACCATCATCCAGGGCGTCCTCACCCGGCCGGAAGCCCAGATCGTCTTTCTCGACACGCCCGGCATTCATCCCGCCGAGTCGCCCATCAACCGCCGCATGATGCAGTCCATCCAGGAAGCGCTCGATTCGCGCGACCTGCTGGTCTATGTCCACGACTCGACCCACGCCCTCAACGAAGGCGACGATGCCGCGCTCGCCCTCCTCAAGAAGGCGTCCACCCCCGCCATCCTCGTCCTGAACAAGATCGACCGGCTGAGGTCGAAATCCGCCCTCGCGCCTCTGCTCGAAGGGTTCCAGCAGAAGCACGAGTTCGCCGAGTATTTCGCCATCTCGGCGACGGTGGGCGAAGGCTGCGATGAACTGCTCACCGCCATCACATCCCGCATGCCCGCCGGCCCTGCGTACTTCCCCGAGGATTACCTTACCGACAGCCCCGAGCGGTTCATCGCCGCCGAGACGGTCCGCGAAAAGATCCTGCAACTCACCCGCGACGAGGTCCCGCACTCGGTTGCCGTCCTGGTCGACCAGTGGGAAGAAAAGCCCAATATCACCCGCGTCGCCGCCACCATCTACGTCGAACGGCGCGGCCAGAAGATAATCATCGTCGGCGCCAAGGGCGCGATGTTGAAACGCATCGGGACCGAGGCGCGGCTCGATCTGGAAGCTCTCCTCGGCCGCCGCTTCTACCTCGAACTCTTCGTCAAGGTCCAACCCGGCTGGCGCGAGAATCCGTCGTTCCTCAGGGAACTCGACTGGCGCGCCGTCTACGGCGAACAATCGCGGGACCTCGGCCCGATTCTCAAATTGCCCAAACCCGATCCGGGGGATAATGAGGTCAGGTGATCTCATGAAACGATCCGCTTTCCTCCTCACCATCACGCCTCTCTTCGCCGCGCTGCCGGTCCTGGCTCTTCAGTCCGCCGAGGACGACCGCATCTATGACGAGGTCCGCCTGAAGCTTGTCCGCGATCCCGAAGTCAAAGGCGGCGCATTCACAGTCGATGTGAAGGACGGCGTAGTCACCATCAAGGGCGTCGTCGAGAAGGAGAAGGCCCGGCAGAAGGCCGAAAAACTGGCCAAGAAGGTCAAAGGCGTCAAATCGATCGTCAATCAGATCGAGGTCAAACCCATCCGATGACGCTCGAACCGGTCGGCCTGGTCCGCTCTACCGTCACTAAGCGCAAATCCATGCCCCCTTGGGGCGTGCCGGCGGTGCTCGAAATCTTCCCCCGGTTTGGCCCGGCGCTTCTCGAAATCGAAAAACACTCCCACATCTGGGTGCTTACCTGGCTCGACCAGGGTCGCGACGAACGCCATGTCCTTCAAGTGACGCCCCGCGGCGTCCGCGATCAGGGCCCTGGCGGCCTTCACGGCGTCTTCGCTGTCCGCTCACCCGCGCGTCCGAATCCCATCGGACTCACCGCCGCCCGCATCGAGCGCATCGAAGGACTCTCCATCCATGTCGACCGCCTCGACTTCCTCGACCAGACCCCCATCGTCGACATCAAGCCCTATTTCGTCACCCGCGACCTGATCTTTTCCGCCAACGGCCGCCAGGTCGGCCGCCCTGCGTCGCGTGAGGCGTTGCGTGATTCGCTCGCCGTCCAGGCTTCCGCTTACCATGGCGAACTCAGCCCCGGTGTCGCCCTGGCCGTCCGCATCGTCGAACACTACCGGCTCACCCATCACGATCTGAACGATCCCGCTTCCTGGCAAATCCAGGCGCCCTTCGCCCGCCCGGAGATCGTCGATGCCTTGATCGGCATGACCCGCGTCACGCTCGGCCGCCGCACCCTGACTCTCTCGGGCGAGCCCGCCATCGTCATCTCGGGCGAAGCCGAATACACGCCAATCGATGCCGGCCTCCCGGCAGAGGAAGTCCTCCAGTCCCCGGACGATCAGATCTTCCTCTACCGGAACCTGACAGAGTAGGACAGGCCCGTCCTACTTGACCGCCCGCTTCACCAGCCCGTCAGCCGCCTTCGCCGCATCCTCGGCTTCATTCGGGTCCAGCGCCCCGGCCACGCCGTTCACCACCTTGCGCGCCTCCCGGAGCTTGCCGTCCGCCCCATACGACATTCGCTTCCAGATCACGTCCTGCGACTTCGCAAGGCCCCCCCGGCTTGTGACGAGTTGATTCTCACGAACCAGGAACAGCCGCCCGCCGGTGAAATACGAACGCACCCCTGAATCCGACTTGTCGCCCAGTTTGACCTGTTCCACCACAACCACCGGCTGGCCGTCCTTGCTGAAGACCGTGAACGACGTCTCCTTCTCGCCCTCGGTGGACTGCCCCTTCGCCTCCTTGTAACGCTTCAAATCCGATTCCAAAGCGAACGCCAGCATCTCCGCCGTCGCCAGATTCTCAGGCGCGAGATTTTCCAGCCTCTCCGCCATCGACTTGTCGCTTTCCAGCCGCACCGACATCGGGTCGAACGCCGATTCCTCGCCGCCCGCGAAAACATACAGCAGCCGCCCGCCCGCGCTCGCCTGATCGGCCATGAAGAAACCCGCCACCGGACCCTGCCCGTGGTCTCCACAGATCATCGCCGCCGGATCGGCGTCGCGCTTTGCCTTCGCCGCGGCAAGGTAATCGGGACCCGGCACGATCGCGAACACCTGCATGCCCTGAGGCGCTTTCACCTGCTCGGGCTTGGCCGTGACGATGCAGCCCGCAAATTCCTGCTCCGAAAGCCGGCTGACGAAATGTTCCTTGATCGCCGTGATCGCAGGCTGGGCGAAATGCTTGCCATGGACCTCGATCCGCGCCCCGCCCTCGCCTATCTCGATCAGGTTCGCCTTGCGCACAACCGCCGGCCGCTTGCCGCCGCACTCCTCGACCAGGAAATTCACTCCCAGCGCCGCTTCGCCGCTCGCCACCCACTGGCATCCCGCCCGGGCCTTCCGCGACGGTTCCACCTTCGCGCTCGTCTTACAACCGGTCGCGGCCACACCCAGGGCCATCGTGATTAACAGAAGATGCAGTTTCATATCCAGATTCCTGTGTACCACACGCCGCCAAGGCGCGAGCCGCGGCCGCATGATAAAATTGAGGTTTACGGCGAGTTCTCCCTCCACAGGTAAACCATTGAAAGTCGGATTCGTAAGTCTGGGGTGTCCCAAAAACCTTGTGGACACCGAAGTCATGATGGGCCAGTTGAACGCCCGCGGGCACACGCTCACGTCTTCTCCCGAGGACGCCGACGCCATTGTCGTCAATACTTGCAGCTTCATCGACCCGGCCAAGCAGGAGTCCGTCGACACCATCATCGAGATGGCCGGGTTCAAGAAGACCGGCAAGGCGCGGCGGCTGATCGTCGCCGGCTGCCTTGTCGAACGCTTCCGCGACCAGATCCAGCAGCAGATCCCCGAAGTCGACGCCGTCCTCGGCACAAACGAACTTGACGACATCGTTGCGCTCTGCGAAGGCGGCGCGGCGGAAGCCCATCCGGTCGAGCCATACCTCTATCACGAAGCCACGCCGCGCATCCTCGCCACGCCCCGCCACTACGCCTACATGAAGATCAACGAAGGCTGCGACCACCCTTGCACCTTCTGCGTCATCCCCCAATTCCGCGGCAAATTCCGTTCCCGGCGCTTCGAATCGGTCGTTGTCGAGGCCCAGCGGCTGTTTTCGATGGGCGTCCGCGAGATCAACCTGATCGGCCAGGACACCACCGCCTTCGGCGAGGACCTCGGCATCAAGGACGGCCTGGCCACACTGCTCGAACGCCTCGCCCGGATCGAAACCGATGAAGCCAAGTGGATTCGCTTCCTCTACTGCTACCCGAACCGCATCACCCGCCGGTTGCTCGACACCATCGCCGCCAACGTTTCTCTGGTCAAATACATCGACATGCCGCTCCAGCACGCCTCCGCCTCGGTGTTGAAGCGCATGAAACGCGGCTCGAACGGCGACATCTTCCTGAAACTCCTCGACAAAGTCCGCCGCGCGATCCCCGGCGTGGCCATCCGGACGTCGATGATCGTCGGATTCCCCGGCGAGACGGAACGGGATTTCGAGGAACTCCGCCAATTCGTCGAGGCGGCCAAATTCGACCGCCTCGGCGTCTTCTCTTACTCAGACGAGGAGACCAGCAAGAGCTTCCACCTGGACGGCAAGGTCCCGGCGCGCGACATTTACAATCGCAAGCGCCATCTGATGTCGATCCAGCGCAAGATCTCCCGCAAGCTGAACCGCGGTTGGGTTGGCCGCGAGATCCCCGTCCTGATCGAAGGGCCGAGCGCTGACAGCGAACTCGTCTGGCAGGCCCGCACCGCCGCCCAGGCGCCCGACATCGACGGTGTATGCTATCTCGAAGATGTTGGCGACCGTCCGCCCGTCACCGGCGAGATTCGCATGATGAGGGTCACCCGTGCGCATGACTACGACCTGATCGGCGACCTGATCGACGCGCCCAAACCGCGCAAGGCGCAGACGAACCCGTTCGTCGTCCTCGGCGCAGGTCGGCAGAGGCAGCACACATGACAGTCAAGTGTCCTACATGCAAGAAACCGGCCAAGCTTGGTTCGCCTGAATTCCCTTTCTGCTCGGAACGCTGCCGGCAGATCGACCTGGGCCGCTGGGCCGATGAGGAATTCCGCATCCCGGACGCGTCACCGCCGCCGGAGATCGGCTCGATGGAACCACAACCAAACGAACTCACTGACTCGGACGAGAAACAATAAGTCTAATGAACTCAGTGACTTGGATCATTGCCACCTGGTTCGGCTGCGGCAAATGGCCGTGGGGGCCGGGCACGGCAGGTTCGATCGGCGCGCTGATCGTGGCCGGAGGGTTCGTTTGGTTGGGCCTCGACCAGCCGTGGCATTTCGCCGTCCTGGCCGCCCTTTTCACCCCCATCGGCATCTGGGCCTCGACGGCCACGGCCAGGGCCGCCGGCAAGAAGGACCCTGGGATGGTGGTCGTCGACGAGGTATTGGGCCAGTGGCTGACGCTGGCAGCCGTGCCTGGGTTCGATTGGCAGTGGGTGCTGGGGGCGCTTCTGTTGTTCCGCCTGTTCGACATCACGAAACCCTGGCCGGTCCGAAAGTTCGAATCCCTACCGGAAGGCACGGGTATCGTTGCCGACGATCTGGCGGCCGGAGTCTACGGCGCACTTGTGCTGCTGGGCATCCGATGGTTGAATCAGTAATGGGTGGCGGACCATCCCGCCAACCTGCATTGGACCCTGTCGCGGGTCCCTGGAGTTGAATCAGAGTGACTAAACCCGGCGCAGCGCGCCCCATTGTCATCGACTCGGTCTCGCCCTCGCTCGCCATCCCCGGCGGCGATGTTCGCATCCGCGGACGCAATTTCCTGGACGGCCCGCGCCCGACCGCCCGCATCGGCGAGGTGCTCGCTTCGCTGACCACCGGCTCGGACAGCCTGGCCCTCGCCCGGGTCCCGGAGACCACGCACTGCGAGACGCTCACCGTTGGGCTCTACCCGGAGACTTGGGCATCGGTTCCATTTGAAGTCGGAGCGCTCATCGCCGAAAACCTGCACCCCGTCGCCAACCCGGCTATCGACGCGGATGGCAACATCTATGCCACCTTCAGCGGTGCGCGCGGCCAGAAGACGCCCGTCGCAATCTACCGCATCAGCCCGGAAACCGGCATGGAGCCATACCTGAACGACCTGATGAACGCCACCGGCCTGGCGTTTGACTCGCTCGGCGTCCTGCATATCTCGTCGCGTTTCGATGGCTTCATCTACCAGGCGCCGTCGAGCGGCGTAATGAACGTCTTCGTCGAGGGCATGGGCGTGGCGACCGGCATTGCCTTCGACCTTGAAGACAATCTGTATGTCGGCGACCGTTCGGGCACCATTTTCAAGATCAGCCCCACGCGCCAGGTCTACGTCTTCGCCACGGTCGAGGCCTCCATCGCCGCGTTCCATCTCGCCTTCGGACCCGGCGGCTATCTCTACGTCAGCGGGCCTACGACATCGAGCAACGACGCAGTCCACCGTATTTCTCCGGCCGGCGAGGTCGAGGTCTTCTATCGCGGGTTGGGCCGTCCGCAAGGTATCGCCTTCGATGTTGACGGCAACCTGTATGCCGCCGCCTCGATAAGCGGCCGGCGCGGGATCGTCAGGATCACCGAAAAAGGCGAAGCGTCGCTATTCCTCTCGGGACCCAACATTGTCGGCCTGGCCTTCGCGCCTGGGGGAGACATGATCGTGGCGACGACCGGCGCGCTCTACCGCGTCCACGCCGGCGTTCAGGGCAGGCCGCTCGTCTGAGCGCGGAAAGTTCTACATGCAAGCAGAAATCATCGCCGTGGGCAGCGAACTGCTCACACCGGAACGTATCGACACCAACTCGCTGTGGCTCACGCAACACCTGAACGACCTGGGCGTGCAGGTGACGCAAAAGTGCATCATCGGCGACCACCGCGACCGTCTGGCGGCGACCATCCGCGCGGCCATCGATCGCACGCCCGTCGTCATCCTGACAGGCGGACTTGGCCCTACAGAGGACGACGTCACGCGCGAGGCCGCCGCCCAGGCGCTGATGCGGCGGTTGCTCTATTCCGTCGAGTTGATGGACACGCTCACCGCGCGCTTCGAGCGGCTGGGCCGCAAGATGACCGGCAATAACCGGCGTCAGGCGTTCCTGATTGAAGGCGCGCGCATCCTGCCCAATCCCAACGGGACGGCGGCGGGCCAGTGGATCGATCTGCCGGGCCGGATCGTCATGCTGCTGCCCGGACCGCCGCGCGAGATGAAGCCGATGTTCACGGACCACTGCATGCCGCTGCTGGCCGATATCCTGCCGCGGCGGGCGCTGTGTACGCGCGTCTTCCGCGTCGCCGGAATGCCCGAATCGGAACTCGACCAACTGATCGCGCCGGTTTACACGCCCTACACGAATCCCGAAACCACGATTCTGGCCAAGGAAGGCGATATCCAAATCCATCTGCGGGCGACGGCCGAAACGGCTGCCGAGGCCCAGGCACTGGCCGACGAGGTCGGCGGCAAGATTCGGGCCGCGCTCGGCAACCGGATCTACTCAGATAACGGCGACGCGCTCGAAGCGGCGCTGGGACGGATGCTCAAGGACCGCGGCGCAACGCTGGCCGTGGCGGAATCCTGCACGGGCGGGTTGCTGGGGGGGCGGATCACGGAAGTCCCCGGCTCGTCCGAATGGTTCCTGGGCGGATTCCAAGTCTACGGAAGCGCTATGAAGACCCGGCTGCTGGGCTTGGACGAGAAGATGGTGGAGGAGAACGGCGTCGTCAGCGAGGCCGTTGCTTGCGCCATGGCGGATTCCGCCCGCGAACGGACCGGGGCGGATTACGCCCTGTCGATCACCGGCGAGGCGGGACCCGAATCGTCGTCGCCCGGAATCGATCCCGGCACGGTGTGGATCGGGATGGCGTCGCAAGAGGGCGCTTCGGCGCGCATGTTCCGCTTTGGAGGAGACCGCGCGCGTGTCCGGTCCTTCGCCGTGCAAGCGGCGCTGAACCTGCTTAGACTCTCGTTATGAACACCAGAAAGATGCTGGGGCTGATTCTGGCCGGCGCCGGGATCATCGATGTGGTGATCGCGGCGGTGATCCTGGACTCGATCCCGCGCACGGTCGTCCTGGCGAGTGGAATCACAACCGCCGCATTGGGCGTGTTCCTGTTCTTTGCCGGACTACGGTCTGGTTCGAATTAGGGCGCTGACGCAACTGCGCGGCGGGCTGAAGCCCTTCGCCGGCTGAAGCCGGCCCCACCACCTGGGGTCCAGTACCAAACCAACCAGGTACCGGACCACCACCACCCTCTTTTCCTCGCTCTCCTCTTACACACTTAGAAAGAGAACTACGGAAAGGACGGACGGGTCCGTGGTGTCCACTATGCCGACGAAACGAAATCTCTTTCGGACTCTCCTGCTTGCCGCCGCCGCGGCGGCGTTCGCCTTTGGATCGCAACCTGCTGACTCGGACCGGCCCGAGGCCGTGCGGGTGGCCGTCGTCACGGACGGGTCGCCACAGGCCGAGGCGATGGCCCGGACGATCAAATCCGCGCTGGCAGGGTTGGAAATCGAACTGACGCCCACTCCGGAGCGCGCCGCCTGGGTGATCCGGCTCTCGCAATCGGAAGCCGAAACGATTGAAATCGGCGCATCGGCCGGCGCGGGCATCGCATGGGCCCGCGCCTTCGCCGCCGAGTTGGACCGCTCGGCTCCCTCGCTACGCAAGGCCGCGCGCGCCGCCGCTTGCAGGGCGTGCCGCGAGTCAAATCAGATCTTGATCGGCCTCGGCAGGGCGTTTGAAGACCCGGCGGCGGAACTGCTCACGGCGACCGCTTTGCGTGAATCGCTCAAGTTCATGGCCGCATTGCCGGACCGTTCGGCATCCACGCCCGCTTCGATCATCACGCCGTCGCCAGGAGCGACGCTGCTGGCCCCGAATGCGACATTCGCCTGGGATGCGGGAACGGGCGTGTCCCGCTTCTACCTGTTCGTGGGCAACTGGCTGGGCGGCGACACGCTGTATTCGGCCGACCAGGGGACGAACTTCACGGCGACGGTCCCAGGGCTGCCGGCGGATGGAAGGAAGATCTACGTCCGGCTGTGGTCGCTGATCGACGGCGTGTGGGTGAGCCGCGACTTTGAATACCGCGCCTACTCATCAACACCGGGTGGTCCGCAGAAGGCTCAAATCACATCTCCAGCCGCCGGGTCCACGTTGGCCGGCTCGCCGGTGATATTCAATTGGTCTTCGGGAGTTGCCGTGACTCGCTACTGGCTGTTCGCCGGACTGTGGGAGGGCGGCAATACGCTCTATTCCGCCGACCCTGGAGCGAACTTGTCGGCCACCATCACCAACCTGCCCACGGCGGGCCAGACCATCTATGTCCGCTTGTGGTCCTACATCGACGGCGCATGGCAATCGTCAGACACGACTTACATCGCTTCGGGCTCGTCCGGTCCTCCGGCCAAGGCGGCCATGACCAGTCCCGCCGCAGGATCGGCGCTGTCCGGAAGTTCGGCGACGTTCAACTGGACGGCAGGGACGGCCGTTTCGCGCTACTACCTGATGGCCGGCCTGTGGAAGGGCGGCAATACGCTTTTTAACCAGGATCTGGGCTCTGCGCTGTCAGCGGCCGTGAGCGGTCTGCCGAGCGACGGGCGGCGCGTTTACGTCCGGCTGTTCTCCTACATCAACAGCGCCTGGCAGTATACCGACTACGAATACGACGCCTACGACGCGAACCCCGGCCCTGCCGCAAAGGCCGCGTTGAGCGCGCCCGCGCCGGGCTCGACGCTGGCCGGATCCTCGGCCGCGTTCACCTGGACCGCGGGCAAAAAGGCCGAGGGCTACTTCCTGTTCATCGGCGACTGGCAAGGCGGCAACTCCCGCTATAGCCAGTACTTCGCCGCCGGGACGACATCGGCTTCGGTCTCCGGACTACCCACCGATGGACGGCTGCTGTTCGTCCGGCTGTGGTCGAACATCAATGGACAATGGGAGTTCAACGACTACCAGGTCCGCGCGTTCAACCAGTAACGGCGTTCTCCATTTCCCCCTGCCCGGCGGTCCGGAGTTGGTTCCGGACCGCCGATTTTTTTGGCGGCGCCGAACTCGGTGCGAGCCGAATTTAGGATTGGACTACATGCGCCGAGACCGGTTGCATTGAAATGGGTGACTGGAGCCCACTCCCTTGAAAATAGCCATTTTCATGGCTTGTTGCGGCCGGCAACGGCCATGCGGAACTCTGTCGAAAACCACGCCTGGAAACCCGCTCTCTTCGGCGCGCGGTTCCTCGCGGCGGGGCGTCTTTCGCGGAGGTTTCCAGGGTGCCCCCAAACTGGCGGACATGTCCGGCATGGAAAGAAATCGCCCGGCCCCTTTCGGAGCCGGGCGATTCAGTTGGCGGCTGGCTGCGAGTCTACTTCGGGCAGCCGGCCTTTTTCAGATCCTTCACCGCGAGAACCTTTGCAGCTTTGAAGGAGGCTGGCAGCTTGGTTCCCTTCGGGACCAGCCAGACTTCGACGCGGCGGTTCTGGTCGGACGTGGAGACGGCCGAGCCTCGCCGTTCGCCGGCGGCAGAGCGGGCCGATGTGCCGCAGATGCCGGGCTGGAAGTCGGAGGTCTGCTCGGCGCCGGCCCAGTCGACCTTGATCCGGCTCGGATCGACGCTGCCGCAGGTGCCGCTGCCGGCCGTCAACACGGCGTAGGCGTTCAGAACGCGCCGCATGTCGATGGTGGTTGGCTTCTTGCCCTTGGCAACTTCATCCTGGTCATAGTGGCCGACGAGAACGATCTCGTAGTCGGGATCGGCGGCCTTGGCGGCGACTTCTTCAAGCAGGATGCGCTTGGCGCAGTTATTGACACGGGCGCTGTTCTTGCTGAAGATCAGATCGGAGAAGCGGATGGCTGTGGGGACGTAATCCACCTTGATCCGCGTATCGGCAGATGCTGTTGCGCCGCGGTCGTCGGTGACGGTGGCCTTGACGGTGACGGTCTTGGCCTGGATCTTGCCACCCTGCTCGAAGCGCACTGTCTTCGAATCGAATCCGGCGTTGGCCGACGTGTCGTTCGAAATCGTGCCTTCCGTGGCCGTCCACTTGAAGGTGATCGACGAGCAGGCCGAACCCGTGCCGGTGACCGATAGCCTGCCGGTGTCGCCGAAGTTCAACTGCGCCGGAACGGCCGAGATGCCGGAGATCGCCGGAGCGCGGTATTCCTGAACGTTGATCGCCAACGTGTTGGACGTCGCGGTACGAACGGGCATGCCGTCCGTGTTGGGCGCGGAGACTTCAAGAACGATCGCGTAGCTGCCGGCGCGATCGGGGGTGAACTGGAGTTCGGGGCTGTCGCCGCCCATCGGCTGGCCATTGACGCGCCAGTTATGGGTGATCTGGCGGCCGGCGGGGTCGGAGACGCCGGTGGCGCGGATGGTGATCGGGCGGCCCTGGCAGAGCGTGCCGCTGCCGGCCGAAAGTGTACCGCCGGAGAGCGCGCCGAGGGCTTGAGGGGCAGCAACCGGAGCGGCGGGGGGCGGCGGGACGTACTTCTTGCCGAAATACCAGTTCAGCCCAACAGTCGGCATCGCGCCCCACAGCTTGTCGCCGCGGGGAATGTAGACGCCGGCGGCGGCGGCGGGGGGCAAGCCGTAGGCGGGGTTGCGGGAATAGGTGTTACGCAGGTCGAAGCGCAGACCGAACCGTTCGGTCAGATGCCACTTCACGCCGCCGCCGAAGTTCATGGCGGCTTGAAGGTTGTCGCTGAGGCCCGGAGCTTTGTAGAGCGCGGCATTATCGGGCATCCGGGCGAGGCCCTCGGCGGTGTCGGTGGGATTGAAGTTCATCGCCGACACGCCAATCGTGAGATAGGGCCGGACCTTGGATCCGCGGGGCGTGAAATGGAAAACCGGATTGATGTTCCACTGGTAGATCCGGTTGCCGAAAGCCGCACTCGCAGGAGCGGTGCCGAGGGGGACCCGCAGATTGTTGGCGCTGTAGGTGAATCCCTGCTCAAGGCTGATGTACTTCCAGAAGTTCTCGGTCACGCGAAGGCCGGCGGCGCCGCCGCTGACATGCTCCGTGCCCAACCCGCTGGAAACGCTCTTGAAAAAGCTGCCTCCACCGAAGAGACTGATTTCAACCATGTCGGGACGCTCGTCGCCCTGGCCCCACCCGCTCTGCCCGTAGGACGCGAAGTTGAAAGATAGGATGAGACTGGCAGCCAGCAATAGACGTGACCAGTTTCGAGTACGGAAAATTGAAGTCGAGTTAAATATTCTCATAGCTGGGATAAACCTGCTCTTTTCATCTTAGTCCAACCTGCTCTTGTAGATCCAGGTAGAACAACCCCATGTCCGGCGTCAGCGCGAACAGACGGCGCGGTTGGGCGGAGCTTGTCCAAAGCTGGCGAATCGAAGACTCGGGGATTTCGCCGTTCTGGACGCGTCTCCATGACGCGCCGGAATCAACGGATTCATACAGCCGGCCGAACTGAACCAGAAACGCCGCACCGCGGCGGCCGGTTTCGAAGCGGACCGTGCTGACGGTGCCGTCCTCGATCCCTTTAGTTCGCTGAGACCAGTTCCTTCCGCCGTCATCGGAAGCGAACAGCCCCTTGGCCGTGGCCAGCAGGATGGGGCCGGCGGTCGAGGGCGACAAGGCGATGTCATGGATGACCGAGGCCGGCAGCAGCAGCGAAATCGGGCGCCATGACACGCCGCCGTCCTCGGACACATAGAGGGTATTCGACGTCCGGACGACGATGCGCTCGCCCGCGGCCGTTAAGCTCAGGACGTTCGGCATCCGGTCCACCTTGGTGATAGCCACCAGGCTCCAGGATGCGCCCGCATTTTCGGTGCGCCACAGGCCCTCCGTGGTCCCCATCAGCACCGTGACACCGGCCTTGGGCCCTGGGCGCGCGGCCAGGACGGCCAGAGCCGAGATCCGGACGGCGCGGGCCTGGGCCACGGCGGGAAGCGGAAGGCTCCCCCAGTTCCTGCCACCGTCGGTGGTCCGGTAGAGCCGCCGCTCATTGGCGGCGTAAAGGACGTTTGCGTCCGCCGGGTGGCCGGCGAGATGGTGCAGGTGGTTGTCGCCGACGCGCGACGCGTTCGCCACCAGATCCCAATTCGCTCCGCCATCGGCGCTTTGGAAGACACCGCCGGCGTCGCCGTCCTGGATCGTGTTGAGGTACAGCCGCCCGGCAGCGGCGGAGACGTTCAACACCTTTCGATTGACGAAGCCGTTGTTGACGGGCCGGGCCGTGACCCCGCCGTCCTCACTGCGCCAAAGCCCGGACTGTTCGGTGGCCATGAACACCACATCGGGCCTGTTCGGATGGAAAACCATCGACAGGATATGCAATTGATTCAACTGCTTGAATGTTGCGCCGCCGTCCATCGATCGCAGCAGGCCGAGCGTGGTTCCGGCATAAATGACGTTGGGATTGGCCGGGTGCCGGCGGATGACATGGGTGCGCCGGTGCGACGCGGGGATGCCCTTGAAGCGGGTCCACTGCGATCCGGCGGACTGGCTGCGGTAGATGCCGCTGCAGGCGCTGGCGAGGATGTGTTCGGGACGTTCGGGATCGATCGAGATCGAGAAGACGTCGGAGTCGTCCAACATGCCGTCGTGGATGGAATTCCACGTCTTGCCGCCATCGGTGGATTTCCAGGGCAGATGCGTGGTACCGGCGTAGATGATGTCGCGGTCGGCAGGGTCGATGGCCAGAGCCGTGATGACCCGCATCTCGTGATTCCAGGGTTGCGAGATCCGGGTCCAGGCGAGTCCCCCATCCTCGCTCCGCCAGACGCCCTGATGCGTGCCGGCAAGAACAATTCTGGGATCCTTTGGCCATCGCAGCAGCGCCTCGGCCGAAGCGCCGGCGATCGACTGGGGCAGTTGCCAGCTCTGCCCGCCATCCTCGCTGCGCCAGACGCCGCCGAAGCCGGACTGCTCGCCGTTCACGCCGGCGAGGAAGACGTTAGGGTTCGTTTGGTCAAAGCTGACAGACCGCACGGTGCCAAGAAAATGCCGCGGGAAGTTCAGTCGGCGCCAGTTCCTGCCTTCGTCTTCACTTAGGTAGATCAACGAGTTGCGGCCACCGAGCAGCATTCGCTTGGGGTTCGCCGCGTCGATGGCGACCGACGTCGCGCTGCCTCCCCAGGGGCCGGCCGGCACCCACTGCGCCAGTCCGGGTGAGCAGATCAGCAGAGCGGCGGCGGCCAGGCGGAGGATCGGTTGAGTGGTCATTATCGGAAGCGTGAACGGCCCGCGGCGGGACGTTTCGGAACTTTAAGGATATCAACCCGGTCGCCGGACCAACAATCCGCCGCGGCTGATCTCGGTTATGATGACGGTCGGACACAGCATCGGTTGTTCCAAGGAGGGTCCGAATGAGCAGCCAGTTTGGCCAGATCACGCGGCGGAATCTACTGCGAAGCGCCGCCGCGCTCGGCGGACTCCCGGCCCTGCAAGCCGCGCCTTCGCGATCCCTGCCAAACGTCGTCGTCATCCTGGCCGACGACCAGGGCTGGGGCGATCTCAGCATCCATGGCAACACGAATCTCTCGACGCCCAATATCGATTCGATCGGCCGCGACGGCGCCTTGTTCGACCGCTTCTTCGCCTGCGCCGTCTGCGCCCCGACGCGCGCCGAGTTCCTCACTGGCCGGTATCATCCGCGCTGCGGCGTCCGCGGCGTCTCGACCGGGGCCGAGCGGATGAACCTGGATGAGACAACCATCGCCCAGACGTTCAAACAGGCCGGTTACGCCACCGCCGCGTTCGGCAAGTGGCACAACGGCAGCCAGTTCCCTTACCACCCCAACGGCCGCGGATTCGACGAATACTATGGATTCACCTCCGGTCACTGGGGCCAGTACTTCGATGCCGAACTCGACCACAACGGGTCGCTTGTACGCGGCAACGGCTACATCACCGACGACCTGACCGGACACGCCCTTCAGTTCATCCGCCAGCACCGCCAGCGGCCGTTCTTCTGCTACCTGCCCTTCAACACGCCGCACTCTCCCATGCAGGTGCCGGACCGGTTCTTTGAACGGTTCGCGCACCTCGACCCCAGGCTGAAGAATCGCGACCCGGGGCGCGAGGACATCGCCATGACCCGCGCCGCGCTGGCCATGTGCGAAAACATCGACTGGAACGCCGGCCGTGTGCTGGGCGAGATCGACAAGCTGGGGTTGAGGAATGACACCATCGTCGTCTACTTCAGCGACAACGGCCCGAACAGTTGGCGCTGGAACGGCGGCATGAAGGGGCGCAAAGGGTCCCTTGACGAGGGCGGTTTGCGCGTCCCGATGCTCATTCGCTGGCCCGGCGGAATCGGGCGCGGAAGACGCGTGACGCAGATCGCCGGGGCCATCGACTTGAGGCCGACCCTGGCCGATCTCGCCGGCATCCCGGTGGCTGGCAACAAGCCGCTTGACGGACGCAGCCTGAAGCCGCTCCTCACCGGCGACAAGCCCGGCTGGCCCGAACGCATGATCTTCTCGATGCAGGCGCGGCGTGTGAGCGTGCGCAGCCAACGGTACCGTCTGGACGCCTCGGGCGCCCTCTACGATATGGTCTCCGACCCCGGCCAGGACAACGACGCCTCCGCCCGGCTGCCCGATGTAGCCGCGCGCCTTCGCAAAGCGCAGCAGGACTGGTCCGCCGAGATGTTGCCCATGGTCGGACCCGACGATCGCCCATACACGGTGGGCTACTCGAGGACGACGCTGCTGCCGGCGCGCGACGGGGTGAATGAAGGCGGCATTAAGCGCAGCTCAATTCACCCGAACTGCTCGTTCTTCACCAACTGGACGTCGCAGGACGACCGCATGACATGGGACATCGAGGTCGGCCAGCCGGGCGTCTTTGACGTGGCGGTTTACTTCGCCTGCAAGCAGGCCGACGTTGGGTCGACCATTGAACTCAGCTTCGGCAACTCGAAGGTCCAGGGCAAGATCAGCGAGGCGAACGACCCGCCGCTGAAAGGCAAGGCGCAGGACCGGGCGGCACGCACGGAGTCCTACGTCAAGGATTTCCGGCCGCTGGCGCTTGGCTCGATGCCGCTTGAAAAGGGGCGAGGCAAACTCTCGCTCAGGGCACTGGAGATCGCGGGCAGGGAGGTTGCCGAAATCCGGTATGTGGCGCTGACGAGAACTTGACCGGCCGCTGCAATAGGCCTGGGATTGCCTGGCTGAACGACCGGATCGGGATACGTTTTGCAGTCCGCTCGCAGGCGACGATCGAGGGAGTCCCCATGGCCCTGCGGGCCGCCGATGGTGATGAAAGTCGCGCCGCAGTGCCCCAAAGCATGAGGCCGCGAGCGAAGAGAGCGGGTTCCTGACCGAACCCTCGAACGATCGAACTGCCGGACGCGACTTTCAACGGAGCAATGTTGGTTGGGCGGATCGGCGTCAGTTTCAGGTAGTGAGCTGATACGGAAAAGGGTCCGCCACGGCGCGCGGCAGACCTCTTTCCATCGGACGCAGGTGATTCCGGTTTATCGCTTCAGTTTGCCCTCGCTGTCGAACTCGAACATCATCTTGCCGCCGGTGCCGCGCCAGTTCCTGTAGAGCCACACCTCATTGACGCCGGGATGAATTTCCAGTTCGTCCGGAGGCCCATAGCGGAGATAGTGCCGGCCGCGTTCGGTCTCTGATCCCTTGGTCGAGTCCTTGGAGAACTTCTCGTCGGCGTACTTGATCCGCCGTTCACGCTCGGCGCGCTGGCCGCCCAACTTGCGGTCGATGTCCTTCAACTCGGTATCCAACCGGCTCACTAACGCTTCGATATTCTTGCGGATCTCGGGCTCGCGGGCCTTCAGTTCGGAGAGCGCCTTTTCCATCGAAGCGCGGGCCTCTTTCTGGGCGTCGACGTCCGACAGTTGGCGTTTGGCCTGTTCGATGGCCTGACGAATGCTGGCCTCCAACTGACCCTTGTCCGCTGTCAGGTCCTTGAGCGCAAGTTCAAGTTCGCGCTTCACGTCCTCCCGGATGTGGGCCTGTTCCTCTCGAAGGCGGGCTTGCTCTTCGACAAGTCCCATTTCGTACCTGAGCCTGGCGCGCCGCTCCGCGCTCAGATTCTCCCCTTCGCGGGCGGGCGGAGGCGGTGG
>CAZLDN010000094.1:0-20374 GCA_964558355.1 uncultured Candidatus Solibacter sp.
GGCTGTGGAAAACTCGCTTCACTCAAAACACGCCCATACCAGCTATAAGGCTGACGCCTTGGCACGCCTTGGCCGACGCCTTGGCGACGTCTTGGCCTGCCTTGGCACGCCTTGGCCATTTGCGGCAGGCGGTTTGGCGGCGTCATGGATCGAATTGGTTACACTGTGGAGACCGTACTCCTCGAAGGTTCGATGGATCGGCTCTGGTTTATGCACTCAAATGAAAGCAGTTCGGTTCCGCTGAGCGAGAACCGCAGGTCGAGTTCCTGGCGCGGACCAAGGGCGCCGGACCGGGGACGGCCCCTCCTCAGCGTCAAGGATCTCCTCTGGTTCCTCTATCTCTATCCACTCCGGCTGCTGGCGTCGAGGTTGTCTTCGATAGACCTGTACCGGATTGGCCGAGCAGTCGAGCCCATCTTTCAGTCCGTCACCCGCAGACAGAGACGCGAGGTGTCGCAGCGAATGGCCCTGGCTTTCGGTTCGCGGTCTTCCAGCAATTCCAACTTAGCCACCACCCGCCGATTCGTTTCGAACGCGATCAGGCGGGTGCTAGACGATCTAACGATCTCGCACCCCAAGGCGAGCCCGCGCCTGGCGCCTCCGGAAGTCCACGGCCTCGATCACCTGGAGAAGGCATTGGCGACTGGGAAAGGAGCGATCCTCACCAGCGGGCATTTCTATGCTAACCGGCTGGCGAAGCACCACCTGGCGAAGATGGGGTATCCGATCATGTCCGTCCGCGACGGCCAGCCGCCGGACGAGTGGATGGGCCGATTCGGCGCCCGGTTCCTGCAACGCCGGTACATTGAGTTCCTGCATGGGATCATCCGAGAAGAGGTATTCGTTCAGGATCGGGAATGCTCATTGAAGATCTTCCGGCGCCTGCGAGCCGGCGGGATCGTGAACGTCCACATCGATGCGAACTTGTCGGAGCAGTATGTCGAGATTCCGTTCCTTGGGCAGCCCGAGCGATTCGCGACCGGTCTGCTGGAAATCGTCCGGCTCTCCGGTTGTGCGGTGGTTCCGATGTTGTGCCTGGGGAACCAGGAGGCATCGAGCATCACCTTTGGTGAGCCTGCCGCTCTGACGCCCTCCCGGAGCCGGGAGGAGTTCGCCCAGGTCAACCTGCCGAGACTGGTCCGCATACTGGAAGAACATATACTGGAGCATCCAGACCAGTGGGAGTTATGGGTTCGCTTATGAATCGACGACAGACGGAAATGGAGTTGTCAGTCGAGGAGATCCGAGGGGTCTTGCTCGAGTCACTGGAGCTTGACCCAGGCGATGAGCAGTTGGCCGGAGCGGAGAGGATCCAGGACGTGGTTGCCCTGGATTCCGTTGCTTTGGTGCAATTCGTGGTGGCGCTGGAAGCCAAGTACGGGATCTCGTTGGAGGAAGACTGGTTGGAATTCGACCGCCTGACCGACCTGCCCGCGCTTGCCAGCCACATCCGCCAAAGGCGTGAGGCGGCAGCCGCGCTAGAGGTGGGCGATTCGGAGGCGTAGCGAGCGGATGATCCGCAACCTGCTGGATGAAGTGGCGGCGGACGGCCCGGACCGGTTGGCGGTCATTGACGGCGACGTGTCGCTGACCTATAGCGAACTCGTCAGGCGCAGCGTTTTGCTGGCCGAGGATCTGCGCGAACGCTTGCATGCCGATGAAGGCGAGATCGTTGCGATTTCTCTGCCGAACTGCTGGCAGTACCCGGCGGCATTCCTTGCCGCGGCCCGACTTGGGGCGGTGCTCATGCCATTCAACCCGCAGTGGCGTGCCAACGAGATTGGCTGGTTCGTCCGGCGTTTGGGGATCCGCACCGTGATCACCAACAAGGAACTTCGCTCTGTCTGGAGCGAAGTGGAAGGCGGTCCGCCGGAGGATCGAATCCTGACCATCGACGGGGCGAAGATGCATCGGCTGTGGGATCAGCCTGGGGGCGCCCGCGCCTTCCGCTCCGGAGGAGTTTACGAAACACAACCGGCGCTTTATCTGGCCACTTCAGGTTCCACCGGGCGGCCCAAGGTGGTTCCGCGATCGCACGCGAATCTGCTCGCGGGCAGGAGCGCCGTGGCTGAGGCCTTGGGCATCCGCCCAGGACACCGCTTTCTCAGCGTGATCCCATTTCACCACGCCAACGGCTTTGCAAATTGCATGTTTCTGCCGCTGGCCAGCGGGGCGACGATTGTCGTTTTGCGCAAGGCCCTGCCCGCGGCGCTTGCCGCCCGTGTGAAGCGGGAGCAGGCGCGGATCGTGATCGGATCGCCGTTCCTCTACAGCCTGTTGGCGGATCATGTCCCGCAGCCGGAGGACCTGTCGAGCGTGGAACTGTACATATCGAGCGGCGCTCCGCTGCCCGATGGCCTGGCGGCGTTGTGGCGCGAGCGCTTCGGGAGGGGGATCCGGCAGTTGTACGGATCATCGGAGACTGGGACCATCTCCATCGAGGAGGCGGGTGGCCCCGCGATTCGAGGAGGCGCGGGAAGGGTCTTGCGGACCGTGTCGGTTCGTATCGTCGATCACGACGGCACTCCTCTGCCGCCGGGCCGCAGTGGAGAGATTTCAGTCCGGAGTCCTGCAATGATGGCAGGGTATGTTGGCGAACCCGAGTTGAATCGGCAGGTCCTCGACGGAGGCTACTTCCGCATGGGCGACATTGGCAGGCTGACGGCCGACGGCGTGCTTGTCATCGAAGGCAGGTCCAAACGGTGGGTCAACTCGGGTGGCGTCAAGGTGGATCCCGCAGAGGTGGAACGGGTGTTGCTCGAATTGCCGTCCGTCCGGCAGTGCAGGGTTCAGCCGGGACGGGACGCCCGCGGGCTGGAAGTGCTGACCTCAATGATCGCTGTGCACTCCGGTCACGCCTGCTCGCGCCGGGATATCGTCGAGCATTGCCGTAAGCATTTGGCTGAATACAAGATTCCCCGTGTCATTGAATTTGTTGAGGCGGTCCCGCCGGATCTGACGGGCAAAGCGCCGATGGAGTGGTTAACGAAATGAGTTTCCCAATGCAACGGTTGCGCAGACTGCGCCAAACCGAGTCGATCCGGAGGCTGGTCAGGGAGTCGGTCCTGTCGGCCGATGACTTCATTTGTCCCCTGTTTGTAACAGGACGGCCCGAGGTGAGGCAGCCGCTGGGCGCGCTGCCGGGCGTGCACCTGCTCTCCGGAGATCCACTGGTGAATGAAGTCCGGGTGCTGCACGGTCTGGGCGTTCCAGCCGTTCTCCTGTTTTGTGTGCTGGAAGACCACGAGAAGAACCAGGAGGCTTCCCTGGCCTGCTCCAGCGCGGGACCCATGCAGCAGGCAATCCGGCAGATCAAGGACTCCGTTCCGGACATCGTGGCGATCGCCGACCTGTGCCTTTGCGAATACACCGCGGACGGCCATTGCGGAATCCTGAAGAACGGTGTCATTGACAACGATCTGACGCTCGCCCGCCTGCAGGAGGCCGCGCTCTCGCTGGCGGCGGCGGGCGCCGATGTGATCGCCCCGTCGGGCATGATGGATGGGGTCGTGCAGGCACTTCGTTCAGCCCTTGACGCGGCGGGATTCCAGCGCGTGCTGACCATGCCCTATTCGGCTAAGTTCGCCTCCGGGCTGTATGGTCCCTTCAAGACCGCAACCCGTTCCGCCCCATCCGAAAGCAAGCACGCCACGCATCAGCTTGATGTGGCCAATGCGCGCCAGGCTCTCGAGGAGATTCGCCTGGATCTGGAAGAGGGCGCGGACATGATCATCGTCAAGCCGGCTCTTGGGTACCTGGACATCGTCGCCAAAGCGCGCGAGCGGTTCGATGCGCCAATCGCCGCCTATAACGTCTCGGGCGAGTACAACATGATTCTAGCGGCCGCCGGTGACGACCTCGCTTCGCGCAGAGTTCTGATGCTCGAGATGCTGACCTGCATTAAACGAGCAGGCGCGGACATGATCATTACGTACTTTGCAGCCGACGCGGCTCGCGCACTCGCGGAAGGATCGAGGAGGTCCGATGGATGAGAAGGGCCAATTCACCGGCTAGGTTGATCCGCACGGGTGGACGTTGAAAGCACCGACGTGATTGGGGACAGCGGGCGCCACCATGAGGCCTCACCGCACGCCACCGCTGCCAGGAACCGCCGTGCCGGCCGGAATTCACTGGTTTTGAAAATGACAGAGAATTCGCTCAGGCTGTGGCCGGCCCTCAGGCGGGAGCGAATTCAACCAGGAGGACGGAGCCGGAGCGGTGAAGGACGGTGACGGCGGGGTGGCCGAGCACGGATTGGTGATAGCGGCGGATCTGAGCGGGGGAGAGGTCGAGTTCGAAGTCCCAGGGCGTGAGGAGGATGTAGCGGACGCGGTGGGCGCGGAGGACCGACGGCCAGTCGAGGAAGTAGTTCATCACGCGCGCTTCGCTGTGTTCATAGCCGATGGCGGTGGGCAAAGGGAGCCCGATGGACGGGTGGCCGGTCTGGAAGGAGGTACGGCCTTCCTGGAAGGCGAGGATGGGTTCGCCGGAAGGCAGATGTTGGCGGGCGTAGGCGAGGACGGGCGCGAGTTGGGCGTGGCGGAGGCGCTCGCGCGCCGGGATCGAAACCATCTGATGGGTGAGACCGTCGAACGACATGGCCAGGACGAGGATGAGGGTTGATGCAAGGACAAGAACGAGAGCCGCGCCGGCTGCCTTGTGGGTCAGGGCGGAGCGCATGAGGAAGCACCGGGCGTCTTTCAGGACGCGGGAGCCGGCCTCGCAGGCGCCGGCGGCAAGCAGGGGCAGCAGTGGCAGGGCGAGCCGTTCGTCGGGCGTGAAGTTCCAGGTGAGGATCAAGGCCGCGTAGCCGCAGGTGAACAGGTGGAGCAACGAGATGCCGTTCTTCAACAGGGCAAAGCTGCCGGCGAGAGAGGCGACCAGCAGGGCGGTCCGGGCATAGACGAGGGCGGGCAGCGCGCCTGTGTCGAACCAGAGCAGTTTGCCGAGCGGCAGGACCAGGGAGTTCAGATTGGCCTGGACGAGCGCCCAGGGGCCGGTTTCGGCGATGTGGTTGAGCCAGTGGCGGGTGTAATCGAGGTAGAAGACGAGCTGGGGTGTAGCCGAGGCGGGACGATGGAGGGATCTCCAGGAGAGCCAACCGGCAACGAAGGGGATGGCGGCGGCGAGGGCAATCAAAGCGAGGGCGCGGCGCCGCCGGAGCAGGAACCAGATGACGAGGGCGGGCAGGATGGGCAGGGCGGCGGTGCGGAACAGGAAGGCGAGTCCGGCGGCGAGGCCCGAGGCGAGCGCCAACGGGCGCGAAGCCCGGCGGGCGGCGGCGGCGGCGAATGTCATCGAGAGCCAAAGCAGAGCGAGCATGGGCATCTCGGCGAGCAAGCAGGTTGAAAGGAAGACCACGTAGGGGTTGATGGCGACGATGGCCGCCAGGGCGAGGGCTTGCGGTGGGGAGAGGCCGAGTTGGCCGAAGACGCCGGGCGAGAGGAAGATCCATGCGCCCATGCAGATCCAGAGCAGCAGCACGGCGATGGGGACCGCCGTGTCGACCGATGGAGCGGCGCGCCAGATGGGAGAGATGAGCCAGGCGAGCGCGGGCGGGTGCTTGGTTTGGGGCGGGCCGCCGGGCAGGACGCCGATGCGGTAGCCGCGGCCCTGGGCGAGCGAACGTGCGCCGGACAGGTAGAGCGCATCGTCCATCAGCAGGCCGAAATGGGGCAGGTCGCGGTTGGCGATGAGGAACCAGAGTGACGGGACGAGTGAAAGGAGGAGCAAGGCGGCGGCAAGGCTCCTGCGGATGGGGCGGCTCACGGTTAGATCGAGACTAGCATACGACCGGTGGCGACGCGCCGGGCGGGGGCCGACGGTCTAGCAAATTGCAGGAGTTGGCCGTCGCGGCGGAGCGATTCGAGTTCCTCCACCAGATCGCCGACCCGTTGGCGACCCCTTGGCCTGCTTTGGGTTCGAAGGACGGGATACCCGCCGCCGCAAGCCGCGCGGCTGGCGGCTCGGGTAGATTCGCCCGTGGGGTTCGGAGACAGAAGCTGATGGATGGACAAGCGGCAAGACTCGGACGCGCTTGTGTGGGTGCGCAAGAGGGACCGATGGAGCGAGGCGCACGCGGCCGGGTTACCCGGCGTCGAGGAGTTTGGACATGCGCGCGGCTGCCTCCGGTTTGACGGACGCGAGATTCCGGATCTCGTGCGGATCGTCGCGCAGGTCAAAGAGCAGGGCCTGGTCACCGAAGCCGCGGACGAACTTGTAGCGCTGCTCGATCACTAGGCGCCATTTGTCCATGCCCGACAGGACGTGCGGACGGGAGGCCGGCTGCCGGCCTGCAAGCAAGGGAAGCAACGACCGGCTTTCCATGCGGGCGGGCCGCTCGATTCCGGCGCAGTCGAGGAAAGTGGCGGTGAGATCGAGCGTCGTGGCGGGATCCCGGCAGATGATCCCGCGGCGAATGTCCGGTCCGGAGAGGATCATAGGAACGCCCACGGAGCCGTGGTAGGGCTGGCGCTTGGACCAGAGGTTATGATCGCCCAACATCTCGCCGTGGTCGCTCGAGAAAGCGATAACCGTGTTGGACAGTTCGCCACGCTGGCGGACCTTGTCAATCAGTTGATCGCAGAGGCGGTCGATGTTTTCGATCATCGCGGCATAGTTCTGCCGGATGAGTTCGTGAGCGCCGGGGGTGAACTGGGTGCAGCGCACGGGCTGGGGGAATTTGACGCCGCGCCAGCGCTGCTCCATGCCGGCGGTGATGTCCCAGGGGTCGTGGGGTCCGTTGAAGTTGACCTGCAGGAACCAGGGCTTGTCCTTGGGCGCGGCATCGAGCAGATCGAGGCCATTACGGGCGATCCAGTTGTCGCCATAGGCTGAGTCGGGCAGCGGCGTGGGGAAAGTGGCATCGTGGCCTTTGCGCCGCTCGTAGTCAGCGACGTGGGCCTTGGCCAAGCCCAGTTTTTCCAGGTGGGCCATGAACGGGCCCATCGGCTTGCCCGCCCGCGTGTAGGCCCTGGTGGCGTCGTGCTTGCCTTCGTTGTCGATGCCATCGGCGAAACCCCACTCGCGAATCATGCGCTTGCCATCGAGGCCCCAATCGAGTTCGGGTTTGTGGAGGTCGAACTTGCCGCAGCCCATCACGTGGTAGCCCGCGCGGTTGAGCAGTTGATAGAAGGTCAACTGGTCGAGCGGGTAGTTCTCCCTGTTGGAGGGAACGCGGCAATGGTCGTACTCCATCCCCGACGCGAGGCAAGCACGGGCGGGAGCACAAAGAGGCGCGGGCGTGACGGCCTGGGTGAAGCGAACGCCGGATGAAGCCAACCGTTTCAGGGCGGGCGTTCGCACGGGGATGGCAGTGGAGGGTTCGACGAAGTCGTGACGGAGTTGATCGGGAAACAGGAAGAGGATGTTGGGCGAGCGCACCTGGGAGGCGGATCCGGCAGACAATGCGGAAGCCGCGCCGGCGGCGGCGGTTGCGACAAAACGCCTGCGGTTCATCGTGAACATGCTAGCATCATGCGGATTGCGCGGCAGCGCTCCGCCGGATCAGAAGCGGAATCCGGACCGTCCCTTTGGCCCCTTTGGCCGCGCCGGCGGCCATAAGATGAATGGAGGATTCAACCCGTGCGCTCTGTTCCCTCTCCGTCGAGAATGTGGTTAAGAATCATGGGTTAACCAAATCTTCCAGCCCCATCCCCGCGGCTCCATCGCCATTGGCCTCGAACAGCGCCGCACACGCGGCTGGCTGCTGAGTGGTTTTTCACGTGGGACAAGAAGAGGGGATGAACGGCGCGGTGGCGGTTCTCCGCTTGGGGGTCGAGGAACGGCTTAAATAATAACCACTCCGGCGATAAAGGCGCCCCGGCCCCCGCATGTCCCTGCGGGCGGCGGATAGAGAACCAGACCCTCGACGCCGGGACGCGGCGGCTGTACGATCGGCTGTCGGAAAGAGGGAGGGTTCGCGATGGAATCAGCTTTGAAGCTCGCGCAATGGACCGTCTACGCGCTCGCGGTCATGATCTGGATTGGCGCGCTGGTCTTCGCCGGATACCGCATCAAGCAAATGGGCACGCTGAAACCCGTGCGCGCGGAGGTGTTGGAGGCGGCAACGCAATCCTACATGTCGGGGCACTATGGCGAGGATGCCTCGGGATGGAGGGTCAAGACCCAATCCCGCATGTACTCGGCCACGGCGAAGGTCCGTTACGAATATGAAGGGCGGGAGTACGTCACCGGGGCAAGCCACGACGTGGGCATGTCCTGGGAATGGCTCCAGGCCCGGCTGACGCGGGAGTGGAAGCCCGGGTCCAAGATCTGGGTCCACATCGATCCGGCCAAGCCAGACGCCCCCTTGGCGGGTCTCGGGTTCAACGTGAACACCTTTACTCCATCCATCGGGCTGGCGCTGTTCGGACTCATCGTCTGGGCGGCGGGCCATGGGTTGGGCCGTCTGCTACCGATGGTGCTGCGATTCCAGCAGAGCATCCCCGGCGCGGACCGGATGCCCTGACCGGACCGGCTGTGCCTTATTGCTTTTTGTCTGGGTTCACCCAGACGAGCGTGTGCGCGGGGACCGTCACTGCCCTGCCCTTCAACACGACCTCGACATCCTCGTCGCGGAAGCTGTACAGCGCCTCATCCCGGCCGAGCCTGTAATAGGCGATTCGCGTGGGCGCGGACAACCCGACGCCGAGGCTCTTGCGCAGGGCATCGGCTTGCTCGCGGCTCATGTCCACCCAGGCGAGTTCCTTGGGCGGCAGCAGCCATTCGCCGGTGTCGAGATAGTCCTGTTCGGAAAAGGTGCGCAGATCCAAACGAATGACGCCCGCCGGCGCCTTCACGCGCTCCATCAGCGAGGCCGTCATGGCCACTCGCGCGCCCGTCTTCAGGTGGGCGGTCACTTTGCGGATCAGCGCCGGATCGTGCGCGGCCTGAACGCCGAGAATCACCGCCGGGCTTTTTGACGGGTATTCGGCGACCGGCACGACGGGGATGCCCAACATGCCGAGATAGTCCATCAGAAAGCGGTTGTCGCCCGGATCGCTATTGGGCGGCTTGTAGAAGGCCACGCCCTCGATAGGCTTGCCTTGGACCCGGCGTGCGGCGGCCTGCATCGCGGGCAGCGCTTTCTCGAACGGCGCATGGCCCGGATGTCCCTGGACGATGTCGAACAAGTTGAATAGAACGAGTTCGCGGGCCCCGGCGAGGACGCTTTGCCAAGCCTGGTCCACCAGGTTCTGGGCGGTGCATTCGATATGGTCGAACCAGGCGGCTTCCACCTTGGAGCCGATGACTGAGGTGAGCCAGCGGTAGTTCATGTAGCCTTGGGTGGGCTGGACGAATCCCATCCGCTGGGTCTTCGGGTTGCGCACCTCGACGCCCACCCAGACGCGGTCGAACTGGGCGGCCATGCGCGGCGGATCGTAGCCGAACAGATGGAAGCGGTCGTACCACTGCGGGAACTTGATCACCATGCGAACGCCAGGCCGGACGCGCCGGGCGGGTTCGATGATGATGGGCTGGATGAGTCCGGAGAGCATGTCGCGGCGGTATTGGCCCCAGTCCCGGCCGGCGCGCATACGCTCGGACTCCGGCGAGGTGTCCGCGGTGCAATAGAAGTCGTCGACGACCAGTTCGTCAAAGACCGCCGCATTTGTGCGGAAGAAGCCCGCGATGCCGTCGCGCGTGGCATCGGCCTCCCAGTTCAGCCAGGCCAGCGGGCCCTGCTGCCGTACGCCGAAGCTCTTGCCCGGAACCGTGGCGATGCCGCCCGACGACGCCAGGCCAAGGCCGTGGAGCGTGTTCCGCAGGTCTTCCAACTGTTGGGGAGGGACATACTCGTCGCCACGACGGCCTTCGAGCACGACGCGCGTGACGCCGAGTCTCTTCATCGCCTCGACGGCGCGTTGCCGCGACTCGGGCGTGGCCATGAGTTGCTGAATGCCCCCGGCCGTGGCGTAGACCGAAATCTTCAGGGCAGGCTCCGCGCCAAGGAGCCATCCGGATAGCAGGCAGGCGGTGATGATGAGACGCACAGCCTTATCTTAGGTCACGCCGAACCGGATTGGGACGAAGTCCGCGTGACGAATTCACATGCGGCGAAGGGCGCCGACGCTCTCAGCCCATCAGAGGTACTCAGCCGGAAACTTCCACGGCCGCCGGTAGACGGGCCTTGCGAGCCGGGCGGCTTCCTTGTCGCCAACGATTCTCTCCTTGACCGGATCGAAGCGTACCGAGCGGCCAAGCGTATAGGACAGACTGGCGAGCGTGATGGCGAGGTCGACCTTGTAGTGGTAGTTCACGTTTGAATCGGGTTCGATGCGCGATTTGATGGAATCGAGCCACTGGCGCTCGTGCCCCGGCGAAGGCGGGATCGATTGCGGTGGCGGCGTGGCATCCTTCAGCAGATCGCCTTCGGGGACGATTTCGTGGCGGCTATAGTCGGTGAACAGCGTCCCGTTCAAACCATGGAAGTAGATGCCGAGACGGCGGGCCGGCTTACCGCGTCCGAAGTCGAAGGCGAAGCTGTTGGCGCAGTTCATCATCCAGGTCATGGTGAGTTTTGGATAGCGCCAGGTGATTTCCTGGACGTCGGGCGCGTCGCCGTCATCCTTAATAACGTCGCGTCCGCCGGTGCATGTGGTGGTCTCGGGCACGCCGAGATCGAGCGCCCAGATGGGCAGATCGATGATGTGGGGCGCCATGCCAGGCGTCCAGCCACGCGTGTAGTCCCAGAAGGAACAGTGGTTGTAACTGTCGGCGAACAGCAGGGAATTGAAGGGACGCGCCGGACCCGGGCCGAGCCACATGTCCCAATCAACGCCTGGCGGCGGATCCTGTTTCGGCGCGCGACCGATGCCGTTCGGACCCTGGTTCATCACGTTGAAGGTTCGCACTACACTGACCGGGCCGAGTTTGCCCGAGCGGATCCACTCGACCACGCGCCGGTAGTTCGACCCGGCATGAATCTGCGTTCCCACCTGACAGATACGCTTGTGGCGGCGGACTGCGTTGCGCACGGCCAAGGTCTCGTCTGGATAGAGCGTCATCGGCTTCTGCAGGTAGATGTCCTTGCCGGCCTTGACGGCGTCGATAGCCATGAGCGCGTGCCAGTGCGGCGGCGGAGCGATGATGACTCCGTCGACATCGCTGCGAGCCAGCAGTTCGCGATAGTCGTTGTGTCCCTTCGCCGTGGCGCCATGCAGGGCGAGCGCGGCATCGCGACGTTCCTTCGAAACGTCGCAGATGGCCGTGACGACCACGTCGGGGTGCTTCGCGCAATTGGCCAGATTGCTGCGCCCCATGCCGTTTACGCCGATGATGCCGAGGTTGATGCGGTCACTGGGCGCAACCGCGCCGCCGCGTCCCAGCGCGGAGGCGGGCACGATGGCAGGGCCTGCCAGGACCGCGGCCTGGAGCAGAGTGCGGCGGGTCCAATTGTCGGATGGAGTTGTCATAATCATTCCTCGTAGCCTTGTCTTGCGGCGCGGACCATCGCACGGATATTCCCGGGTGGCGTGGACGCGGCGATGGCGCAGCCGGCGTTAAGTATGAACCGGCGCGAGCCGGAAAAGATGTCCATTAGTTCGCGCGTCTTTTCCTCGACGATGTCCGGCGTGCCGAGAGCGAGGACCGAGGTCGGGTCGAGGTTGCCGATGAACGTCGCGCGATCGGAGAGAGCGGCGGCGGCGCGGCGGGCGTCGGTGAGGGAATCGAGTTCGAGGGCGTCTGAGCCGGTGTCCACCATGTCAGCGAGGATTGACTCGGTCTTTCCGCAGATGTGGAGGGCGTAGGGTAGGCCGAGGCGGTGGGCGGTTTCGACGATCCGCTTTTCGTACGGTTGGGCGAAGGTACGGTAGACGAGCGGAGAGACAACGCTGGGGCCGGAAGAGCTGTCGCCATTGGAAACCATGTGCGCCCCGGTTGCGGCCATCAGCGCGATGAACTGGGTCGTTGCCTGCGCGCAGAATTCAAGAAGAAGATGCGCGTCAGCAACGTTTTCGGGATCCATCAGGTCCATCATCCAACCGCTCGCTCCGCGGACCAGCGCGGCGAGCGAGAACGGGCATTGGTCGCAATTCCCGCGAACGTAAATCTCGTTGCCGAAGTGCCGCTTTATCAGGCGGACCGCTTCCAGCCACACCTGGACGCCCTGATATCCCGCGATGTCGACGGGCGCGAGATCACGCGCTTCGGCGAGCGAGGAGAGGAGTTCTCCGCGGCAAACGGCAGGTTCGTCGTCCGGAAAGACGACGGGCACGCCAACCGCGCCGGCAAGAGTAGCCGTGTCCACATCGACCACGATGCCGTCAAGGCCGTAGCGTTCGACGGACTCGATGAAGCAGCGGGCGATCACGGCGGGATCGCGGCGGTAGGCGCCCATCGAAACGCCGCATTCAGCCGCGGCCATCATGAAGTTGTGAAGCATGACGGGAGGGGCGGCTGGTCTCGCGCCCTCCAGGGCCGCACGCATTCTCTGGCAGCCGTTCATGATGTTGTTGAGTATTTTATACGATGTCTTTGTCCGCCTGCGGAGAGCCGGAGGGAACCGATGCAAACACGAAGAGTTTTTCTGGGAACCGCGGCCGCCGCGGCCACGGCCCATGGGGCGCCGGCCCGGCGGATGAGTCTCAAGGACACAAAGGGCGAGAAGGTCGCCGTGATGTGCGACGGCGTGACTTTGCTCGAATACCGTTACAGCGCAGCTCGCCCGAAGACCTATGTGCACCCGCTGTGCCTGGCTGACGGAACTCCAATCACGCAGGACGCGCCTAAGGATCACGTCCATCATCGCGGGCTCATGGTGGCGTGGTCAGAGGTGAATGGGGTCGATTTTTGGGGCGAAGTGAATCCGGCGCGTCATGGGGTGATCGTCCATCAGAAGTTCGAGCGGTTGCGGGAGACGCCCGTGGCCGAGATCGTCGCGTTGAATCACTGGATCGCCGAGGGCCGCCTGCTTCTCACCGAGCAGCGCACAATACTGGCCGGTCCGCCTGATGAAGGTGGCGTTTGGCTGGACTGGACCACGGAGTTGAAGGCCCCCACCGAACCTGTGCGGCTCGCAGCCGGAGAGCATGTCTACAACGGGCTTGGCCTGCGTGTGGTTTCGTCGATGGATGGAGGCGTGGTGTTGAACTCGAACGGTACGAACACCATCGAAAAAGCGAACGGCGAGCCGGCAGCATGGTGCGCCTATGCGGGCGGCGGCATGGGAGTCGCATTCCTCGACCACCCTGGGAATCCGCGCCATCCCAACGCGTTCTTCGTCATGAATCGCGCCTTCGGATACATCAGTGCGGCGCCGACATTCCGGGCGCCGTTCGAACTTGCGCCGGGCGGCTCGATCCGATTTCGTTGGGGTATCTTGGCATTTCGCGGCGAGCCGGATCAAGCCGCGCTCAATAGCCGGTTCAAGTCCTGGAGCAAACAATGAGCGACGTATTGGGAGCGGCGATTCTCGGCACGGGGGACGTCACGGGCGGGCATATCCGCGCCTACCAGACGAATGCGCACACCGAGGTCAGGGCCATTCTCAGCCGCGACCGGCAGCGTGCCGAGTCCAAGGCGCGCGAGTATGGCCTCACCAGTTGCCGCGCCTACACCGGCCTCGACGAGTTGTTGAAGCAGGACGACATTCATATGGTGTCGGTATGTACGCCGCATCACTTACACGTCGAGCAAGCTGTCGCCTGCGCACAGGCGGGCAAGCACGTTGTGGTCGAGAAACCGGTCGCCCTGGATCTGGCCAGTCTGCGGAAACTCGATCGCGTGATCCGGGAAGCGAAAGTCCGGAGCGTCGTCAGCTTCGTATTGCGCTGGAACCCGCTGTTCGAGAACATCCGCGCCATCCTTGCCGATGGGATGATCGGAGATCTCTTCCATGGCGAGGTCGACTACCTTCACGGCATCACGAAGAAGCTCGCGCTATACCCGTGGGTGCGGCGGCGCGAGTTCGGCGGCTCGGCACTGCTCACCGCCGGCTGCCATGCCGTGGACGCCCTGCGCTGGTTCATGAGGCAGGACGCCGTGGAGGTGTTCAGCTACGCCAACACGAGTCCCGGGAATCCGCTCAATTATGAGTACGAACCGAACAGCGTGACTCTCGTCAAGTTCGCCGGGGGTGCGATGGGCAAAGTGGCGGTATCGATCGAATCCGTCGCTCCGTACACGTTTCCCATCGTTCTGATGGGCAACGGGGGGACTATTCGCGACAACAGGCTGTTCACGAATCGTTGGCCGGGACAGAGCGGTTGGGCGACAATTCCGAGCATTCTTCCTGATAGCGGCGCTGTGGACCAGCATCCTTTCGTGCCGCAGATCGCGCACTTCGTCGAGTGCATTCAGGCCGGCGTCGAGTCGCACTGTAACGTAGCCGACGCCGTGAAGACACACGAGATCTGCCTTGCGGCCGAGTTGTCGCGAATCGAGGGCAGGCCGGTGAGTCTGCCGCTGGCCTGAGCGCGGCTTCGTAGGCGTATCTTGGAGAGTACACTGGGTAGGCGGGAGGACTCATGAGAAGGCGGGAGTTCACCTTCGCGATCGCGGGCATGGGCATGGCGCGCCCGTTGCGAGTGGCCACTTTTCGATCCGAGGTCACCCCCGCGCTGGGCGAACCGCTGATCTGGGTGGACCCAACGCGCGAGGTATTGGACCCCCTTTGGGCCAAGGGAGTGGTGATCGAGGGTCCCGAAGGACGCGTTGTGCTCTGTGCCGTGGATTGGTGTGGATTAGGCGGATACGTCCATCGCATGTTTCGCGAGAAACTGGCAAGAGCCGTCAAAACTTCGGCGGAATGCGTCGCCGTCCAGAGTGTCCATCAGCACACCGCGCCTTACGTCGAAGGTGGGGGCTATGAGTTGATGGCCCGTCTGAAGCATCCGCCCCTGATGATGAGCGGGCGTTACCTGGAAGCCGTGACGGACCGTCTGGCATCGGCTGCGGCCCAAGCGGCCAGCCGGTTGCAGCCATTCGATGCGGCGGGTTTGGGTTCGTTTGGTTTGGAGCGTGTCGGAAGCGCGAGGCGCATGATGGTGGGCGGCAAACTCGTGACACGATTCAGTACCAGCGGGAAGGACCCGCGGATGGCCGAGTTGCCCGAGGGCGATATCGATACTCGGCTGCGAACCGTCACGCTACTCGCCAAGGGCAAGCCTCTCGTGCGCCTCCACTACTACGCCTCGCATCCTCAGACGTTTTGCTGCGACGGACGGGTGACGGCGGATTTCGTCGGAGCCGCGCGCGAGGCCGTGGAACGTGATGAAAGGATCCCGCAGATTTACTTTACCGGCTGCGCGGGTGACACCACGGTAGGCAAGTACAACGACGGCGGCGGCGATGCGCGCGCCGGGTTAGCCAAGCGCATGGAAGCCGGAATGCGCTCTTCGATTCAATCGACTCGAACCAGTCCGGTGCATGAGATGGATTGGAAGACCGTTGAGTTGAGACTGCCGCTGAAGCCGGGTCCAAAGCCGGAGTGGCCGCCGGCTGAAGTGGCCGCAATGAGTGGCAACGACATCTACCGGCGAGCCATCCAGGCGGCATTTCATGCGCGGCGTGAACCGCTTTCGGTCTCGCGTCTGCGGCTTGGCGGTTTGCAGATCGTGCATCTGCCCGGCGAGCCGTTACTCGAGTTTCAGCGCCACGCCGGCGACGCCATCGTGGCCGGCTATGGCGACATCAGTCCAGGGTATCTCTGCCCGGACAGGGCATTCGAAGAGGGCGGCTATGAACCGTCGGCATCGAACGCCGGTCCAGGGACGGAGGCCGCGGTCAAACAGGCAATCACAAAAGTTCTCGCACGGTCGAGCGGTTGAGGAGAATCAGATCATGGCAACAACAAGACGCACTTTCATTACAGCGGCCGGAGCGGCATCGGCGGCGCTCGGCGCATACCAGGAGACACTGGCCCTGAAGGGCGGTCCAAAGGCAGTCACTTACTCGCCGGCGCGGGCGTCGGCGTTGAGCAAGTGGCCGCGCTATGGAGCGGCCGAGAAACAGGCGCTTCACGATCTGATCGACAGCGGCAAGTTCTACGACGAACTGCCTCTGTTCGAGAAGGAATGGAAGGAGTACACCAAGGCGCCGTTCGTCAAAGCGCACATGAACGGCTCCAGCGCCATCACGTCGATGTACTTCGCGCTCGACCTGCCGCCTGGCAGCGAAGTGATGGTGCCCTCTTACACTTTCTTTTCGGCCTGCCTGGCTTTGCGATTCTTTGGCCTGGTCCCAATCTTCATCGACATCGATCCGAAGACCGCCACCTTCGACCTGGAAGACGCCAAGCGGAAGTTGACGCCGCGCACCAAGGCCGTCGAAGTGATGCACTCGTGGGGCATGCCCTGCCAGATGGACGCGATTTCCGAGTGGGCCAGGGAGAAGGGTCTCATCCTGATCGAGGACGCGGCTCACGCGCACGGCGCGTCGATGCAGGGCCGCAAGATGGGCACTTGGGGCGAAATGGCCATTTACAGCTATCAACTGTCGAAGGTCATGCCGTCGATTGAAGGCGGCATGGGGATGTACCGTTCAAGGGAGTACTTCGAACGGGCCTCCGCTTTCGGCCACTATGAGGACCCTGTGAAGTTCGCGGCCGATAGTCCCGTGCGCGCCTACGAAGGAACGGGCTTTGGTCAAAAGTACCGTATGCACCCGTTGGCGGCAGCGCTTGCCCGCGCTCAGTTGCGCGGGCTGGACGAACGCAATGGCGTCGCCAGGAAGAATGTTCAAGTGCTGAATGGCCGTTTAACGCAACTCGCCAGCGTGGCGGAACCGAAACTGCGACCTGACCAGGAGCGCGTCTATTACAACGGCAACATGCTGCTGATCGACTTCCCCAAACTCGGCATCTCGCGCGATACGATCCTCAAGGCGCTGAAAGCCGAAGGCGTCAAGGCGAGCATCTGGGATTACCCCGAGCAGCACAAACTGAAAATCTACTCCGAAGCCAAATGGTGGCATCATCCGCCCAAGATCCCGGCCTCGATGCCGGGCAACCATTGGGTGAACAACAACCACGTGTTCCTGCCCTGCCAGTATGGCGAGGCGCCGGAGTTGATCGAGCAGTACGCGCGCGCTTTCGAGAAGGTGTGGGCGCACCGCAAGGAGTTGGCCGGCGCATGACGCAGCGTCGCCCGTTGTCCTGACCACGGAGAACACGAGATGAAGCACCTGACACTGACTGCCACATTACTGCTCGTTCTTGGCGCCTGCGCTCCAAAGCAAGAGCAGGTGCAAGAGAAAGCCAAGACGGAGGCCGGCCGGTTGACCGCGACAGTCTACAACTCGCAGTTTCCCCAGGGCCACGACACTTACAACGGCATGGGGACGGCCAGCGACGGGCGCATCTATTACGTGCTCTCGTCCGAACATTACGACATCGCCGGGCGGATGTACCGGTTCGATCCCGCCACCGGTGAAGTCAAACTGCTTGGCGACCTCACGGAGGTCAGCGGCGAGAAGGGCATGAACGCCGTCGCGCAGGGCAAGAGCCATGTCAATTTCATCGAGAGCGACGGCAAGCTCTACTTTTCGACCCACGTCGGCTACTACTCAATCATCGACGACATGGAAAAAATGGGCACGCCTCCCGCCGGCTGGAACTCCTATCGCGGCGGGCACTTGCTTGAATACGACATGAAGACCGAGAAGTTCACCGATCTCGGACTCGCCCCCGGCGGCGAAGGCGTCCTGGTCACCAACATGGACACCAAGCGCGGCCGCATCTACAACATCACATGGCCCGCCGGCATCTTCTTCCGATACGACCTGGCTACGAAAGAGATGAAGGGATTCGGCGGATTCTTCGAGAAGGGCGAGAACGGCAAGGCCGCGGAGTACCGCACTATTTGCCGCTCGCTGGCCGTCGATCCCGAGGATGGCTCGGTGTACTTCACACGCGGCGAAGGAACGATCTTCCGCTACCGCTACGACACGGATTCGGTGGAGAAGTTGGATGGCGACGAGATGCGCAAGGACTACTTCGGCCAATACGATGTCACGTCGGCGGGTCACATGGCCTACAACTGGCGCCAGACGTTTTACTATCCGGGCGACAAGAGTTTCTATGGAGTCCACGGCAATTCAGGTTACTTGTTCCGATTCGATCCACGCGCCCGAAGCGTCGAGGTTCTGGATCGGGTCACGTCGGCGCCATCGAAGCGCAGCGGCATGTTCGACCAATTCAGCTACGGCTACCTCGGCTTCACGCTCGGTCCCGATGGACACACCATTTACTACCTGACAGGCGGACCGATCTACGTCGATGGTAAGCGGGTGAAGGGCAAGGACTCGACAGGCAAGGGCGAGTCGAAGGGTGTGGAGGATCTGCACCTCGTCACCTGGGACATACTCACCGGCCGCTACACCGACCATGGCGCCATCTATCTTCCCAATGGCGACCGGCCCGCGTACGTGAATTCGATCGCGGTGGGCAAGGACGGCACGGTCTACACGCTTTCCCGCGTAACGGAGAACGGGGTGACCCGGGCCGACCTGATCAGCGTCAAGCCGTAGGACATCACTCGAGGACCAAGTGTAGTGTGGCTGCTAGCTTTGAGTGGGCGATGTGGCGCAAGTACTCTTACGTGCCGTGTCGAGACTTTCTCGACACTTCCATCGGGTGAAAACAAACGCCAGTCGTCGGCAAGGATGCAGTGGTCGTGGATCACGGTGACAGACGAGAGATCACCGCACACGGGCCTGCCTGTGCGCGGGCCAGGGGGAACCAAGGCACCCTGTTGACGCGAGAAGCGCACGCGGATGGCGGGGGGCGGATGATAGCCGGGAGGGATGCACCCGGCTGAAGTAGAAAACTGACAACACGGGGGAAGCCGGAACGTGAACAGGTCCAAGGCGAAGGGTTTTGAGGCCTGGCACCAAGTGCCATAGAATGGATCCAGGCACACTGTGCGAATCTTCAAATCCAGATGGTTTCAACGTTTTGCCGGGAAGGAAGGGATTGCGGATGCGGCCTTGCGTGAGGCTGTTGCTCGGGCCGAAAAGGGTCAGATCGACGCCGACCTTGGCGGTGAAGTCATCAAACAGCGGATCGCCAGACCTGGGCAAGGAAGATCGAAAGGCTATCGGACCGTCATCCTGTTCCGTCGCGGCGCCAAGGCATTTTTCGAGTACGGGTTCTCCAAGAGCCAGCGGGCAAACATCAATGACGATGAGGAGGCACAGTTCAAGGAAGCCGCCAAGCGCGTCCTGGCGTTGACGGAGAAGCAGCTCGCCGAGTTGCTGAAGAGAGGCGATTTTGTGGAGGTGAAAAGCGAATGAGTAAAAAGTACAAAGGCGATGCCATGGCGGCCATCCATGAAACCATGGAGGCCCTGCACGCTGTTGGGGCAATCGACAAGCGCACCATGCGGCGTTTCGATGAGGCCTGCCTTACGCCGATCCGGCCATTGAAGCCTGAGGAGATCAAGGCGATCCGAGAGAAAGAACACGTCAGCCAAACCGTTTTCGCCAACTACCTGAACGTGACCAGCAGTTTGGTCAGCAAGTGGGAGCGCGGCGAAAAGCGGCCTTCCGGGGCCTCGCTCAAGCTGCTATCGCTAGTCGAGAAGAATGGGCTTGCCACCGTTGCGTAGCCTGTGGAATAGGCGCCGGCAAGGATGCATTGGTTGTGGGCCACGGTGACAGATGAGAGATCACCGCGCACGGGCTTGCCTGTGCGCGGGCCAGGGGGTCAGCCTCTGCCACTCTCGCGATTCTTGGCGTTATCTGCCCGGCTTTGATTCTCCTTCCTCCAGGAGACCCGCTCGATGGTTGGTCCCCCCAACCGCGGAATCTCTTGCCGCCGGCCTGCCGCAAGCGTTTGTTTGATAGTCACTTGTACCCACCAGGTTGCCATTGCCAACTCCGGCGCATTGGCCTGCGACGCCACGACAGGCCGAGTAGCGCAAAGCCAGCGTCTGGAGAAAAGTCGGGATAGGTCTCGATGCCGGCTGCAGATGTCAGGGGGCGGGTTGTCAACTGACCGGGGGAGGGCTGCCAGCGAGCGGCAACCCAAGCGCCGGCGGCCAAACCAGCCAGAGCCAGGATTACTCTTGATTTCCGCCATTTGAGACCTTGGCCGGCGGCCTCGCTGGGGCGGTCCGAGGCCCCAGCGAGTTCACTTCCCCTGCTGGCCCACCAACGGTCCAGTTCGCTGGGGAAGGCGAACACCGAGCTGCGGTGCGAGTGGACGTGCCGGTGGACGGGCATGCCCTCGCTTGCCTCCCAGCGCTGGACGGTCCGTATGTCCCGCCTCAGGTAGGCGGCGATCTCCTTCCACGAGTCAAGCCTTCCAGCCACGCTTTCAGTCGGAAAAGGGTTACCCGCTGCTCGCGATGTACCAGCCATTGGATGGATCGATTGAATTACTAATCTTCCCGTAAGTAAGTGCAATTCTTGACGCCTCGCCACCTGCGGC
>CAZLDN010000095.1:0-20366 GCA_964558355.1 uncultured Candidatus Solibacter sp.
CCCCAAAACCCCGCCTACTTTCGCCTCGCCTTCCCCCTAGTATGAAACATTCTTAACTAAACCAGTACCCACCGCAACCCAATCGTCGCGACCTCTCCCGCGACCCAAAGATCGTCGAAAGCGAACGCTGCGTCGTCTATTCCGAACGCCGCATGTCGGTCGGTAACAGCCCCTTCGGCACGCTCTTCGAGCAGGTGAACGCCGCCGCCTACACCGCCCATCCCTACGGCTGGCCCGGCCTGTCGCGCGCCGGCCCCGGCCGCTTTGCGCCCGGACGCGAGGAACCATTGCGGCAGGTGCTCGGGCGACCTGCCCCACTTTGATAGAGTGCCTGTTGCCATGCCCACTCGCAGAGACATGTTCAAGTCGCTGGCCTTCACAGCCGCGCCGTTGGCCGCCCAGACCGGCAAGATCCGCCACATCGACATCATTCATCATTCCCATACCGACGTCGGCTTCACCGACCTGCCCTCGGTCACGCGCGAACTCCAGGTCCGCTTCCTCGACTCAGCCCTTGAAGCCTGTCTCTTGAACCCCCATTTTCGCTGGACCGCCGAGGTCACCCTCACCGTGTCCGACTGGTGGCGCCAGGCATCGCCCGCGCGCCGCGCACAGTTCGTCCAGACCGTCCAGAAAGGCCAGATGGACGTCATGGCCCTGCCCTTCAACCAGGCCCCTTTCATGAACGCCCGCCAATGGCGCCAGGCGCTCGACTGGCTCCCCGCCGGCCTGCTGAAGCAGTTGAATCCCCGCGTCGCCATGCAGAACGACGTCAACGGATTCCCCCGCGCCGGTGCGTTCCTGCTGCTCGACCGCGGCATCCGCCACCTCATGATGGGCATCAACGCCGATATGGGCGGCCCCCCGTTCCACCGCCCGTCCGCCTTCCACTGGAAGATGCCCGACGGCCGCAGGATGTTCGTCTGGCTCGGCGACCACTACGGCACCGCCTATGCCTTCTTCGAGGAAAAGCCCTGGCAGCACGGCCAGGCCAAGGGCGCCACGACGACGCTACGGCCGCCCTATGCCGGTGATCATCTGAAGACGGACGACTCCAGCCTGCGCACTTCGCAGGCGTACCTGATGAAACGCCTCGCCAAACTCGAAGCCGGCGGGTACTCTTATGACCGGCTGATCCTCTCCTACACCAACCAGTGGCGCTACGACAACGACCCGCCGTTCCCTCCGCTCGCCCCATTCGTCGACGCCTGGAACCGTCTCGGGCTGACGCCCACCCTGCGGCTGGTCACATCCACGCGGGCCGTCCTCGACATGGAGAAGGCCGTCGCCTCAGTCGCTCCAACCTACGAAGGCGAATGGACCGACTGGTGGGCCAACGGCGATGCCTCCGGCCCGCGCGAGGTCGCCGCGTCGCGTCTGGCCAAACGCAACATTGAAGCCGCCCTGTCGCCCGTCTGGGGTCCGCCGAACGCCCGTATCGAGGCCCGCGTCTCGGAGATGCTGCGCGATCTGTGCCTGTTCGACGAACATACCTGGGGCGCCAACGTCTCGGTCTCGCAGCCCGACTCGCTCGACACAATCGGCCAGTACACCGAGAAGAGCCTGACCGCCTACCGGCCGATGGGCCACTCGGAATGGCTCCTCGGCCAGCGCGCCCGGCTCCATTTCGCCGGCAAGCCTGAAGCAACCTACGCCGTCAATACAGCACCGGCCGAGTACACCGGCTGGGTCAAGAAGCCCGGCATCGACCAGCCGCCCGTCTGGGTGGACCGGCTCCCTGCCCGTTCGTCGATCATGCTTGGCGAGGCTCTGGCGGCAAAGCCGGGCGAACCCTCGGTCGAAACCGGCCCCGGCGGCTGGCCCTGGGCGGCCTACTGGCCTGGAATGTCCCGGCCTCTTTTCACGCGCGGCCTGGGCGACTTCCTCTCGGTCTGGATCGCACCCCCGGCACGCCGTTCCAGCGTAATGAAGCCGGAGAATCTGAAGCGCACCGCAGCCACCTACCGGCCTGCTAAGCGTACCGAAACGCCTTACACGGTCGTCTACACGCAGCCCATCGAGCACCCGAGCCTGAACTCCGGCGAGCGCCGGGTGGAACTGTTCCGCGACCAGCCGCGCGCAACTCTGACCATTCGCATCGACCGCCGTTCGATGAACTCAGCCGAGGCGTTCTTCGTCCTGTGCGGATTCCCGGCGCCCGGCGTGTTGCCGGAATTCACCAACGGCGGCGTGCCGTTCGTCCCGTTTGACGGCCAGTTGCCCGGCGCGTGCCGCGACTACGTCGTCGTTGACAGTTGGGGCCGCTATTCGACGCCCGAGGGCCATTGGCTCTGGGTGACTCGCGACGCCCCATTGGTCGCCGTCGGCGGACCCCACACATGGCAGCGGATCACGTCGAAGCCACCCGACACAGAGAAGCTCTGGACGCTGATCTTCGACAACTTCTGGCACACCAACTTCGTCGCCAACAGCAGCGGAGGGATGGAGTTTCAGTTCGAATTCGCCTGGGCGCCGAAGATCGCCGACCCGGCCGCCTTGGCCGAAACCCTGGTCTCGGAGCCGCTGGTGGTGGTTCAGCCGGGACTGAAGGAATCACCCGAACTGATGAAGAGCCTGTTCACGCCGTAATGCGCAATCATGCGAGCCGCTCTCGTCAGCGGCGGTTTCCGGCGGGCCGCATCATGAGCACCGGCTGGAGAAGGAGGCGCCGAAACGTCGAACTGAATATCCGCGGATCACAGGGGAGGGATGTCCGCGCGCCTGAAATCGTGATAGGAATAGTCTCATGCCGGATCGGATTTCGCGTCGGATGATGTTGAGCGCGCCTTTGGCTGCGCCGGTTATGCAGGGGCCTCCAGCCTCGCCGGGGGCTATGCGCAAGTGGGAGGGGATCTTCGTCATCATGCAGACGCCCTTCCTGCAATCACTGGAAATCGATGAGGAGTCCCTGCGGCGGGAGTCGGATTTCCTGGCACGCGGACGGGTGCACGGCATCGTATGGCCGGCGGGCGCGGGGGAGACGGCGTCGCTGTCGTTCCGGGAACGGATGCAGCACTCGGAAGCCGTGGTGAAGGAAGCCAAGGGCCGCACGACGGTGCTGATCGGCGTGCACGGGGTGAGCAAGTTCGAGGCGATGGAGTATGTCCGGCACGCGGAGAAGATCGGCGCGGACGGCCTGCACGCACTGGGACCAACAAACGGGACGGCGGACCAGGAGATCCTGGCCGACTATTTCACAACGATCGCCTCGATGTCGAAGCTGCCGCTGTGCGTTCAGGTGTCAACGCCGGGCATGACCACCGATTTCCTGTTGAAGCTCGCCGAGAAGCTGCCGACGGTGCGGATCCTGAAGCTGGAAAACGGCGACGTGACGCAGGATGTGACGAAGGTGCTGAGAGAGCGGAAGCGGCCGGTGATTCCATCGACCGGCGGCGGGGCGATGAACCTGATGAACGAGATGGAGCGAGGTTCGGGCGGAACGATGGCGGGCGCGGGATTCGCCGATATTCAGGCCGAGATCTGGGACCTGTTCCACGCGGGGCGGAAGACGGAGGCCGAGACGCTCTTCATGAAGTTCCTCCTTTCAGCGGTGCTGGAGCGGCGCACGACTTACGTGCTGCAAAAGGAGATTTTACGGCGGCGGGGCATCTTCCGGACCGTGGTGATGCGCAACACGCGGCGCTTCACGATGGACGAAGGAGACATGAAGGAGCTGGACCGGATCATGGAACTGCTGAAGCCGCATTTCCGGGTGTAGGAGGCCGCGCGATTCGCCGCCGCCGCACCCGCGCCCGCGTCAGGGCGATGCGGAGCAAGTGGGGTTTCAGATCCTCCAGCGATCCTAGCCCGAAGCGCGGCGGCGCGAGAAGCGGCGTCGAGCGGCCGGTTGCAGTAGAATCAACACAAATGGACACACGGCATCTGCTCGCACTACTGGTTTGCCTGGCGCCCGCCGCCGCGGCTCAGGCCGACCTGATCCTCCACAACGGCAAGGTGGTCACGGTGGACAAGGCCTTCTCGATCCGTGAAGCCGTGGCGGTCGAAGGCAACCACATCAAACTGGTCGGGACGAATAGGGCCGTGCTCGCCTTGCGCGGACCAAAGACCCAGGTGATCGACCTCAAAGGCAAGACCCTGCTGCCCGGACTGATCGACGCCCATGTCCACGCGATCGATTCGGGCGTGAGCGAGTTGAAAGAGAAACTGCCGTTGTTCGATTCGATCGCCACCATCCAGACGTGGGTGAAGGAGAAGGCGAAGACGACACCCAAGGGCGAGTGGATCGTCGTGCCGCGCACGTTGCCTCCGCGGTTGAAAGAGATGCGCTTCCCCACCCGCGCCGATCTTGACGTGGTCACCACGCATCCGGTCGCCTTCGACGGCAGCTACGTTTGGGGAGCGAATACGATGGCGCTGAGGGTTAGCGGCATCACGCGCGACACGCCGAACCCGCCCGGCGGCGAAGTGGTCAAAGGCGAGGACGGCGAACCGAACGGCATCCTGCGCAACGCCGCGCGGCTGCTGAAGCGCCCAGTCAAGGCTGTCCCCATCACTGAGGCTGAGCAACTCGCCGGGCTTGAGAAAATGCTCGACCTCTACTTGGCTGCCGGGTTGACGACGGTCGGCGACCGCTCGGTGACGCCGGAAGAAGTTCTGATCTTTGAGAAGTTGAAGGCCCAAGGCCGGTTGTCCACACGTGTCGTGCTTACGTGGCGCATCAACGCCCAGAAGCCGATCGAGGAAATCGAAAAGGAAATCAAGGCCTCGAAGTGGACGACGAACCAGGGCGACGAGTGGCTCAAGTTCGGCACGTTCAAGGTGACCCTCGACGGCGGCCAGAGCGTCGGCACGGCCTACCAGCGCATGCCGTATGGCCCGTTCGGCCGCCAGCTTTACGGCCAAACCGATCCGGACGCGCGAGGGTTCCTCTTCATCGAACCGGAGAAGCTGAGGCGCATCTACGCCGCCGCCCGCGACAAGGGCTGGCAGATGACTGCCCACGTTCAAGGCGGCGCCGCCATTGACAACCTGCTGGACGCCTTCGAAGCGCTCGATAAAGTAAAGCCCATCGCCCCGACCCGCTCCCACGTCATGCACGGCAGCTTCATGAGCGCCGATGCGATTGCGCGCATGAAACGCATGGGCATCCTGGCCGATGTCCAGCCGGGCTGGCTGCACTACGACGTGCCGGCTCTCGAACAGGTCTTCGGCTATCAGAACATGCGCTACTTCTTCCCCGTGCGCAGCTTCATCGACGCCGGCATCCCGGTGGCCGGCGGCAGCGACCACATGATGGGACACGACAAGCGCACGGCGGTCAACCCCTACGACCCGTTCTTCAACATGTGGCAGACCATCACGCGCAAGACCACGCGCGGCAAGGTGATCTATCCCGAGGAGCGGATCACGCGCGTGGAAGCTCTGCGGATGTGGACGACCTGGGCCGCCTATCTGGAGTTCAGCGAGAAGACGAAGGGATCAATCGAAGCCGGCAAACTGGCTGATCTGGTGGTGATCGACCGCGACTACCTGACATGCCCGGAAGACGAGATCAAGCAGATCGATCCGGTGATGGTGATCCTCGACGGCAAGATCAGGGAGCAGTAGCGGCGTCCGAGGCGGCCGGATCGCCGAAGCGCCGGTTCGGGTCGGCCATGAATTCGGCGTAGGCTTTTGCCACCTCGCTGACGGGACCATCCTGGACGATGCGGCCGCAGTGCAGCCAGATCGCCCTGGAACAGATCTCGCCCAGCGACTCGGTGGCGTGAGTCACGTACATCAGGAGCCGGCCCTGGCCGCGCATGAGCTTCACGCGCTCGATGCACTTGTGGGCGAATGCGGCGTCGCCGACGGCCAGCACCTCGTCGATCATCATGATGGCGCAATCGACGTGCACGGCCACGCTGAAGGCAAGCCGCAGCCTCATGCCGGCGGAGTAGTTCTTCAGCGGCTCGTCGATGAAGCCGCCGATCTCGGAGAATTCGAGGATGCTGTCGAACCTTTCGGCCACATCACGCTTATTCAATCCCATCAGCGCGGCGTAGAGGATCAGGTTCTCGCGGCCGGTGAGGTCGGGGTGAAATCCGGCGCCAAGTTCGAGCAGCGCGCCAACTCTGCCGCGCACGCGGACCGTGCCGCTATCGGGTTTCAGCACGCCCGCCATGACGCTCAACAGCGTGCTCTTGCCGGCGCCGTTCTGTCCCAGGATGGCGATGCCCTCGCCCGCCGACGCCTCAAACGAGACGCCGTTCAACGCATGGAATCCATCGCCGCGGTCCTGCTGGAAGAGATTGCGGATGCGCTGGCGCAACAGCATGTTGTGCTTGTGGGGCTGGAACAGGACGGAGACGTTTTCGACGCTGGCGACTATCATGGGCATCACAGATAGGAGTAGAAGCGCGATTGGAGGCGGCGGAAGATGCCGAGTCCCAGGGCGAAGCTGACCACGGAAACCAGGGTCAGTTTCCAGAGCAGGGTCTCGGGCGGGTGGCTGTGTTCGAGGATAACCCGCCGCGAGGCGAGCACCAGGGCCGACACCGGGTTGTACTGATAGAGATCCTTGAAGCGGTCCGGAACCATGGCGAAGGTGTAGAAAATCGGCACCAGCCAGAACAGAATCGTGTTCACCGATTCGACGACGTAGCGGACGTCGCGCACCACCACATGCAGCGCCGCGGTGGCCAGCCCCAAGCCCATGATGCAGATGAGTTCGAGCCCCCACAGCAGAGGCAGCCACAGCCAGTACCAGTTCGGATAGACGCCATGGAAAAGCCCAATCACGATCAGCAGTCCCAGTTGTACGACCAACTGCATCAGGTTGGCCAGCACCACCGCCACCGGGATCATTTCGGTGCGGATGGGGATGCGCTTGAACAGCGAAGAGTTGTCGATCAGCGATGTGGTCGAACTGGACCAGGCGAGCGTGAAGAAGTTGAACGGGATCAACCCGGTCAGGATCACCATCGGGTACTTGGGCGTCGTGCTGACGAAGACCTGGGTGAAGATGAACGTCAACAGAACGATCATCACCATGGGATTGAGCACCGACCAGAAGATGCCGAGCGACATGTTGCGGTAGCGGATGCGGAAGTCCTTCAGCACGATCTGCCACAACAGAAACCGGGTGTTACCCACCCATCCTGGGCTGGTGAGCGGGGGCGGAGTGTCAGTCGCGCTGGAGTTGGTCCGAGGCATCGTACTTAACCATTCTCACTGTTTTGCGCTCACTGTTTTGCCGGCTCCGCGAGGAGAGACTGGAACGGCTCGAAGACCGCCTTCACGCCTGCCGGACCCCGGCGGTGCTTCCTCAATAGTTCATAGGCGACCACGCCGCCCGCCGTGGCGACGTTCAGCGAGTTCTTCACACCCATCATCGGCAGCCGCACATGGGTGTCGCAGACCGACAGCAACTCGGGCGTCAACCCGTCCACCTCGTTGCCGAAGACAACGCAGACGGGGAAGCGGGGCTGCCAGTCGAACAGGTCGATGGCCGCCTCGCCCGTCTCGATAGCCGCGATCTCGTAACCCTTCGATTTGTAGATCCGCAGCGCCACCTGGCTATCGACGTGATACTCCCATGGGACGGTCTCCTCCGAGCCCAGGGCGGTCTTGGCCACGCCCGGTTGCGGCGGATGCGCGGTGATTCCGCAGAGGCACAGCCGTTCGAGACCGGCGGCGTCGGCGGTGCGGAAAAACGCACCGACGTTATACATACTGCGCAAATGGTCGAGCACGATGACGGCCGGTAGTCGAGTTCTCATCGCCAACTGTCTAGGATAGCCTGTAGCCATGGTCACGCTCGACGGTTCGACGCTCACGCCAGAACAGACCGCCGCGGTCGCACGCCTGAACGAGGAGGCCGAACTCGACGCCTCCGCCATCAGAGGCATGAGGAAATCGCGCGATGTGGTTGACCGTCTGGCCGCGGGCGAGGATGCGGTCTATGCCGTAAACACGGGCGTCGGGTACTTGTCCGGCCAGCGCGTCCCGCCCGGCGACATCGAACAACTCCAGATCAACGTCGTCCGCTCACATGCCTGCGGCGTGGGCGAACCGCTGCCGCGGGACGTTGTCCGGGCCATGATGCTGATCCGCGCCAACGTGCTTGCGAAGGGCTTGTCGGGCATCCGGCCCGTGGTCGCAAGGAGGTTGTGCTCACTGTTGAACAAGGGCGTCACGCCCGTGGTCCCGTCGCGCGGCAGCGTCGGCGCATCGGGCGACCTTGCCCCGCTGGCTCACATGGCGCTGGTGCTGATCGGGGAAGGCGAAGCCGAATTCGAAGGCCGCCGCATGTCCGGCGCCGAAGCCCTTGCCGGAGCAGGCATCGAGCCCATCCGCCTCCACGCAAAGGAAGGCATCTCGCTGGTCAACGGGACCCAGGCGATGCTGGCCACCGGGACTCTGGCGCTCATCGATGCCGAAGAACTCGCCGAGATCGCCGACTCCGCCTGCGCCCTTTCGCTCGACGCCCTGCGTGGCACGCCCAGCGCCTTCGACGCGCGCATTCACGAAGCGCGCCCGCATCCGGGCCAGCTTGCCAGCGCCCGTTGGATGGACCGGCTGCTTTCGGGAAGCGAGATCCGCGACTCCCACCGCACCTGCCGCCATGTCCAGGACGCCTACTCCCTGCGCTGCGCACCGCAGGTCCACGGCGCAGTCCGCGACACGCTGGCCGAGACACGCCGCGTTTTCTCAATCGAACTCAACTCGGCTACCGACAATCCGCTGGTCTTCGGCGACGAAATCCTCTCCGGCGGTAATTTCCATGGTCAACATCTCGCCCTCGCATTGGATTCAACGGCGATCGCCCTGGCCGCCCTGGCCGGTATCAGCGAACGCCGCATCGACCGGTTGGTCAACCCCATGCTCAGCGAAGGACTGCCGGCGTTTCTGGCCCGTCACCCTGGTTTGGAATCAGGCTTCATGATGCTTCAGGTCACGGCGGCGGCGCTGGTCGCGGAACTGCGCGTTCTCGCCTCGCCCGCCTCGACGGGATCGATCACGACCAGCGGCAACAAGGAAGATTTCGTCAGCATGGGCATGACCTCGGCGCTGAAACTCGCGCAAGGGATTGATCTCGTCCGCAACGTCCTGGCCATCGAACTGATGACCGCCGCGCGAGCCTTGGAGTTCCTGCATCCGTTGAAGACCAGTCCGATGTTGGAAACCCTGCGCGCCGCGCTCGCCGGGGTATGTCCGCCGCGGCCCGGCGACGCGCCGTTTTCGCGGAGCATCGCCGCGGTCGCCCGGTGGCTCGGTGACTGGCGATGGTGGCGTCAGGCGAACTGGGCCGGTCTCTGATTCGCTTTGCCGGGGGCGTCGATCGAGTCCTGGTATCGCCGGAGGCCAGGGCGCGTTCCGCCGGGATTGCGGTCTGGAACCCGGCTCCCCTGAGAATAGTGTTCATTCTCATCCCTCGTTGCGGCCCTGCAACCGGCCATGGCGAACTCCGTCGAAAACCACGCCTGGAAACCCGCTCTCTCCGTTCGCGGCCTCCGCGCTGTGGCGGGCCTCCTGTTCCTGAGGCTGCGAACGAAGAGAGCAGGTTCCACCCGCACTCTCGCAAGTCGTGCCCGGAACTCGCTCCCCTGAGAACAGTGTTCATTTTCATCCCTCGTTGCGGCCCTGCAACCGGCCATGGCGAACTCCGTTGAAAATGCAGTCAGGAACCCGCTCTCTCCGTTCGCGGTTCGCGCCAGTGGGGATTGGACTCGGTGGCGCGGCGGTGCGCGCGACATGGGATCCGCTTGCTGCAAACGCTGGCGGCCTGCTATCCTCCGTATACGTTCGCGCAACGAATTCCACTGGGAGGTTTCATGCGAATCCTGTCCGCCATTGCAGTTTTCGGGTTGGCGTCCCTGGCCCTGACGGCCCAGACCGCGCCGCCCAAGACCCACTTGAAAGTTGGCGATCCGGCGCCGGACTTCACCGTCCGTTCCACCGCCGGCGGCAACTTCAAGCTCTCCGACTTCAAAGGCAAACAGACCGTGGTCGTCGCCTTCTTCCCGGCCGCCTTCACCGGTGGTTGAACGAAGGAAATGACGGCGTACCAGGCTGGTATCGCCAAATTCAAGGAATCCGGCGCGCAGGTGATCGGGATCTCCACCGATAACTCGCCGTCGCAGGGCCACTGGGCCAAGGAAGTCCTGAAGCTTGAGTTCCCGTTGGGAAGCGATTTCCAAAGGACCGTCTCCAAGGCCTATGGTGTGTTGATCGAACAGTCCGGCATTGCAAACCGCTCCACCTTCGTCGTCGACTCGGATGGCATCATCCAGCACATCGAAGAGGGATCGACGGCGCTCGACCCCAACGGCGCCGCCACGGCTTGCAGCCGCCTGAAGAAGCATTAGTCCAACCTCCGGGGCCCGGCCTACCGCGACCGGGCTCCGAGCCCCCCCTATCCGTGCCCCAATAGACGTTACCCTGAAACCAGGGGATCCCGGTCCGCGTCCCCGCCATTGATACGATGCACCGGCTCAGTCTGCTTCTGATTCCGATTCTGGTCGTCCCCGCCCTCGCCGGCGACGGCTGGAAGAAATCGTCCTTTCCCGACTGGTCCAACGACGCCGTCATCGACCTGGTCACCGACTCGCCATGGGCCAAGCCTGAAACCGTCAAACTCGCGTGGAAGCAGCAGGAAACCCGGCCCTTCAACCCCCTTGACGTGCCCGGAATAAACCGGTCGCCAACCGCCCAACCCGGAATGATCCAGGGCGGCAGTCCCGTCGGCGGCATCGGCGCGGCCAAGCCCAAGACGCCCGGCGAAGCAGACATCCTCATCCGTTGGGCCTCCGCACTGCCCATCCGCCAGGCCAAGGCGCTTTACCGCCAGCGCGACGAAAAGCTCCCCGTCTCGAAGGCCACTGAGTTCATCGCCCCACGAGGAGGCGGCTATGTCCTCGAAATCCACGGCGTGCCCGCCGAGGTCGCCCACCAGGGGCCGGAAACCGTCGCCGACATCGCCCGCCAGTCGGTCTATCTGAAAACCAAGTCCGGCCGCACGCTGCGCCCCCAGCGCTCCGAAGCCCACGTCAACGGGTTGACGCTGACCATCCTCGTCTACTTCTCCGACGCCGATCCGATTCGCCTTGAAGACAAGGAGGTCGAGGCCATCGGTGACATCCAGATCTTCAAGTTCCACCGCCGGTTCCCGCTCGCCCCGATGGTCTATCTGGGCCGTCTTGAAATCTGACTGTCCGCCATTCCGCGAATCACCCAAGCCCGCGCCATGCCAGCGCATACAGGCTTCGCGCGGATGAATGATAAGATGTGCTGCTGAGGTGAACCATGAGATTGCCGTTGTCACGCCGCCACCTGCTCGTCGCCGCGGGTGCGAACCTGCCCGTGGTGAGGCAACGACCGGCAGGCCCGGCGGGGGAGCCGGGCAACCACAAAGTTTACTTTGGGGACCTCCACAACCACGGCGACGTGGGATACGCGCAGGGCACATTGCGGCGTGTCTATGAAATCGCGCGGAACCACCTTGATTTTTTCGCCTTCACCCCTCACGCCCACTGGCACGACATCCAGCATTTCGACGGGAACATTGAAAACAAGTGGATCAATGGATTCCACGTCACGCGGGCGCGGTGGCCCGAAGTGCTGGGGATGGCGAAGGAGTTTGACTCGCCAGGGAAGTTTGTGACGCTGGCGGGCTACGAATGGCATTCGACCTCGATGGGCGACTATCACCTGATCTTCCCCGATCTGGACGCCCAACTGTATACGCCGGATGACCTTGCGGACCTGCAGCGTTTTGCCCTTCAGCGGGGCTGCATCATGATCCCGCATCACCCCGCGCTGCGGCAGGGCAGGCGCGGAGCCAACTTCGCGCACATCGACCCGAAGGTGAGTCCGCTGCTGGAGATCTATTCGGAATGGGGCAATGCGGAGCACGACCGGGGGCCGTATCCCTACATCCGGCACACGGAATCGGGCCGGTGGACGCGCAACACGCTGCAGTTCGCACTCAGCCAGGGGCATCGATTCGGCGTGATCGCCTCCACGGACGACCACCTGGGCTACCCTGGCGGCTATGGCGAGGGGTTGGCGGCCGTGCTGGCGCCGGAGTTGACCAGAGGCGCGATTCTGGAGGCGCTGCGCGAGCGAAGGACCTACGCTGTCAGCGGCGACCGGATCGTGCTGGGCTACACGCTGAACGGCCAGAGCATGGGCCGCGAGTTGCCTTACACGCGGCAGAGGCAATTGTCCGTCTCGGTGGGCGGGTGGGACCAGGTGGACCGCGTAGAGGTGTTGAAGAACAACCGCGTTATTCACCGCGATTACCCAATGGACCGCAGCACTTCGGCGCGGAGTTGGGCGGCGCCGGCGCTCGTCCGCTTCGAGTATGGATGGGGGCCGTGGCCCGCTCTGGGGATCACGCGCACCTGCGATTGGAGCTTCGAGATCGCCCTCGAAGGCGGTGTCATCGAAGCCGTGCACCCTTGCTTCACCTCGGGGCCGCTCGAGGAGGAGCGCCGCGACCGGATCGTCGAGCAGACCGAACATGCGGTGCGCGTCCGTTCGTTCACCGCATTGAGGCAGCAGATCGAGGACCGCTCACAGAAAGCCATTGCGCTCAGGTTGCGCGGAGGGCCGGACAGCCTCTTGAGCGTGACGATTGACGCACCTTCCAAGAAGAAGGTCCAATTGCGGCTGTCCGAGCTGGCCGAGTCCAGTGAAGCTGTGTTCACGGGTGAGTTCCCACGGGAATCGGCCATGCTGAATCGCCTCGTGTTCGAGGATCATTTTAAGACGTCGTTCGACATAAGCGACGAGGCGGACGGCTCACGGACGGACTGGTACTACGTTCGGGTAGTCCAAGCGAATGGACAGATGGCTTGGTCGAGTCCGATTTGGGTCAATTAAGAAATAACCCGCGGAGCCTCGGCGGCAGCGCGGGCGGGGTTCGTTAATGCGTCCGGACGGGCAAGTTCCATCCCCCTGACTCCTGCTATCGTGGAAGTTTTGGTGGCAACGTTTCGGATGCGAGGTGGATGTCCGTGAAAGTCGTAGCTGGAGTCGATCTTGGCGGCACCGCCGTCAACTATACGCTGATCACCGAGGACGAGAAGTTCCTCATCGAGGGCCTGTGCGAGCATCCGGCGCGGTCGAAGGAAGGGCCCGCCATCTGCCTCCAGCAGATCGCCGACGGCCTCGAGATCGCCGCATCGAAGGCCGGCGTTTCGCTTGACGATATCGCCGTTGCCGGCCTCGACACGCCGGGTCCGGCGAGCGCGGCCGGTGTGCTCAGCGCCAAGGGTTCGACCAATTTCGTCCACGCCGACTGGGCCGGTTTCGACATCCGCGCCGGACTCAGCGCACGCCTGGGCAAGCCGGTCACTTATCTCAACGACGGCAACGCCGGCGCGCTCTGGGGCCACTTCGCCCTGTTCGGCGCATCCAGCGGCAAGACGTCGATCTCCGCCATCGTCGGCACGGGCTTGGGCGGGGGCGTCATTATCGAAGACATGGTGGTGAAGGGCCGCAAAGGCTTCGGCGGCGAACTCGGCCATGTCCTGATCCCTTATCAGAGCATCCGCGGCATCGAAGGTCTGCATCCGCAATGCAATTGCGGCCGCACGGGGGATCTGGAAGCGCTGTGCTCGCTCACAGCGATTGAGAAATCGTTCCTGCCGTACTTCCTGCGGAAGTACCCGGACCATGACCTGGGCAAGCTCGACGACCTCCACAAAGCCTCTAAACTCGTCCGCGGGCTCGCAGAGAAGGGTGACCCGATGAGCCGGGACATCTTCCGCGTCCAGGCCCACGCCCTTGGGCTTTTCTTCGACGAGATGGTGAACACTTTCGATCCGGACGCACTGATCGTCGGCGGCGGCGCCATCGAAACCGGAAAAGAATTCCAGGACTGGTTCGTTTCCGAGATCCATGCCGGCATGCCGGTTCAACGGGAAGAACAAGCCGACATTCCGGTCCACATTATGCCAAACGGCGATACGGCGGGCGCCCGCGGCGCGGCCATCGAAGCGTTGAAGCTATTCCGTCAGGGCGGGCTGGCGAGCTAAGGCTTAGCCTCGCTGTAGATTACCTGCAACACCTGCCGCGTCTTCGCATCCTGAACGAAGACCAACCGGGAGAGCACTATCGGGGATCCGCGGATCCTGCCATCAGAGAGTGACGGTGTTCAGGCCTGGATAGGCTGCGCGAAAGACCTTCTCATCCGATGTCAGCAAGCGATTCGCTCGCCGAACGGCATGCGCGCCAATGAGGAAATCCGCCAGTAGCCTTCTAGGGCCACCATCTCTCCGCTTCCTGCGGCGGGCGGCGTAGTCGCGGAACGCCTCGCCAGCCAACCGCCACACACCCTCATCCAGGTCCCAATCGACCACAACTCTGGTTTCTCTCAGGAATTCCGAGACGAATCCTTCGTCACGCCCCGGCGACGCCGCCAGTTCGCAATAGACGGCTGGGCAAATAATGAGCCTTCCCTGGCCGGCGCACTCGTCCAGCGCGGTTTCCGCCAGCCTGTTCACTTCATCGTCGCCGGACCACAGCGAAATGAATACGTTTGAGTCGACGGCCGTTGTCATTCGTCGCGCAGACTCCTCACCAGATCAACGACCGCCTGTTTTCCCTTTCCCAGCCCAGGAACGCCAATGCCACGATAACGCGCGAACCGGCGCTCCCTCTTCACAACGCGGATCTTCGCCACGGTCCCCTCAAACTCGAAGACGAGCCTGTCACCGGTCTCCGCCCCAAGGCGGCGGCGCACCTCCACCGGGATTGTGACTTGTCCCTTGGATGTCAGTTTGCTTTCAGCGGACATGGCGGCTCCTTACTCTATTATCGCTCTCCTTACATTGAGAGGATAGCCTTTCTTTCCTATTCAAAGAACCCCTCGCCCGCCTTCCTGTACTTCCACGCCACGTCTTCATCCAACTCGACGCCCAGCCCCGGCGCGTCAGGCACCCGAATCCGTCCATCGCGGATCATCGGACCTTCGGCGTTCTTCGCCAGTTCATCGAAGAACGGCACCGACGCCGCATGCCATTCGAGCGCCAGCAGGTTCGGTGTCGCCGCGCACAGGTGCACGCCCGCCATCGTCCCCAGCGGGCCGCTGATGTTGTGCCAGGTCAGGTTGACGTAGTGCATGTCGGCCAGATCGGCCAGTTTCTTGCCTTCCCACAGCCCGATCTTCTGTACGTCGGGCGCCAGAACACGCAAGCCGCCTTCGACAATCAGCCTCTGGAAATCGACGCGGAAGTAATGGTTCTCGCCCGTTGCGACCTGCGTATGAGTCGCCCGCTGCACCTGCCCGATGGCAGCGACATTCTCCGGCGGAACAGGGTCTTCGAGCCACAAAAGGCGGCACGGTTCGACGGCTCGGGCCAGTTCAATCGCCGCCGCCACGCCATAGTTCCAGTGGCAATCCACCGCCAGCCCCGTCTCCATGCCCACCGCGTCGCGCACGCCGCGAACCAGCGCCGCCGCGAAGTCGACCTCGGCCGGACTCAGGTCGCGGTTATACTCGTCAGTCTCGTGCGGCGTCGGCACATCGACGTCGAACTTCAGAATTCGGAAACCGCGCTCCACCATCGCCCGCGCCCGTTTGGCGTAGCTTTCCGGGCCCAGCGTCTCGTTCTTCGAGGCATCCCAGCCGTGATGCTTGATGCTGATCACGGCGTCGCCGGGGTCATCGCCCGCGCCCATCCAACCGGGCCGGCGGGGTTTGAGCATCGGACTGATCGACTCGAGCGCCTCGCCGCCATGGCAATCGGCATAGACCGTCACGCGGTCGCGGTACTTGCCTCCCAGGATCTGCCAGACTGGCATCTTGTGGCGTTTGCCGAGGACATCGAGCAAGGCCGTCTCGATACCGCCGATGGCGTGGTAAACCAATCCGGGCGCGCAGTAGATCGTCGACGCCTTCATGCGGCGGATCAGCTTGTCTATGGAGGCCGGATCCTCGCCGACGAGGATTTCGTTGAACTGCCGGATGACGCCGGTCAAGCCGGGGCCGACGAATGCCTCACCGTAGCCGGTGGAGCCTTCGTCTGTTTCCACCTTCACAATCGTCCAATCAAAGTTGGCTTCAATGACAGCCGTTGAGATGCGCTTGATCTTCACAGTGATCCAAGCTATCAGGATTTGCGTGGCCGGACCAGTGCGGCTGTCCGCTTCCGGTCCGCCCGCGTTCACCCGGCGTGGACTTATCTATGGCAGGCTGGTTGGCGCATCCACGGCGAAGCAGTGATTTCCGGCGGGATGGACCCGGAACAGGCTTCGCCGCACCTGAACCGGTAGGCGTGTGGTGTCAGTCTGGAAGCCGGCGCACAGTTCGTAGCGCGCGCCGCCCAGCGGGACGTAGCGGTACGGCTCGCCCGTGATGGGATCGGTAAGCCGCAGCGCCGCGCTTTCCGGCAGCTCCCTGATCGACTGGGGGAGCGTTGGCGTCTCCTGCCCGCGGGCGGCGGTCCAGCGGTTCTTGATCACCCCGGCGATCACTTCCAGGTCCTCGCTGCGCCGCTCGTCGGATGCCGACAGGCGCTGTGTCGCCGGCGAGCCGAATTCCGCGAATGAGAGCGCCAGCGTCAGCACGACCAGGCCGGCGGCGGCCGCCGACCCCACCCGGCCATATCGCCGCAAACGTTCTTTGCGGTTCTCGCCGCGGAATTGCACTGACCCCAGGAAGTACCAGAACACGCCGCCCGCCAGCACCAGCACGACAGCGACCTTTGCGATAAACGGCGCAGTGATGGAGCCTCGGAGCAGTTGCGCGACGAATACCACCACGTCGCCGATCACCGTGCTGGCTGCCACGAGCAGGGCCAGGTAGGTCAACCAGCGGCGGATCGCTGAATCAGCCTGGGCGGGCTGAATAAGCAGTTCGCGCCAGATATGGCGCATCACCATGAGGAACACCGGGAAGGCAACCAGCACGGATGCCATGTCGCGGGCCATTCCGGCGAACGGATCACTGTAGATCCGGGCGGCGGGATCGGGGAACCAAAATCCGATCAGCGTGAACCAGAGCGATCCCACGGCGATGCACCAGACGGCGAGCGTGAGGAAACTGAGAACGTGCACAAAGGCCTCTCTCGGTCCGCCGACCAGGTTCGGGCGGGCGGGGACGGCCAATCCGGTCAGGGCCTCGTAGTAGGAGGAGAGCGCGGTCACAGCCTCCTTTTCCGGCCACCCCGCGTTACGCAGGATGGCGATCACGGCCTGGTCGCCGGCCCCGTTCTTTTTCAGGGCGGCGACGTATTCGGTTGAACTCTGGGGGTTCATGGGACGGGTCTCCTTATTCGAACCAACACAATCGGATCTTACTGTTGGATTATCCGCTCAACTTGAACGCTTGACAAGTCATGGCGCGTCGCCGCGGCCTCATTTGTATTCGATCGACCTCAAATCGCCCGCCGATCCCAGCGCCGCATCCGGCTTCGCATCGTGTCCCGCCACGACCGGTCTGACCGCACCCTGCACGCCGCAGGCGAACTTGCCGCCACCCTGCACACTGATGCCCGACGCCCGCTTCACCGATACCCTCACCCGCGTCCCGCCTGTCTCAATCACCAGCACCGGCGACGCCCCCGCGCAATCCACCTCAACTAATCGGCCTTCCACCCTCGACGCCACGTCGCTCATCGTCCAACTTCCGGGCGTCACCACGTCCGGACCCTCGCCTCTTGGCTCCGCCGGCGGTGCATCGATCTCCGCCAGTAACCCCTCAGCCATCGACCGGTCCTGACCCCGCCGCGCCCACCTCAGCGCTTCCTGCGCCGCCGCCCGCGCCTCTTCCTTCCGTCCCGTATTGAGCAGCGCCCGGCCATAGGCCTCCCACGCCCACGCCCGTCCCGGACTCGCCTCCACCGCCCGCTTCAGCAACTGAATCGACTCCTCGCCCGTCGTTGACGTCCCCAGGACGAACCACGCTTCGCCTCGTCCCGGATCCAGTTCGACGGATCGCTTCAGCGCTCCGATCCATTTTGACTTTTCGGCGCCCTTTTCGCGCATCAACATCGCGTACTCGAACCACAGCCGGGGGTCACTGCCACCCGCGGCCGCGGCTGACTCCATCAACGCCAGCGCCTGGTCCGCATTGCCCCGCCTCAGCGCCAGCAGGGCCAACTTGCCCTGCCGGTCCTGCCCCTTGCCGGCCAATGACTGCGCCTTTTCGTACCTGCGGCCGGACTCGCTGTCCGCTCCAGTCGCCCGCGCCAGTTCGCCCAACAGAACCTCGGCATCGAAATCCGTAACCGCCTCTTCGATGGTCTGACCCGCCGGCCACGACCGCTCGACCCATCCTCCCGCCGCGCCAACCTGTCCGGCTCCGATCCTCGCCCGCGCGATCATCTGGCCCATTCCCACGCCATACACCAGCCTGAACGCCTGCTCCTGACCGGTCCCGCCATCCAACATCCTGGCGAGTTTGCGCACGCTCTCCGCACCGCCCTCGCGCATCAACTGGCTCACCAGCGCCCATGAACGCGCATAGAAGAGGGCCTCGTCCCGCATCTGCCGCCCGTCGTTCAAGTCGTTCTCGCCGAACCAGCCGCCATCGCCGGCCGCCAGGCGGATGAGCGACGGAATCGGCGCGATCCGCGTCTCTCCACGTTGCGCCGCCGCCACGTCCAAACCCGAATAGTACTCGGCCAACCCTTCAGCCATCCATTCAGGCCCACTCAGGCCCGCCTGGTCGTTCATCACGTGAACCAGTTCGTGCCTGAGCCGCCTCACCGCATCCGGCCCGCCATGCACGACCACCCAGTTCGAGTCGCCCGTTCGCTGGAAAAACGCCTTCGAAAAACCCTCCCCCCGCATCCGCCTGAAATCCGCCTCGCTGGCGAAATGGACCACTGTCATCGGGGGCGGCTCCTCGCCGTATCCGTTCACCCGCGCGCACGCCCCATAGAACCTCAATGACTCAGCCAGAATCTTCGCCGCCATCCCCCGCCCCGCATCCGTGTAAACTTCCACGTTCCCCGCCGCCGCCCGCCGCCACGCGCCCATGGCCGAGCTTTGCCCCGCAGCCGCCAACACAGCCAATAAAATCAAGTGTTTCAATGAGATGACACGCTCACGCGACCACAATCGGTCCGATAGAAAACTTCGATTGGACCACACGCCTCCCTGCACCTATCCTACAATCAGCAATGGCAACTGTTACCCCCATGGAGCCTTCAACTTCTCAAGTCACACTGCTGCACCGCATCAGCAATATCGTCAGTTCCCACCGGAGCGTCGACGAAATGCTGGGCGAGATTGTCGGCCTTACCGTTCAGGTTACCGAATGCGACGCCTGCCTCGTTTATCTGCTCGACCCGGACTCGGGCGACATCGTCCTGCGCGCCTCCCAGGTCCCGCACGCCGGCGAAATCGGCCTTCTGTCGATTCAAAGCGGCGAGGGCATCACCGGCTGGGTGGTCGAGCACAAGAGCGTCGTCGCACTGTCAAACAACGCATCCTCGGACCCGCGCTTCATCCGCGTCCCCGGCCTGGTCGAGGACACGTATGAAGCTTTCTGCTCGGTCCCGCTTGTCAGCGGCGGCGACATTATCGGCGTCGTCAACGTCCATCACCGCGACTCCCACGAGTACGCGCCCGAATCCATCGGTCTGCTCAGCTTCATCGGCGAACAGATGGGCGGCGCCATCGCCCGAGCCCGCCTGATGGACGAGAATGCGCGGCTGCAGGAAGAGACGCTCGAGATGCGCCGCCAGCTTGAGACGCGCAAACTCGTCGAGCGCGCCAAGGGCATCCTGCAGTATAAGTACCACCTCACCGAGGAAGAGGCATATCTGCGCCTGCGCAACGAAAGCCGCCGTCTCCGCCGTCCCATGCGCGATCTGGCCGAGGCGATCATCCTCACCGAGGATCTGGCCCGCAAGTCCACCGATCCCGCCTCGCTCGAACGCGAGGTCGAAGGCGATTAGGCCAGTAGGACAGGCCTCCTGGCCTGTCGCCCGCTCCGTTGAAAGCCATGCCCGGAAACACGCTCGGTCGAGAGCATGATCCGGAACCCGCTCTCTGAGTTCGCGGCCTCATTCTTGGGGGGTGCCGTGGCGTGGTTTTCATCGAGATTCGGGGGCCATAGCCCATGGGGACGCCTTCCCGTGGTCCACACGCTGGGCTACCCTGGAAGTTGAACGCCTTCGAGCCCTTTTTTCGCAACCCACACCTCTCGACCCTTGCCGGGAATTGCTGGAAACGCGCCATCGACGAGCCGCGCTTTCCCACCCGCGAGACCGTCTACCCAACCGAACCTGGCACGCGCGTCCTTGTCCACGAGAACCGCCCTACCGGACAGGCCAAAGCGGAAGTCGTTCTGGTCCACGGACTTGAGGGTTCAAGCCAGAGCGGGTACATGGTCTCGCTCGCCCAGGCTCTTTGCGAGAGGGGTTTTGCCTCCCATCGCCTCAACGTGCGCGGCTGCGGAGGCAGCG
>CAZLDN010000096.1:0-20062 GCA_964558355.1 uncultured Candidatus Solibacter sp.
GCTCTTGCCATTTGAGCTTGTTGCGCGGCAGGAAATGCTGCGTCGTAGGCTGCATTATTTGCAGCAATTCGACGGGTATCCGCCATCGCGGCGTCAAGTAGTTCCCGCTGGAATGGGGCGAGTTGGTCGATTGAGCCGAGTTGCCTGCGGGCAAGGTCGGAGTTCAACTGAATCAGGGACCGTTCCTCTGCTGACATCGGGGGCTGGGAGTTGGTCACGGTCGTCGTGCCGGATGCGCCACCACCGCCCAGCAGGGCACTCAGGCCAAGCGCAGCGGTGCCAACGGCAGTGACTGTGGGTACGTTGAAGCCGAAGCCATCCGGCCTTGCGCCGCCCCCAGTTGCCGCATTCCACGATGCCGCGCTCGGCCCCGGCCCGTTGAGAACGCTTGCTCCGGAACCGCCCGCCCCAGCCATTGCTCCGGTGTCGAAGCTGTTTTGCGAAGTGTCAGGAAGTCCGCTGGGCGGGGGCGTCGCTCCAATCCCCGGAACGCCCCATGTCCGCTCTATCCCTTCAGCCCCGCCTGCCAGCAAGTCGGTGGCACCCGGATAGGATGCAGTGTTCACCCGCGGACCAACCCCCCAAGAGGCGTCGCCTGTAGGAACGTCGCCGCTCAGGAAATTGCCGACCCCATCCCTGATGTTGGCTGCGGTATTCGCGTATCCTTGAACGGCGTTTCTGCCAAGCGCCACTGCGTCATTCAGGATGTTCCCTGAAGATGCCGCATCCATCCCGGCACCGATACCGCCCCCCATGAACGGCGTCGCCAGCAGGCCAATGCCGTTATCCATCGCCTGCTTGACCCAGCCTCCGCCATCTTGGGCGTTCTGGAAGTTGTCGTCCGTCGTCCGAATCGTCGCGCCTTCAGGGGCGAGATATCCAGATACCCCGTCTACCGTCGTCCGTTCAAGGTTGTTCCACAGGTCACGATTCACGACCTGCTGATTCATCTGGTCCGTGTCGTAGGGGTTGTCGGTAGGCCGAGTCCCGTAGGTGTAATACAGATTCGGCGTCGTCCACGAATCCTGCTGCGCCCCGCCGTATTGCGGGCCGATGCGCGTGTTTCCTACGCTCGGTTCCCCAGGTACGAACAGCCTCTGCTTACCGTTGATGGTGACGTATTGAGGCATCAGTGAACGTCCAGTCGTTTGAGCAGCAGCATGTGATTAGGCCCCCGCACGAAGTTCAGTCTCGTCAGCACATCGGCGAACTTGGTATTGTTCGAATCCACCATTCCCGCGACGTAAGCACAACCAGCCGTGTAACAAGTCGCCATGCCAGCCGCTATCAGCTTCCGAATAGCGATGGCTCTCATCTTGAATCCGGCTGTCGGCTTCACATAGAGACAGGCGCACCATCCGATTGGCTTTGTCGGCATGACCTGAATGCAACCAATCACCGTATCGCCTTCGGTCGCTATCAGCCACGCTCCACTAAGCCCATTCTCCCATTCTTCATCCGGCAAAATCACCCCGTTTTCAGCAAGCAACCGCCCTATTTCCGGACCAGCAGAGTCCACCGCAATCCGGATTTGCACCCGGTCGCGGAATATCTGTGCCCGAGATTTACGAGGCTGTTCTTGCGTCTGCAAGTTCGCTCTCCAGTGCCGATATCCGACGCAGCAGCGCCTGAATCGTGGCGGCGTTGTTGGCGGCGTCGTCCATCGCGTCATTCCGCTGCGCTTGAACAGCAGCAAGTAAGTCCTCGCCCTTCAATTCCACATTCATTCCTTCGCCCTCATGACGATTGCCTTAAGTTCCTCAGGGGTTTTTGCGACAACAGTTGCCGGATCGCCCCCAGCCTTTGAAACAACGGCCTTTGCAATCTCAACTGCCTTGGTCATGTCAATCGTCCAATCCGCCTTCCACGCACTGCGGAATGTTCTGTCTGTCGGGACTTCCTCTTTGGCAATCCAACGAGGAGAAATGGCGCCCGCAGGAAGCGCATCCCATGCTCTTTGTTCCGCCATTTCCTCGGTAATGTCTTCGTCTGTGTTGATTACCGGGGCTACTATTTCCGTTCCGCCGTCAGGCCTGGTGAAAACGATTCGCCTTTTCATCACTGATCCCCGAACGCAACGACGTGGTAATAAACCGGGTCCGCGTAGGTAGTGCTGAAATCGCTTACAGCATTGATGACGCAAGACGTCGCTCCCTGCGAACCGCACAACCCAATCAACCCACCTGGACCGTTCTGTATCGTGACCTGCACCACGTAATCCGCCGTGGTGGAAAATGCCGTTGACCAAGTTATCGTTGCAGAGCCAGTCGCGCTATCCGCAACGGAGGTCACGCCTGAAGATGCGACAACATCCCCAGCCACACCGAATTTCGCCCACGCCTTCGCAGCGCTAGGGTGATGCTTCTGCCTCCCCGGCGTCACCACAACAGAAGTGCTTGACGCAGATTCCTGTTCCGCCTGCGTCGCAGGAGTCCCGGCTGCCGCTGTCCATGAGGTAACGCCACTGCCGTTCGTTTGCAGAACGTAGGAGTTGGTCCCTGCGTCTGTGGGCCATGTGAATGACCACGTTCCAGCGGCGGCAGCAGATTGAACGGTCACGACGCCGCTTGTATTCCCGCTGAAAAGCGCCGCGCCCTTGACCGATCCAGCCGTCCCGAGCGTCACATTCCCGATGGCGTTCAGCGTCCCGCCAATCACGGCATTGCGAGATAGGAACAAGTCTCTAGGCCTGGTCGCCCCTGACGCCCCTATGTCGTAAGTCGCGTCGGTAAAGGTGAGATTGAACCCAATCGGGCAAATGAGACTGCCGGGGTTATTTATCAGATTGTTGAACTCCGCATTCAGGTCTGATGCGGTGAGCGTTTCTGCGGCAAGCCAATTTTTAACGCGGGCGAGAGTCATTAGTTTTCCGTTGAAATAGCGCCTGGAGTCAACATGGCCGAGATGGAGTGCAATTCAATATCCTGATCGACTGCGCTCTGCCTCACTTCAAACTGAAAATACCTTCCCTCATCACCGTCGTTCAATTCCATGAACCGATCCACGTAACGAGAGCCGCCGAGCGTGTCGGTGTCTAGGACGAACGAATCCAGAACCGCACTTCCGCTTTGGGCTACGGTGTAGGTCTGCTGCGCTTTGTCGTCGCGCGTCCATGCGAATGTCGTGTTGAATGCGCCCTTAGGGACTACGCCTATCGATGCGTTCGACAGCGTTTTCAGCAGGAAGGGGTTGCCATAACTCATGAACGGAGTCGTCACCTTGTACGACAGAGCCGTGGCCCCATCGATGGACCTTGCCGCTACATTCAGCCTTCGGACATAGCCGTCATTTCCACCGCCAAGAATCCTTCTGACTCCACTGGTGTCAACGAAACTCCCGAGACTTCCATGCTTGTAGGATGGAATGTGTGACCACCGGAATAACTGCGGCGCACCCCGGTAGTCCATCGCTAGGCAGACGTTGTTCGTTGAACTGGAGTCGATCGACATGGTGATGAGAACGAAGCCGTTAAACGCGTCTGTAGCAGCAGTGATGTATCTCAGCCTCGATCTATTCAGGTGATCGTTGATCCATCGATTTATCGGGAGAGAAAGAGCCGCCTGAAAGAAATCCCCGTAAGCCGCAGTAGCAGAAAGACTGTGAATAGAGCCGTACTGACTCACGAATCCAATGTCATCGCCAAACCGGAATATCGCGTTGTGCCAGCAAGCCCCAAGTCCGTTGACGAAGTTCTTTCGGGCGAAGGCGTCAGTTCCTGTAGGAGACGATCCAGTTATCCGGTGGATGCTTCCCTTGTTCGGCCCCTTGAAGACGAACAGTTCGTCCTTGTGGCTCACAATCCCGGTAATCATGTCGCCGTCTTGCGGGTCGATGTCGATTGAGCCTGACCCAGAACCGGACCAATCTTCAGGGTCTACGTTGACCGAGTAGTACAGTCTGGACGGTTGCCCATAGACCCCCGCCGCCCAAGCCCGGTTCTTGTGGGCGCAGCCGAAACTGAATCGGGGGGGGGAGCCTGCCAAGTTCTGCGCCGTCGTCTGGTCCCATGAACGCGGCACGTCAACGGTAGAGTCAGAGGAAAAGATCAGCAGATCATCGAAGGTGAAATACGAAGGAACCTTCCCGCTTTCAAGGCCGCTGCCAATGGTCGTCGCGTAGATTTCGTCATCTGCGTCGGCAAGGCACACGGTCCCTGCATGCAAGATGCGGCGGCGAGCCGGAGATCCAGCAGTTCCTTGCCGCCAGTAGTCGAAAACACCTGTCACCACGGCACCAGAGGCCACCGCAGAGGAATTAACCTTGGTCGCGCCTCCTATGAGATGCGGCCCGCCATCAAGCTCATAAAGGCAGTCTTGAGCGTCCACAAGGAAGGGGATAGTCACCTTACCTGATGCATCAGGCGCAACATCAGCCGTATCCCCGTAGTCAGTGGCCCATCCGCCGCCGAACTGATGCCTGACGATTTGCGTCTTGGTCTGCATCAGCGGTCCTCAAGCCTGTCGAAACGATTTCCGATGTCAAATCGACCACTTCCGCTCCAGGGACGACGGCGTGCTGATATCCTCGGGGCGAAGCGGGGTCTATTTCCGCCGACTTCAACGTCCGCCTGCATGCGATTCATGATGTCTACATATTCGGCCTTCGCTTCCTGCGAACGCGCGTCATCCTTCCGGTCGCGGTACAGGTGATACAGCGCGTGGAATACGAGGGCATGCCGATAGCGCAGAGGAATGATCGGTTCGTCACTCGCCGCAGACAGGTTCGCCGCCGCCACCCCGGCGCTTGAGACCGCAAGGTTCCCAGTGATGTACGTGTAGGGGATGGTCATTGCCGTAGAAGGGGGCGGGGCGAAACGGACTCGACGGATCGGCGTCGTGTTCCCGCTCGGCGCAAAGTCGATGATGCTTGCTACTGCTACCCGTCCCGGCGTCGAGTTCGTCGGATAGCGACGGCGGAATTCGGTCCTGCCGATAATGTCGATGCTTGCTTCGTCGGAGAACACCTGCGCGTCAACCGGACGCAGGAAGTCTGTCGCCAGGTCGTACTCGTCTTCGTAGTAGATATAGGTCGTGTCGGTCGCGGTCGCTTCGGTGAACTTGCTGGACAGCGTGATCGTGCCAGCACCGCCGACTGAGGAAACGGTGTACGGGGTAAGCCCTCCAGCAATCTTGATCTTGCCGTTGGCGCGGGCATTGGCGATCGTGAATGCGTCGGTCGTCGTCCAGACGGTTGACGTGCCGGTCAGCGTCATGCTGCCCTGCGTGGCGGTCACAGTGCCGGTCGAGTAGGTTGCGCGGGTTAGAAGCCTTGCGGAGCGTTCTGCCCACGGAAATTTGTAGTCGAAACCGAGCATGGAGTCTTGTAGCGCGATATTTATGTAACGCCCGTAAATGTTGTCCGTCGCGGTGACTCCAGTCTGCCCACGCAAGCGAGACGCCAAGTCTGCCTTCAGGTCCGAAAAATCCGTCAGTTGGCTGGTGCTGCTCATTCCGCTTTCTGCACATCAGGCGCACGCAACTTCTCGCACTCCGCTTCACTCGCCGCCAGCTTCGCCTTCACTGAATCAAGTTCCGCCTTCAGGCTGGCAATGGCTCCCACCTGATCGGCCACGGTCATGGATGCGTTCGCGATCATGTTGGCGACGGCGTTTCGCGATGCTTGCTCGCCTGCTTCTCTGATTTGTTCGTCGGTCATGAGATGGCCGTGACGATGCCGTTGACCACTGTGATGCTGGCAACACCAGCGGGGCCGAAACTCACACCCGCAGCACCGCCTACCGCATATGCAGGCGCATTGACCAACCCCGCCTTGCTCACACTGATTAGGTTAGTAGTTCCAGCAGCCCCCCCAAATATCTGCATAGCCATAGAACCGGCAGCGGATGCAGTGTCTGTTATTGTGTATTTAAGGCCGGTAAATGCGACTCCTCCCGCATTCCACGTCTGCGTTGCGGACAGCGCATTCACATCCGTCGTGGCGGTGCCTGCGGTGATGGCGGGGCCTGCGCCTGCGGTGCCTGCAATCGTTACCTTTGGTCCGCCGCCTCCAACAGCGAAATCTAGCGTTGTTCCTGAAGGCGCGTTAATCGTGGTGCCGCCGCTGCCAGCAAGCACCGCGAAATTAGATGTTGATGGCGTTACCGTCGATCCCCATAGAGCGCCATAACCTGACAACCCAGAATATCCCGCGATCAACCCCGCATTCGTCGTCGCCCCCGTCCCATCTCCGCTGATCAGGAGTTGCTTGGGGGCGTAGCGGGTTAGGTACAGGTCGTTGGCCAGTCCGACATTGATCGACACCGGGTTGAATCCGCTCCCGCCAAATCCATCTCTGCGTCTGAACATGGCTCAGTCCTGACTCAGGCAGAGTTTAAAATTGAACGACTCAGCGCTCGCTGGGGTGTAGCCGCCACGGTCGATTACCACTCCCCACAGGTCACGGGAGTTCGGGGCGCACTTGAAGGCCTGCGCGATGCCAGAAGCCCCTATGATGAGATTGGCGCCGACCGTGCAGACGTTTGCGGCGTTGGTACCGTCGAATGTGATGACGCCTACACAGTTCAGGGCTTGGGCGTCGGTGATCGTTCCTGCGGCGTTGTCCGCAGCAACGGTCAGGTCGTTGGTATCGAACAGCGCAAGGTCGAAGTTCGGATTGGTCGATGCGTCGGTCGAAGCGAACATCAGCGCGGAGTAGATAATCCCGCTTCCGCCTTCCTCTCGAACGCAGTCCTCAATGCGAAAAGCACCCCCTGTCGTCGCGTTCGGCCCGACAACATCGTTCGCCGTGTACTGAGTGGTATCCGCAGGACGGGTGAACTTAAACGTGCGAATTACAGTCTTACTGCCGGCAGAGACATGCCCCTCTATAGAGACCATGTTTCATGTCCTTCAGCGCGGCCAGAGGGCGTAGGTGACTGTGACCGCCGCAGCACTCTGAGTGCCGGTGATGCTGTTCACCAGACACATCGCGGTATCAGGCGGCATCCAGACTTTCCCGTTGAACTGGTAGTTCACGTACTGCTGGGTGATAACCGTGGTCGCCACGTTGTTGTACAGCCAAATAACCGGGTTCAGGTTGGCGATTGCGACGTTGGTATGGGTCGCAGCCGAGTAGTGAATGACCGGCGTGCTTTGACTTGACCCGACCAGCGTGCAGGCGTGGGAACCTGTGCTGACGGTCAAAGTTCCAGGCGCGCCGCCAGTCGATGCGAGCGGACCCTGAAATGCCACGCCCATGCCGGTGATAAGAGCAGAACCTGGAACTTGCAGGACGTTGATGTCGATCAACTCAACGTCATACGCAGAACTGGACGGGTTGAGCAGGGTGAACTTCGAGGCTACCGTTGCCGCGATGAAGGGAACGACAATGCCTGCTGCCAGAGTGGATGCGGCAAAGACTTGACCCCGCCTTGCAGCTTCGGCGTACTTGCCGTGCAGGGTGGAGACAATTCCTTCCCCTTCTTTACCGCCGCGATGCTTGACGACAACGTTGTCGCCAGTTTTGCTTGGGCCGACCTGAATTTCGTTCAACATGATCTATCCTCTATGAAATTGAATCTGCAACGTCCTGCCGAATTTTCCGCAAGTCATCTGCGGGGCCGATCATCTGATGTAACAGCGTCGAGATGACCTGAAGCTCGATCAGCACGCGCATTTGAATCGTTCCAGCCCCACGATTGGCGGTGCTCGCTTCGGCTTGATCCGAACTGCTATTCCCACCTACCGCATAGGGCTGGTCGTCGTAGCTCATTCTGCCGCCGCCAACTTCGCCGCCTTTTTATCGGCGTGCATCTTCCTCATCCGCTCCCCAGCCGCCGCCTTGGCTTCGTCTGACATACCTTTGCTGGCCTCGCGCTTTTCGACGCCGCGCTTGCCATGTTCTGAGGCAGCGATCTGTTGTGCGGTCTTGACGACTTCCTTGACCTCGGCCCGCTGGTCACGATTCAGGGTTGCCAACATCCCCGCCAGTTCGGGATTCGCCGCACGCAAATAGGCAAGTTGCTCATCGGTGAACGTAACGGGAAGCCCAGCGTCGTAGGCGGGCATGAACATCATCTTCCCGGGAATGTGGGCGTTGTCCATGTTGAGAGAACTTCCAACAGGACGATGCATTTCCAGGTTTGCCGCCTCGGATTCCTCGCCGTGGGTCAGTCTAAGTTTCAGATTCTTCCATTCCAGAATCTTCAGCTTGTTCCGCTTCTCCCACTTCATGTGCTTATCAACAGCACCTGGGGGGGCCTTCCTCATCTCCTCTTGTGAGGGCATGCCGACGAGGATTTCGTTCTCCAACTGCCGTACCCGCGCCACCATGCGGCCTTCTTCGTCGGGGTTCTCAGCCGGACGCGGGGCTTGATCCTCGAACGACTTCTTCAACCGGCGTAACTGCTTTGCGACTTCTCCCTTGTCCTCGATATGAGGAGACTGAAGTTTCGCCTCTGCGGCCTTGATCTCGTTCTTGGCGTCCTCGACCTGATTGGGCCGAAGGACGGGCTTGGTGTCGAATACTTGGGTTTGCATGCGGCTCCCTATACAACGATGGTCTGAATGACGTACCCCGCACCAGCGCCAACGGTCCCGTAGTAGTTCTCGACAATCGAGGCGTCGTTGTTGTCGAAGTTCTTGCAGGCTCCAGCACCCGGGGAGACGCCGTATCGGTTGTTGATGAGATTGACCGCGTTCGCCACTACGACACCCGTCCCGTCAATGCCGATGGTGATGGTTCCAGCGTTCACCGCCCCAATGAAGTTCTCGCGGAAGATCCCGGCACTTGCCGCCCCAAGCTGAATCGCAACAGCCCATGCGCTTGAAGTGCCTTTCAGCAGAACGTCACAGTTCTGTACGAGAAAGTTGTCGGCAGCGGTCAGGTCAAGACACGGACCCTGCGCCGAAGTCGCCACGTTGTTCAGGAACACGCAGTCCACGAAACTGCAATTCGCCCCAGCGGTGCTGCTGAAAACGATTCCCTTGGTGCTGGTGCTTGCCGTCGCGCTCATCGTTACCGCGCAGCCGATGAAGGCGTTTCTTGGCGTGGCGATCATGGACATCATCGTTCGCGCCGTCAGCGGTATGAAATTGATGCCGACGAAGGCGCAATCTGCTGCCGTGTTGGCGATCCCGGTTCCAGCGTAAGTGCTGGTCCAGTTGACCTTGGTGTTCAGGGCGTATTGCTTGATCTGCGGAGCGATCCGCGTAACAGGGTGGGCTGCCACGAACGTCAATCCGGCCTTGCTCAAAGCGACTTGAGAGGCGGACGTATGCGTGCCCGGCAGCATCATGATGACATCGCCGTTATCGGCGGTGGCGTTCGATATGGCTTGAGCTGGGGTCCGTAAGGCCCTGTCAGGAGAAAGGCCGTCTGCGCCGTCAGATGCGGCGTAGGTCTTTCCTCCCATCGTGTAACTGTCTCCCGGCGAAACCCACCATATATCGCCAGTCGTTTGCGGAACATCTCCCCAAAGCGTGCCGTACTTAGTCAGCATTGTCATTTTCTTCTCCCGCCACGATCAAACTGTCACCGCTCGTCTCCTCGCGCAGCCCCGAGTCAGCGGATTCCGTTTCCGGAATGTCCTTTAAATCTTGAACGGCCCCATCTTCCCCGTCGTCGGAGTTCCGCCACTTCGGTTCGGACCAGATGGTCCCGGTAGACCGGGCCAACTCGGGGATTTCATCGGCATCGACAGATTCGGTGCTGATGGTTTCGACTCCGAGTTCGATCCGCCCTTCAGGTTCTGCGTGTTGTTCCAATACTTGTTCGGCATGGCTGATCTCCAGAATGGTGCAGACGACACCGGCAGGAATCTCGCGCAGCTTGAATTCAAGATGCGGCGCGAGTTTCTCTGCCACTTCGAATCGAACGGTGAGGACCATTAGGAGACGAGCGCTCCATCGATCCAGCGCCAGTTGGTGTAGGTCATCCCGTAACGAACATACCCGCGCCACTTCGCCACCAGGCTGTCGAAGTCTTCGATCATGGCGTACTCGTTTGAGACACGATCACACCAGAACAGGAACTGTTTGCGAAGGTTCGAGTCGCACATGAACCAGTTGTTCGTGTCGGTCAGGTAGTTCCATTCGTAGGTCTTGTACCGACCTTCGTGGAAGTTCCTGTTGTTGTTGGCCGAGTCCAACTTGCCCGAAGACTTGATGATCTCAAAAGCCTGTTCCGACAGGTCCGGGGGGAACCAGAGTTCGTCCGGCATCACTTCGATCTTCTCGGCTTGATCGCCCCGGTAGCCGATCATCTGGAGGCGCTTGGCAAACACTGCCGTCGCCGTCAGGGAGGCGGTTGTGAGGTTGTCAAAGCCGGAGGAAGTCGAAGCGCCGCTGGTCGTGGTGTGGCTGTTCGAACACAGGGCAACACCTTCGGAGTGGCTGTAGAACAGCGTGTCCACCGAATTGAAGTTGTTGAAAATCCGAGCACCGTGTTTTTGACGGGTCCGGTGGAGACTGTCGGCCATTGATTTTGGCTTCTGGTCCATGATGTGATACTGGTCGTCGTCGTAGAGCTTCCGAGCGACCTGCATCCCCTTGGTGAATTCCACCGGGGTCATGGTCACGTCGTAGCCCTGATTGATTGAGGAGTAGTTCACGTTTCCAGTGAATTCCTCCCAATCCGTCGCCGTCCCGATCTCGCTGAAGGTCATGTTGTTCCGACCGTTCGACGGGATCATCGTGTAGACCTCGCCCAGCATGTCCTTCAGGGGCTTCAGCGTGTCCTGAAAGATTTTCTGAAACCGAGGATCGAGAAGATCGCCAAAACTGCCACTTTCCATTGGTGTAGACATGTCGTTCTCCGCTTAGGTCAGACTGCCGCTGAACAGGCTGTCGGCAAATTGAATGAAGGCGTAGCTCTCGGTCCTGCCGTTGCCGGACTTGTCCCCGCAGAGCATCTCGACCGTGATGACCGTCGCATCGCCGGAGAGCGTCGCGCTCACGTCGAGGTTGGTCATGTCGGTGCCGAACTGCGCCAGAATCGTGCGAGTCGGAGAAAGTGCCGAGAACAGGAATTCATCACCGATGGCAATGTCGTAGGGGAAAGCAACAGTGACGTTCGCCACCGAGCCGGAAGTGGTGATGATCCGGCGAACCTTGCCTGCATTCGCACCGGAGTAGCCCCACACCACGCCTTCGTTCATGTCAGGCGAGTTCGGGTCAATTCCCGAAACCGTCACAACGAGGCCGGTAGTCGATCCAGTCGTTTCGGTTCCGACCGTCAGGGCTTCGTTCGCCGCCCCGCCGCACATCTTCGCCCGATAAACCGCGAGAGGACTCACGATGATGGTCGTCAGCCGTTGGGTATCGGAGTTGTCCGTTTGCTGCGAAGTGACGTAAGTCCCAGCCGCATCGACGTTCACGCCGACGAAATCCACCGCGCCGGAGACTGTGGCCAGAACGATCCCTGTTCCGCCGTCTGCTGTTTTCAGGTAAGGAACACCGATGGTCGTGTTGGTTGCCGCCACCTGGTATTTCTTCACCCTGCCTACGGGCGCACCGCCCAAGTCATATGCCCATTCCACTTTATTCTCCTATCCGTTGAAAATTTTTCCGTACTCCAGTGAACGCAAGAACTTTTCGACTTTCTTGCGCTCGGATTCCGCGTCGTTTCCGTTGATGTACAGAAACGAAAGACCTTCCTGCTGACACACGTCGCAACGGCCTAAAACACGTCGCAACTTCGGGTCTGGATGCGGGCTGTAACGCGCTTTCTTGGGGGAGAATTTCCGTGAATGGGCGTCGCAGAGAATCACTGCTTTGCCCAACGCAATCATGTCGTCCAGATTGGCCGAACCGCTGGTGTAGCGATTGGGCTTGAACTCCGTCCTCTTGGTGTTCGCCTGATTGACCTGCCGCGCCGAGTGGCGCTGCGGTACGAGGATGTCCAATTAGGATTTTCGGAATTTGAGTTCAGCGTTGACTGCGGCCTTGTCCTTATAGATTCCGTTGGTGATGAGCTTGTCGTAGTGGGCTTTCTCTCTTGCGGAGAGTCCGTCGTAAGTCCCGTCCGAGGCTTTGGGCTTTCTCTCCACTCCACCACCACCATCTTCGCGGTGAGGTTCGTGAGAAGGTCTGCCGTTCCTGGCTCGCTCCAGCTTGTCTATAGGGCCCAACACACTGCGGATCGCCTTCAACTGGGTTTCGACGCTTGCCTTGTCACCTAGCTCGATCAGGAATTTGTACTCCTCCTTGATCCTGGCTCTGGTGTCGTGCGTCTCGTCCAGCACTTCCGGCGCTACCACCGTGTATCTGGCTATTTCGCCATCAACGCGCTCCTTGCGACTGACCGCAGTAACCGTATCTGTTGCGACCCTTGCCGCCTCGGCTCTTGCGCCCTCACGAATCTGCAAGTCCATCTGCGAATCCGCTTGGTCCTGCGTGATGGCCCTTGACTCCACCAGAGCATTCAATTCCGCCCTTGTGTACGTCTTCGGTCCCTCAACAGGCTTTGCCGCTGCTGCAATCTTTGCGTCCATCTCGGCCCTGAGAGCAGCCATTTCATTGGCGTGCTTCGTGTTCTGGCTGTTGATTGCCGCAATGAACTGAGTCTTCGGTACTACGTCTTCCCCGCTGGCTGCGCCGCCACCAGCTTCGCCGTCGTCAGGGACTTCGGCATAGAGCGCATGTCTGATTTGCATCCGCGCGTCTTTCGCGTTCTCAGCCACCGTCGGCGTGGCAAATACGACCTACGCGGGAAGTTACAAGAGAGATATGCGAGTGGGCAAAAAGTGGAACTAAAGTGGAACTAATCCCCCACTTTTCTCCCACTTTTTCACCAGTTTTTCACCACTATTTGGTGGGTCGCCATTTTTGTGGTACTGTTTTTATGGCCCCTACCAATTAGGCTTTACCGCTCTGGCGGTACGCCTACGAGAAGACCTTGAGAACTACCCCGTTCTCAAACTCTCCTCCCAAAGTGTTGCTGTCTAAACCATTAGTGATGTCCACATCCCTGCTTGGCGACGTGGTTGAATCTCAAAGTCTTCGGGGAAGTAATGGCCTCTATCTATCAGCCATTTTTTTACTCGCTTGGTGGAGTACCAAATTACCCTCTCCCCCCATCCTTCGGTTCTACACTGAAGCAGGCCGTTTTCCTTCTCGTGGTCGAATAGGTACTCCCACGACTTCGCGTTCAGCTTGTTGAATTTTGCCGCGACAGTCTTACGGTTGAGTTTGTCCGGCAGATTCATCTTGGTTCTCCCGAAACCGTTTGATGAGGGTAGTGGCTTCTTCCCCGCCTTGAATCAGGGCCGCAGGCAGGTTCAGGGCCGTTGTCCATGCTTCAATCATTGCGTCCGCAGTGATGATGTCCACCCGCAGCTTGGCAAGGATCAGCGGGTCGCCCGCTTCAGGGCCGGTAATCTTGCCCTGCGCCCCAGCCTTTGCTGACTGGGCTTGCTCGATGAATCCCTGTAGATGCTGTTGGTAGCGGTCCCATTCAGGATTACCTGTAGTGAGCTTCGCCATGACCGGGGCGACGGCTTGAGCCGCTCTGAGCATGGGCATGATGTTCGACTGTCGTTCTCCGGCCCGCTTGGCAACGGTGGCGAGGAAATCTTCGCGATTAAAATCACTCATTGCGGTGTCGGGTTGCCGCCCCCGCCCGCACCCGGCAAATCTTCCTGAAGCAATTCATTCCCCTGAACCATCGGCATCGCTTGCCCTCCCGGTGGCATTCCCTGCCCTTGTGGGCCGGGTAAGGCTCCGGTCTGCCCCTGACTGCCGAACTGCGCCGCCGCCTTCAGAAGCGCTGCGTTCGCCTGTTCTTGAGCCATCGCCTGCGCCATCTGCTGTAGGTACGCTTTGAACAAGGGCACCGTTTCAGCGGGTAGATATCCGAAGGAGTCATCCTGCGAGAAGGTCTGCAATTTCTCGAAATGCTCCGCCACCCCTTCCATCGGGGAGCCTTGCGGCATGTCTCCCCCCATGATGCTGATAATGGCGTCTTCCGCTGATATCGGCGGGTCCATCGCTCCCGGTGTTGGAGGGCTTAAATACTTGTCCCCGTCCTGTCCCAACGACCTCGCCTTGTCTCGGAAAAGCCGGTAAATCCCATCCGGTTTTATCAGGCCCATTTGAATGGCAAGAGGAGTCACGAACATCGCGATCAGTCCGTCTAGAGCCTGCTGCGTCGCCTCTTTGCTGGTGTTCAGGACGTTCGCAGAAAAGGTGAAGCGGAACTTGCCTCGAATCTCGGACCTCTCGACAATCCGGTACGGGTCTTTTCTCGGGTCTACCGGCCCCGCCATCATGAATTGCTTCTTCGGGGGCAGTTTCACTTCGTTCAATTCGTGGAAGTTCTGGAATATTTGCGCCAGCCCCATGAAGAACCGCCGCAGGACTCGTTCTGGACGAGCGTCGCCCTGAGACAGAACAGTCTGCATGCCCGCAGCAGTTCTCAAGGCTGAAGCCTTACCTTGGGGAACTCGACCTAATTGAAGGTCGCCGATGTTCGTCAGCTTTTCTTCGATCTGCGTCAGCATCGTCACCATGTTGAACGTGAAGCTCTGGTTCTGGCTCCCCATCTGAATCACGTTCACATCGTTCTTCGGGTCCGTGAGCGGATACCCTTCGCCGGGGCTTAAACGAATAACCTCCGGTCGCATGTTCGATGAAGCTCGGTAGAAGAAATTAGGAGCATTTGCAATCGTTCCCGCATCTCCCCCTTGATCGAAGAACTGCTTCATCAGGTCGTGAAGCCCTTCCATCATCTCAAGAATCCCAATGGCGAACCGCCTTCCCGGGACAGGAAAAAGCCCCGCCTCGGCAAAAGGTCTGCGAGGCGGGTTTGAAGGAAATACTTGAGATAGATATACTGCTTTCAGGATAATCTTTTCTTCAAGGATCATCCAGAAAACCACGTCTTCGTCCAAACCATCCCCGTCGATGTCAAAACAGTCGAAGCACATCAGCCGGGTCAAGGTCTTGTGGGATTCGGCGCCTTTGGGCTTTTCTTCCCGTTGCTCCGAGTGCCCCTGCATGGTGTCCTTTTGTTGCTCTCTCTCCTGATTGGACGTGTCCATGTTCTTGATGCCGAGCTTTTCCGCTTCTTCATTCGTGAGCAGATCGTAGTACCCGGACTTGTGAAGGCGTTTCAGTTCATCGATGCTGGGAAAGTCTCGTTTGATAACGTGGGTCGCCCCGCTCGGATTTGAAGGAGACTTGATCTGGAGATTCTCGCATCGGGCAGGATGAAGGATGTCCTGAAGATCACACCGAATCGCCCTCGGCCCGTTGAAGACTTCGATCTCTCGACCCAGTTCCAGTTCAACCCCGTCTTCAGTGGTGAAAAACGAAGCGTCGGCGCGTTTATCCCCGTCTTTAATCTTGAAGTCCCAACCGTTTTCTGCGGGGACAATCTCGCCTTTAGGGAAAAACCCTTGCAGCAGTTGAAAGAAATACTGCGTCGGCTGCATGTCAGGAGGTATGGGGTCGTACACCTTCAGTTCCTTCGCCCTTCTGGATTCCTCGATCCAGGGGGTGTAGACGGTGAAAAACCCTTCGTTCACGAAGTCGTCGGCAAGCTGCCCTACCGTATCTTCGCCGGGTTGTTCCTCGAAGAACTGGAAGTCCAGGAGGTTGTTTACCGACTCCTCTTTATCCTTGTCCGTCTTTTTCATCGCCTTCGCCATGATGGGAGGACGAGCGGCTAGAACGGCGTTGTGCAAGGTGTCCTGAAGCCTCATCGAGGCGGTCATCATGTCGGGTAAGGCGGCGTCGGTGGCATTGGCCCACGGCCAGCTTTTGCCTTCGGTCCACATCCTGTACTTGGCGTACCGCTGGAGTCTTACATCAATCTCAGATTTCCGGTCCTGATGGTCGCGGTCGTAGAAATTCTTGATGCGCTCGGCAATGGCTTCCTTGTCGATTGTTACCGAATCGATTCTTTTTCTGTTTCTGGTCATTGCGATCAAGCGATTCTCCTCGTCACCAACGGCTCTTTGCACTCAGGACATTCCTTCATCCCCATGAAAGAAGGGGGTTCGATGGAGTTGTATTTCACTCCGTGTCCGGCGTCGATTCCGAAGATGGACGCCACCTGTCCGCAGGCGCAATGAATCGTGGCAACCAGTTCTTTATCCATAACCGCCCTTCCTGTGTCCGGGTCGTTTCCACACTCGACCCCCGTCCTTTAACGCACGGAAGTTCGGTTCGGCGTTCGCCAGATACTTTATCAACGAGGGAAAGTCCGAATATTTATCCTTCGGCACCTGCTTTTGCTCTTTGTCGATCTTGCTTGAGAAGTTGTCCCACGAATAACGCTGCATCATGTAGATCGTGTCGCGACACCTCGGATGGATGACCAATCTGGGCTGTTGGGTAGAGGAATCCACCTTCAGCATGGTGTTTATTCGAGTCCTGCCGACACTGGAGTCGTCTGCAAGGTCAAGTCTCAACCCTGCGGAGTCGAATTCGTCTCTCCATGTCAAAGGCCGTCCATTGGGTCGCAAGTGACTCGCGGGGGACTCGATCATGTTCGGGTCGGCGAGCCTCATGGCCGTCCAGAGCTTCAATTCCTGCTCGATCCGGTCCACTTCCTTTTTCACATCGACGCAATCCCCATCAACTTGAGAATCTGCAACGACGAACCAATCGTCCTGCGGGGAAATTTGGACCCAAAGCAGGCAATGCTTCTTCCTCGGGTGTGGATCGACGAGAAAAACCGTGGGCCACGTACCTGAAGTATCGAATTCCTGAACGTGGTTGAAGTCCACCAGGTTTTCGGCTTGGCAATAAGGACACCCAAGTCCTTCCTTGTACGAAAGCGCCATCGGAATAACGGATTTCTCACACTTGAAGCACCACGTCTTCGTCTGGTCGGTGAATTCGGGGTGAATCCGGTTCGAAAAACGGATCGGTTGCCCCTCGATCCTCACCGCGTTCATCTCGGTGGACCATTTAGCCGCTTGCGCAGCTATGGCGTTTTGGTCGAGGTTCTGATTTTCAGTGGTTCTGAGAACGGTCCACTTTATTTGAGGGTCGTTCCCGTCTTTTCCCGGCTCGTAAACCTCGTTGTAGAGCCAATCCACGTTGATTGAGGGGTCGTCCGGCCACGTCATTGCTAAAAGCATCCGACCAGCAACCCGCATCGTCCTGGCTTCGTTCTCCCGCCATATAGCAAGGGAAGGCGGTTCGTCGTGAAGGACTAAATGGAAGTCGCCAGAAGCAAAATCAGTGGGGTCTTGGTCGAACGACATCATCTGGATTGAAGACTCCCCAAGAATCTTCGCCGGATTTTCAGGGTCTCGACAAATAACCCGGAGAATCCTCAGTTTCTGGGAGTAACTCCTTTGCCAATCCGAATCAATTAGCGAAAATCGTGGGATCCAGCCCCAATGTCCTCTCTCTCCCCCTTGTTGATCTACCCCGGTCCACCTGTTCCACATCAACTTGGGGAGGATGATCGGCTCCAAAGTCGTCGTTAAAGACTCAACAACCAGCCTGCATTGAATCGGACCCCTGAACTTCTGCTTTATCAAATGCCGCTGGGAGTGGGGAAAGACTCCCGTGGCGCACATCACCATCTCTACAAGGGCCGATTCGCTTTTCCCCGAACCGTTTCCACCGCCAATAGCGTTGACCCTAGCCGGAGAGTCGTGGAAATCCTGCACCTTTTGAGAAACGGGCTTGTAATCGAGAATCTGGTTTCGCTTCCGATCCTCGTAGGCAATATCCGCAACACCGGCCAGCAGAACCCGGAAGTCCTCATCCGACATCTTCCCCAGATGGGCTTCTTCAGGAAGCTGGAGCATCGTCGATTCTCTGAGGGGTCACATCAATCGTGATCGACCGTCTTTTCGCTTCTGCCACCAAAGCAGGCAAAAGTTCATGGATTTTCTTTCTCTCATAGTCCGAGACAATCGCGGTCGGCTCTCCACGGAGCAACTGCCTCTTATCGATCAATATCGCTTTCGCTTGGGCCAAGTCTCTAAGACTCGCCTCCGCAGCAACCTTGTCGTCGATGTACGAACCAATCAAATAAATATCGTCGTCCAGCCGGTCAAGAATCTCGTTCGTGTTGATCTTCTTCTTCAACGTAACGACATCCGCATGTTTTACCAGCATCCTCCGAACAACAGCCTCACTCACCTTCCCAGGTATCCCAGCAGCCCTCAACTGTTCATTTACAGCCTCAATAGCAGCCTTCTGCGTCGTCAGCGTCCCAATCCCCGCAGCAGATGCAGCTTCAATCGCCGCAGCAGCCAATTCCGGGTTTTTCGTTTCTACCTCATTCGCCCTTCCAGACCTGACACCAGGCTTCATCGGAAATCCCAACTTCCGATTACACACCACCAAAGTCTTGCTGATGTTCGGAACAGATACTCCAAGTTCCGACGCTATCTCCGCATTCGTCTTCGTCTGGGCAAGGTCGAATATCCGCTGCTGATGGGGGGTCAAGCCTTTCATGTGGCGTGATATCGTCCGCGAAAGTTGGTCGAATATTTATCCCCAAGCTTCACCAGACTATTGGCCTGATCGCGCAGCCATGCAGCAATCCTCTTCCGACCCTCCGGGGACATTTCCGCAGCCCGCTTGATCCATACCGCTGCGGCAACCCTATCCACAGGCGGAAGCTCAGGAATGCGGATTACAACCCCTCCAGACGCGCTGTGGACGTAGATAACGTCATCCTTGCCCGCAACCTTCTTGGCCCGCGCAATCGCGTCCCTGCGCAACTTGTGGGACGAAAGCACCCCTCGTTTCCCCTTGTACAACTTCCAGCCACCTTTATGCGTCGTGATGTGCCAGTTCATAGGTGAGGAACCTGTTTTTGCGGCCTGTCGAGGGGCTAATTCCTTCATCGACGCGCCAGCAAGTTCCGCTGCTTCGTCCGGAATCGACGGCGACGTGCCGCCTGCGGAATAAACCGATCAGGAACAGCGGACCAAGTAGAACCGTCCCGGGACACAAACGGCACCATCCGCGGCGGCAAGTCCCAACGCGTATGCTCATGGACGAGAAACGAGCGTTTCATAGGTGACCTTCCATTTCTTTCGGCCTGTCGGGGGGATGAGAGCGACCGACGCCCCGGGAGGGGGTGCGCCGATTCGCCTCGGGCCGCTCGCCGGTCCGGCCGTTCGGCTCGGGGCTGCTGGATGCGAGGCCGACAAGTAGCGCCCGTGGATAACTGGCCATCCGACACAGTCCAGACACAGTGCGCTGGCATGGCGTGGCCTAGCCTATTGATTGGCATGGGATTGTGCCTGCCCACCATGCGCCGATACTTTCGGGTTACAATCCCGGCTTTACAGCCCGAAAGAACGGACATGACGCAAGCGAAGCTGAAACTATGGGCCGACATGGTGAAAGCCCGGGATTGCAAGTGCATGGATTGCGGTAGCGCCGAGGATCTCCACGCGCACCACATCAAGCCCAAATCGTCGCATCCAGAGCTGACGCTTGACCCAGAGAACGGGAGAACGCTGTGCTATCGATGTCACAAAGCCGAGCACGAACGGAATCGGCCATTGCGCATTAGAAGCGTATTGCCGCAGCGCCGAACCCTTTTGCGTCAGATAGATGAGCTTCAAGAGGAGGTCCGGCAATTGACCAGCAAAAACCGCAAGCTCGCGCAATTTGTCAATGAATGCGAGCGCGGAGTCCACGGCGATCCATGGGGAAAGCGCAAGAAAGCCCTGGAAGATTGCGCCGTTTGACCCCTTGCTATGCTGCGACGCACCAAGTATGTCGATCGACATAGGCGCGAAGCTCGAACTGCCGCCAGCACCCATTCCCGCTGAATGAATGTGGCTGGCTGACTGTTGCGGGGTTACGACTGATGCGAGCCTGCAGGGGTAATGCTTCCCTATGGGGCTGCTATTGGGTGCCTTGTAGGCTGCTATGGCGCTACAGGGGTATAGGCTGCTGTGTGTGGCGCTATGGGATGCGCCTGGTGTTGCGTGGGGCGCTTTGCAGGGTTCCGCGACCGGCGCTTGTGGCGCATCTTGCTGTGCGCTGCTCATGCACTCTCCCGATAGGATGCGCACCCGAGCATGCCGGGAGGGCGGACTATGCTGGGTGCGCGGGTGTTACTTGGGAGATTCTGCCACTACAGGATGTAGTGATTGCGCCAGATATTAGCGCAGGTAGTGTTTAGGCTATCCGAT